>CAXBHD010000314.1:0-3459 GCA_963975335.1 uncultured Devosia sp. | reverse complement strand
GTCCTCGACGCTGACTTCGCCATGCGCGATCAGCGTGCCATTGGCATAGATGCAGAGCGGATCGTTTTCGCCGGCATCCAGTTCGATCACGGCGCCACGGCCCATGCGCAGCAAATGGTGGATCGGCATATTGGTGGCGCCCAGTTCGACCGTGATGTCCACTTCAATATTGTCTAAGGTGCCCATAGATATGTCTCAGCCCGTCCTGGCGCCGCCGTCGCGGGCCGTTGCATCCGATGTGAAAGTATCCTCTGGCACCCATGGTTATCGAACCGTTAACAAATCGTGACGACACCTGCCAAATGCGTAGCAAATTGGCACGAACCGACGACCAGCCGGTGCAGTGGATCATTTCCGCCGCCCCCGTGCCCTATCCCGCCGCCTTGGCCGCCATGCAGGCGCGGGCCGCCGCCATTGCCCGGGGCGAGGCCGAGGAAGCCATCTGGCTGCTCGAACATCCCCCGCTCTATACGGCGGGCACTTCGGCCCGGCCCGAGGACCTGCTGTCGCCCCGCTTTGACGTGTTCGATGCAGGCCGCGGCGGGCAATATACCTATCATGGCCCGGGCCAGCGCGTGGCCTATGTCATGCTCGACCTGACCCAGCGCGGTCGCGACATCCGCTGCCTGGTACAGGGGCTCGAGGATTGGGTGGTCGATACGCTGGCCGCCTTCAATATTGCCGCCGAGAGCCGCCCGGCGCCGCGCATCGGGGTCTGGGTCAAGCGGCCCGACAAAGGCGCATTTGCCGAGGACAAGATCGCCGCCATTGGCGTGCGCGTGTCCAAGTGGGTGACCTTTCACGGCATCTCGCTCAATGTGGCACCCGATCTCGGTCACTATAGCGGCATCGTCCCCTGCGGCATTACCGATGGCGGGGTCACCAGTTTCGAGGATCTCGGCCATCTCGTATCGCTGCCCGAGGTCGATTCCGTGCTGCGCGCCAGTTTCGAGGCCCGTTTCGGCCCGACCATAGCCGCATCCGAGCAAGGCCTTGTCGGGGCTGGCCTGACAGACGAAGTTGCGTAACAATCGACTCACTGCCGTATAATGCCATTCCCAAGGAGCCCGTCATGACGCTGGACGACCTCAAGCGCCTGTTCACCCGCCAGACCCTGTTCCGGCTCGATGCCATCCTGTCCCCCAAACTGGTGCCCATTCTCTATGCGCTGGGCCTGGCCGGCATCCTGCTCTGGGCGATCAGCCACCTGTTCCTGACCTTTGGCTATGGTTTCGGCACCGGGCTCTGGGGCATTCTCGAAATCCTGGTCTTCGGCCTGCTGGCTCTGATCGTCCTGCGCATCGGCTGCGAGGCGCTGCTGGTCTGGTTCAAGACGCATGAGGGCAGCGGCGAAACGGTCAACCGCGCCCGCTATTCGTCCTCGCTGATCGATGAGGTGCGCGACGCCATCCGCGACCTGGCCGAGCATGGCGACGAGCCCGACTATGCCGAGGCCGACGAATATATCACCCCGGCCACCGAACCGGCCCCCTATACCGCCCCGGCCAGGGCGCCCAGTGCCGCCACCGCCACCCCGGCCGCTCCCGCGGCTGCGGCCACGCCCTCGACGCCCCGGGCCCCGGCCACCACACCCGGCGAAACCTTCAAGCCGCGCCGCACCGCCAAACGGACGCCGCCCAGCAAGCCCTGACAGACGTTCCGCAGCGCAATAAAAAGGCCGCCCGGCAATGCGCTGGGCGGCCTTCTTGATTCGATAGGTGAAGCTTACTTCTTGTTGACGCTCCAGGCGCCCGGGCCGGCAAATACCAGGTAGAGGAAGACAAAGCAGAACAGCACGGCACCGTCGCCGCCATTGGCCTGCGGGAAGAAGCTGGCGGGGAAATGGAACATGAAATAGCCGACCGCCATCATGCCGCTCAGCACGAAGGAAACCGGGCGCGTGAAGAAGCCGACCAGCACGGCCAGACCGCCAAAGACCTCAAGCAGGCCGCCGATCAGCATCAGGCCTTCGGTCGGCCCCATGGCCGGGACAGGAAAGCCGAACAGCTTCTGCGTGCCGTGGGCAATGAACAACAGGGCGGTGACGATGCGCAGCACGCCCAGAGCCTGCGGCGAATAGGTGGAAAGACGATCGAACATAGAGGTGCTCCTTTGAGCTTGGTTGACCCCGCCAAACCCGTTGACGCTGGAACCTAACGCTCTAGCCGATTTGAACTGTTGCGAATACAGACATAACTGCAGACGCGCTGTTCACCGTCACGCACCAAACGCGCGCAGACCTGCCCCGCGCCTGCTGAAGGCCAGTCACATTGCGTAACCATCAAATTCTCTGTATGACGCGCCCAATCCTTCCCATTGGAAATTGACGCTCTCATGAGCCAAGCGCCTAAAATCGGCCTCGTCAGCCTCGGCTGCCCCAAGGCCCTCGTCGACAGCGAACGCATCATGTCCACCCTGCGCGCGCAGGGCTACGCCTTCAGCCGCGACTATGCCGGCGCCGATATCGTGCTGGTCAATACCTGCGGCTTTCTCGACAGTGCCAAGCAGGAATCGCTCGAAGCCATCGGCGAAGCCCTTAACGAAAACGGTCGCGTCATCGTTACCGGCTGCCTGGGCGTCGAGGAGGAGCTGATCCGCAAGACCCACCCCTCGGTGCTGGCCATTTCCGGGCCGCACCAATACGAGAATGTGGTCAATGCGGTGCATGAGCACCTGCCCCCGGTGCCCAATCGCTTCCTCGACCTGGTGCCCGAACAGGGCCTCAAGCTGACGCCGCGCCACTATGCCTATCTCAAGATTTCCGAAGGCTGCAACAATCGCTGCTCCTTCTGCATCATCCCGCAGATCCGCGGCGATCTGGCCTCACGGCCGGCCGCCGGCATCCTGGGCGAGGCCGAGGGCCTCGTGCGCAATGGCGTCAAGGAACTGCTGGTGATCTCCCAGGATACCAGCGCCTATGGCGTCGACATCAAATATGCCGAGTCCAATTATCGCGGCCGCCCGGTCAAGGCCAAATTCTATGACCTGGCCAAGGAACTGGGCCAGCTCGGCGCCTGGGTGCGCCTGCACTATGTCTATCCCTATCCCCATGTCGACCAGGTGATGGAGCTGATGGCCGAAGGCCTCGTCCTGCCCTATCTCGACATTCCCTTCCAGCACGCCTCGCCCAGCGTGCTCAAGGCCATGCGCCGTCCCGCCCATCAGGACAAGACGCTCAACCGCATCCTCAAATGGCGCGAGCAGGTCCCGGACCTCACCGTGCGCTCCAACTTCATCGTCGGCTTTCCCGGCGAGACGGAGGAGGATTTCGACATGCTGCTCGATTTCATCGAGGAAGCCGAAATCGACCGCGCCGGCTGCTTCAAATACGAACCTGTCACCGGCGCGCCGGCCAATGAACTCGAAGGCATCGTGCCCGACGACGTCATGCAGGACCGCTTCGAGCGGCTGATGGAAGTGGCGCAGAACGTCTCGACCGGCCAGCTGGCCAAGAAGGTC
>CAXBHD010000313.1:0-3465 GCA_963975335.1 uncultured Devosia sp. | reverse complement strand
GCCGGGCTGGCGCTGCAGCAGCTGCTGATCCCTCTATTCCCGCGGCGGGTGCTGTTGCTGCCATCCGATCTGGCCCTCGTCGGCGGCGCCGTGCTGCTGACCGGGCTGGTCGGTAGCGCCATCGGCATCTGGAAGGCGTCGGGCGTGCGCGCCCAGGAAATCCTGTCATGACCGGATTTGCCTTGCGCCTTTCGGCCATCGAAAAGACCTTCCGCAGCGGCGACACGCTGGTGCCGGTTCTCAAGGGGGTCGATCTTGAGCTGGCCGAGGGCGAGTTTTCGGCATTGATGGGGCCGAGCGGCTGCGGCAAATCCACCCTGCTGATGATCGCCGGCATGCTGGAGCCACCCACTGCAGGGGCCATTGCACTCGGTGGGGCCTCGCTGTCGCTGGCCGCGCTATCGGCGGCCGAGCTGCGCGCCATCCGGCGGCGCGGCGTCGGCTTTGTGTTCCAGAAGCCGAACCTCATCCCCTTCCTGACGGCCAGCGAGAACATAGAAGTGGTGCTCGAGATCAATGGCATGCCCCCCCGCGAGCGGCGGATGCTCTCCCGCTCCGTCCTGGCGGAGCTCGACCTGTCGCATCGGGCCGATCAGCTCCCCAAACGCCTATCGGGTGGCGAGCAGCAACGCGTCGCTATTGGCCGCGCCCTGGCCACAAGGCCGGCTCTGATCCTGGCCGACGAGCCCACCGCGGCGCTGGACAGCGTCCGCGGCCGGCAGGCACTCGAACTGCTGCGCGATGCGGCCAGGAAGAACGGCGCGGCCGCGCTGGTCGTCACGCATGACCAGCGCAGCCTCGACCTGTTCGATCGCGTCATCGAGATGGAGGATGGCCGCATCAGGGGTTGAGGGCCGGCGGGGAGGCGCCGGCCCGAAAGCGCTAGAAATGGTAATTGAGGCCGACCTTGATGGCATGCATGTTGGAGCGCACCCGGCTCGAGCCGACCACGCCGCTATCGATGCCTGAGGCATTACGCAGCGTGCCGGTGGCATCGGCGCGCAACTGCACGAACTGGTATTCCCCCTTGATGGAAACCTGGTCGGTCAGCGCATATTCGGCGCCAGCGCCCACTGCATAACCCCAGGCCAGCTCTTCGGGCGTCGTGATCGTGCCATTATAGCCCAGGATGCCAGTGGCATCGATAGTGGCGTCGAGATCACCAAAGGCCAGGCCGCCCGTCGCATAAATCAGACCATCGCCCAGGGCATAGCCGACGCGCGGACGCACGCTGCCGAACCAGCCGATATCGGTGGTCGCATTGGCGGTCACGCCATCAACCGTTGCCAGCCCGGTGCCGGCATAGTCCGTCCCCTGCAGATCGGCCTCAAGGCCGAAGACCAGATTGTCGGACTGGAGATTGTAGCCGGCCTGGATGCCACCGAGCCAGCCGTCTGCGCTGACACCGCCAACGGTGAGCGGATCGACGTCGGGAAAGGCCTGCAGATCCACCGGGTCCTCGTGACCAAGACCATAGCCGGCACTGAACCCGGCGTAAAAGCCCGACCAGTCCATGGCGGTATCGGCAGCATAGATCTCCGCGGCATTGAGCGGGGCAATGGCGGCCATGTTCAGGTCCGCGGCCAGGGTGAGGCCGGGGGCAAGCGCCAGCGTGGCCAGCAGGCTGGGAGCAAGGAATTTACGCATCAGAACCTCGTGTCTGGAGCAGCGGTCACCTGCCGATGCTCGATGCCGGTTCTACGCTTCGCGCATCGATTTCCTTCTCGCGCCCGCCGACAAAAAGCGGCGAAGGAATTGGCATTGATCGCCCGTATCAGCCTGGCAACCCCCAGGAGGTTCCCATGCAAAAGACCGCGCTTGCCGCCTTGTTCATCCTGCCATGTCTGCTGATTGTGCCGGCACAGGCCGGAGACGTGTTTGTCGATAGGCACCACTCTCATGATCGCGTGATCATCGTCGAGCCGCACCTGCCCCCGCCTTCGGCGCAGCGCCGCGTCGTCGTCATCGATGGCGACAAAGATGATTGCTGGCTGCGCACGGTGACGGTGCGGGTCGGTGACAACTACGTCAAACGCCGCATCTGGTCATGCGTGTAGGGGAGCGGCCCCCTATGGGCCCGCTGCCGCTGCAAATCGGCTGCGAGCCCGGAATAGCCTCGAGCAATGTGCTGTCATAGAGCCGTCGGGGCCGGCATAGCGCCTGGTGCCGCAACCAAGCCTCGTCTAGACGCGCAGGGACTGCCCGTCGCTGTCGAACAAGGCGGCACTTTCAGGCGCAAATGCGAAGGCGATGGACTGGCCGACGGAGAGCTTTCGATCGCCATCAAGGACCGCCAGCATGGTTGCGCCCGACGGCAGATCCACACTCAGATTGGTCTCGTTGCCCAGCCGCTCGACCAGCGCAACCCGCCCGGCCACGGCCCCCGAGGGATCTTCCACCAGCGCATGGGGCCGCACGCCCAGTGTCAGCGTCTCGCCCGGCTGCAGGCCGTCCCGCATGCCAGCAATGGTCAGCGGTGCGAGGTCTGGGCCCGACACGGTAACGCTGCCGCCTTCCGCCGCCTGGACGGCAACGGTGATAAAGTTCATCTTGGGGCTGCCGATAAAGCCGGCCACGAAGAGATTGGCCGGGCGCTGATAGAGTTCGATCGGCGCCCCCACCTGCTGCACCACGCCGCCATTGAGCACCACGATCTTGTCGGCCAGCGTCATCGCCTCGACCTGGTCATGGGTGACATAGACCATCGTCGCGCCCAGGTCGTGATGCAGGCGGGACAGTTCCATGCGCATGTCGACGCGCAGCGCGGCGTCGAGATTGCTGAGCGGCTCGTCGAACAGGAACACTTCGGGCTTGCGCACAATGGCGCGGCCAATGGCCACCCGCTGCCGCTGCCCGCCGGACAACTGTCCTGGCTTGCGATCGAGCAGGTGCTCCATCTGCAGGATCCGCGCCGCTTCGCGGATCTTGGCGTCCCGCACATCCTTGGCAGTCTTGGCCAGCTTCAGCCCGAAGCCGACATTGTCATATACCGTCATATGCGGGTAAAGCGCATAGCTCTGGAACACCATGGCAATGCCGCGGTCGCGCGGTTCGACATCATTGCATAGCTTGTCCCCGATATAGAGCTCGCCGCTGGTAATATCCTCAAGCCCGGCAATCATGCGCAGCAGTGTGGATTTGCCGCAGCCCGACGGGCCGACAAACACCACGAACTCGCCATGCGCGATGCTGAGGTCGACGCCCTTGATGACGGGGACGTCACCATAGTTCTTGTGCAGCGATTTCAGTTCCAGGCCAGCCATGATGATTATCCTTTGACGGCGCCAGCGGTCATGCCCGCAACGATCTGCCGATTGAAGAACAGGAAGACGATCAGCGGCGGAATGGTGATCAGCGCAATATTGGTGAACAGCAGATTGTAGGACGTGTTGAACTGGCTCTGGAAATTGTAGAGCGTCAGCTGCACCGTCGCATTGGCATTGCCCGGCAGGTAATAGAGCGGAT
>CAXBHD010000312.1:0-3477 GCA_963975335.1 uncultured Devosia sp. | reverse complement strand
ATCAGCGGGCGGCAGGACCGGCGCACCCGCAAGGGCACGCCGATGATGATCCTGACCCTTTCCGATCAGACCGGCAGTTTCGAAGTCATCGCCTTTTCCGAGCAGATCAACCAGTTCGGGGCGATCCTGTCACCGGGCAAATCCGTCATCCTGCAGGTGGGCGCCGACGAGCGCGCCGAGGGCGTCAGCCTGCGCCTGCTTTCCGCCGAGCCGATCGATGGCATCGAGGACAAGATCGACCGGCGCCTGACGGTATTCGCCGCCAGCGCCTCGTCCCTGGGCTCGATCAATGCCCAGCTCAAAAGGGGCGGCGAGGGGAAGGTCAACTTCGTCGTCATCCGCGATGGCGGGGCAAGGGAATATGAAATCGAACTGCCCGGGGCCTATCGGCTGACCGCCGAAGTGGCCGGCGGCATCAAGGCGCTGGACGGCGTCACGGATGTCAGGTTTCACTGATGCTGAGCCACCTTTCGCTTGGAGTATGGGACCTCGACAGGGCAGCAGAGTTTTACGACGCCGCGTTGGGCGCTCTGGGATATGTACGCCTTTGGACCGGGCAGCAGGGACTGGGATACGGACCGCCTGGCGGTGGCGAGCAGCTCAATCTTTTCCTACATCCGGACGCAAGGCCGGCCGGGCCCGGCTTTCATCTGGCCTTTGCAGCATCCGCCCCCGCTGAGGTGGCTCGCTTTCACGCCGCCGCCTTGGCCCAAGGTGGCATTGATCATGGCGCTCCAGGTCCACGGCCGCATTACGGCGCGAACTACTACGCGGCCTTCGTGGCCGATCCGGATGGGCATAGGCTGGAAGCGGTGTATCAGTAGCGCGCCAAAGTGCGGTGTAGGAGGAAGCAATGGCCAACAAGGTTACGGGAACGCTGGCCATTCTGATTGATGGTGACAACGCTTCACCCAAGATCATCTCGGGCCTCTTGGCGGAAATAGCCAATTACGGCGTTGCCAGCGTCAAGCGCGTCTATGGCGACTGGACCGGCCCCAATCTCAAGGGATGGAAGGCGAGCCTGCTGGAGCATTCGCTGCAGCCCGTGCAGCAGTTTGCCTATACGACCGGCAAGAACGCTACCGACGGGGCAATGATCATCGATGCCATGGACTTGCTCTATACCGGCCGGTTCTCCGGCTTCTGCATCGTCTCCAGCGACAGCGACTTTGCCCGGTTGGCGGCGCGGCTGCGCGAGCAGGGCGCCACGGTCTATGGCTTTGGCGAGCGCAAGACGCCACGCCCGTTCATCACGGCTTGCGACAAGTTCGTTTATTTTGATGTCTTGGGTGGCGAGGCGACGGACGTCGAGCCAACGCCGGCAATGCCTGCGGTGAAAGCGCAGCCGGCCGTGGCTCCAGCAAAGCCTACGGGCAGGGTCCCTTCGCTGGACAAGGCGGCGCTCGCCATGCTGGCGACAGCGGTTGAGGCGTCGGCTGATGAGGATGGCCGGGCCCATCTCGGCCAGGTCGGCCAGCACCTGGCCAAGCAATCCCCCGATTTCGACGCGCGCAACTATGGTTTCGCCAGGCTGTCCGACCTCGCCGAGGCATCGGGGATTCTGGTCGTCGAACGTGTCGAGGGTGGGCCCATCATGGTCCGGTTGAAACCCAAGGCGAGTGCAAACAGATAACGGTCGAGGCGGATATGAACTGGGTCTTTGACCCGTTCTCAGCTAGGCTTGCCGCGACGCGCACCACTCGACGCGTCACAAGGTGCCGGGCCGGGTTTGCCTGGCCCCCACTGTCAGAACCACGCGAACAGAAAGTCGCTTCGCCATGCATATTCTGATCATCGGTGCCGCCGGCATGGTGGGACGCAAGCTGGCCGGGGCGCTGGCGCAAGCCGGCAGTCTGGGCGGGGTGCCGGTTGCAAAACTGACCCTGGCCGATGTCATGGCGGCGCCGATACCGGCCGGCTTTGCCGGCGAGGTCGTCGTCGCATCCGGCGATATGGCGCAGCAGCAGATCACGCGCGACTGGGTTGCGGGCCGGCCGGACGTGATCTTTCATCTGGCCGCCATTGTGTCGGGCGAGGCCGAGCTCGATTTCGACAAGGGCTATGCCATCAATCTCGATGGCACGCGGCATCTGTTCGAGGCCATCCGCGCCGAGGCAATGCGGGCGCCCTATCGGCCGCGCGTGGTCTTCACCTCCTCGATCGCCGTATTCGGCGCGCCCTTTCCCGAGAGGATCGACGACGAATTCTTTCTCACGCCGCGCACCAGCTATGGGGCGCAGAAGGCGATGGGCGAATTGCTGCTGGCCGATTTCAGCCGCAAGGGGATTTTTGACGGGATCGGCATCAGGCTGCCCACCGTCTGTGTCCGGCCGGGCGCGCCCAACAAGGCGGCATCGGGCTTTTTCTCCAATATCATCCGCGAGCCGCTGGTCGGCCGCGAGGCCGTGCTGCCGGTCGACGACGATGTGCGCCACTGGCATGTGAGCCCGCGCCGGGCCGTGGGCTTCCTGCTGCACGCGGCCAGCCTCGACCTCGAGACCCTGGGGCACCGGCGCGTGCTCAACATGCCTGGCCTCTCGGCCACGGTGGGTGAACAGATCGCGGCCCTGCGCCGCATCGGCGGCGACAAGGCCGTGGCGCTGATCCGCCGGGAGCCGGATCCGGCCATTGCCGAGATCGTCGCCGGCTGGCCGCGCGATTTCACGCCCAACCGGGCCCTTGCACTGGGCTTTGTCGGCGACGCCTCGTTCGACGAGATCATTGCCATCCATATCGAAGACGAACTGGGCGGCAAAATAGGCTGAGCCGACCGGTCGGCAGACGACGGCGCCGGCCGGCGCCAGGTCGCTGCTTGGCGTGCCGAGCCATTTTGCAGGGCTCGACCATGAGCCGGGTGGCTCTTGCCCTTTTCAGCCGCTTCGCCTATATCGCCCCTGCGTTCGACCGTGTGTCGGCGCGATTTCACACACGAGGCAGGCATTTTGGGGAACCGGAATGCCATCCGGTGGCGGGTAACCGCCGCAAGGCTTCGTGGCGGCATCAACCGGTAAACAGGAGCAGCCACCATGGCACTGCCCGATTTTTCTATGCGTCAACTGCTTGAAGCAGGCGTTCACTTTGGTCACCAGAAGCACCGCTGGAACCCCAAGATGGAGCGCTATATTTTTGGCGTTCGCAACGACATCCACATTCTCGACCTGAGCCAGACGGTTCCCGTGCTGAGCCGCGCTTTGCAGCTCGTCTCCGACACCGTTGCTGATGGCGGCCGCGTGCTGTTCGTCGGCACCAAGCGTCAGGCGGCTCCCCTGGTCGCCGAGGCTGCCAAGCAGTCGGCCCAGTATTTCGTCAATTCGCGCTGGCTCGGCGGCACGCTGACCAACTGGCAGACGATTTCCAAGTCGATCGCCCGTCTGCGTGAACTTGAAGCCATGGGCGATGACGAGCTCGCGCTGCGCACCAAGAAGGAACGCCTCATGATGAGCCGCGAACAGGAACGCCTCGAGCGCGACCTGGGCG
>CAXBHD010000311.1:0-3478 GCA_963975335.1 uncultured Devosia sp. | reverse complement strand
CAGGCCATCACCGCGTCGATGGGCAGAATGATGGCGCAGCCGCTGTCCACGGCCTTGTCCATGATGCGCAAGGCGGTTTCGGCCAGATCCTTTTCGCAGAGCGACTTGCCGACGCCATAGCCCTGGGCATGCAGGAAGGTATTGGCCATGCCACCGCCGATGACGAGGCCGTCGACCTTGGTGACGAGGTTTTCCAGCAGGTCGATCTTGGAGGAGACCTTGGCGCCGCCGACAATGGCGACGACCGGCTTTTTGGGCTTGCCGAGGCCGGCTTCGAGCGCCTCGAGTTCGGCCTGCATGCCCAGCCCGGCAGCGGCGGGCAGCAGATGGGCCAAAGCGGCGGTCGAGGCATGGGCGCGGTGGGCGGCCGAGAAGGCGTCATTGACATAAACGTCGCCCAGGCTCGCCATGCGCTGGGCCAGCTCTGTGTCATTGGCTTCTTCGCCGGGATGGAAGCGGGTATTTTCCATGATCAGCACGGAGCCGGCCGGAGCCGCGTCGATGGCCTTTTGGGCCTCTGTGACATCGGTCCAGTCGGTGGCGACAAAGCCCACCGGATGGCCGGTGGCATCGGCGACGGCCGAACAGACCTGTTCGAGCGAGAATTCGGGGTCGACCTTGCCCTTGGGGCGGCCGAAATGGCTGAGCAGGATGGCCTTGCCGTCATGCTTGACGATTTCGCGGATGGTGGGCACCAGCCGTTCGATGCGGGTGGCGTCGCTGACCGCGCCGTCCTGCATGGGGACATTGAGATCGGCCCGCAAGAGCACGCGCTTGTTGGTGAGATCAAGCTCATCAAGGGTTTTGAATGTCGCGCTCATTGACCAGGCCTCCGGATTGTCTGTCAGCGGTGGCGTAGCAGAGCGGTGGCGGAGGGGGAAGGCAAGGCAGACAAAAATCTGCTGGAGCTGAAGCGCCCAGCAGCATGGTGCGCATGGCATGGCCGGCAAAGAACAGCGGCAGGCCAAGCAGGGTAAAGCAGATCAACTGGCCCAGATCATCGACCAGCACATGGCGGGCAAAGCCATCGCTGGGCCAGGCGGCGTGGCCGACACGGCGACGGATGACGCGATCGCGGGCCAGGACATAGAGCGCGGTCAGAGCGGGGGGCACGACCAGCAGGCCGGCCTGCGCGGCAAAACCAATGAGCAGCGACGCCAGTGGCAGGCTGGCAAAGATGCGCGGCATGATGTGGAACATGGACTTTGCTCCCGCAACCCAGATGCTGCGAATCCTAGGCTAGTTTGATGACTCGGCGGTGACAAGGCCGAGGCGATGAACAGGGCGTGACCGGCAACGGGGCGGATTGGCCAGGAGGGCTTGACCCCGCCCTTGGGGCAGGCCGGATAGAGCAGGCGATCAACCAGACCAAGAGGTGAGTCGTGACAGGTTTCCAACGCAGTCTCAAACATGCCGATGCCGCCAGCTGGCTGGGCATTTCCAGCAAGGCGCTGCGCCTTTACGAGGATCGTGGCCTGGTGACGCCAGGGCGGACGGCGGCGGGCTGGCGGGTCTATGACACGGCCGCGCTGGCCCGTGCCGCCGATATTGTCGCGCTGCGCCAGCTCGGCCTCAGTCTGATGGAAGTGGGACGGGTGCTGGCCGGTGACCACCGCGATCTGGGCATTGCCCTCGAGACGCACCAGATGGTGCTCAAGGCGCGCCAGGAGGGGCTGGTGGTCGCCATGGCCAAGGTGCAGGAGCTGCGCCGGGCCTTGTCCGAGGGGCAGATGCCCGCCCTGGCAGGCGTGCTTGATGCGGCAGGCAGCGGCACGGGCGTCGCGCTGGACCTGCCCTGGCCCTGGGGCGGGGAGCGCTTTGTGCTCAAGAGCCTCGCGCCCCTCACCTTCATTATCGGGCCGCTGGGCAGCGGCAAGACGCGGCTGGCCCGGGCCCTGGCGGACGCCATTCCCGGCGGGCGTTTCCTGGGGCTCGAGCGGCTGGAGGGCGATAGCGCGGCTGTCGCTGACCACTTGGTGGCGGATGTTGCGCTTGGGCGCCGGGTCGACGCGGCACGGGACTGGCTGCTGGATGACGGTGCCAGCGATAGTCCGGCGCTGATGGCGCTGCTGGCCGGCCTGGCGGGCGAGCAGGACGAAACGGTGGTCGTCGACATGGTGGAGGACGGGCTTGATCACGCGACCCAGGCGGCGCTGATTGCCTATCTACGGCGCGCGGCCAGCTCGCTGCCGCGGCTGATGCTGATGACGCGATCCTCCGCCATTCTCGATCTGGCGGCAGTGGGCCCGGGCGAAGCGATCATCCTCTGCCCGGCCAATCACAGTCCGCCGACCCTGGTGGCGCCCTATCCGGGGGCGCCCGGCTATGAGGCGGTCGCGACCTGTCTGGCCACGCCTGAGGTGCGGGCCCGGACGGCGGGAGTGGTGGCCGCTCGGGCGGCGGTGCGCTAGCGGCGCGGGTTCTAGGCTGCCCGCTCGAACAGGCCGGGATAGTCCAGGACGAGGCCGTCGCCATCGACGGTGATGACCCGCTCGAAGTCGCCATCGGCCGACTGGTAGCGGAAGCTTGTGTCGTCGAGGCGGGTATAGATCTGCTCGTCGCGCTGGACGGTCAGAGCCTCGGCATCGATCCAGGCCATGGCAAAAAGCTGCGGCTGGCCGATGATCCAGTCGCAGCGCCAGAGCGGCAGGGAATTGGTCAGCGGGGAGGCCGAGAGGTCGATGTCGAGGCAGCCGCGCAAAGCCGGCAGCGGGTCGGCGCGGTCATCGCTCCAATTGCCGGCGCCATCGCTGAACAGTTCCAGCACAGCGCCATCGGTGCGCTCGAGCCTGACGGTGCGGACATGGCCGACCTCGTCGAGCTTGAGGCGGTAGAACAGGCCGAAACCGGGGGTGATGATGACGCTGCGCACCCTCGTGTCGCGGACACTGGCGATGACATGGCAGTGTTCGAGCGACGCAGCGGCCAGGCCGCGCCAGCGGAGGGATCGATCAAGGCTCATGGCAGTCCCGCACCGTGGAGTGGGTCGATATTGGCCAATGCCAGAGGGGCTGGCAATGGGCGGCAACAAAAAGGGCGCCCCGATGGGACGCCCTCTGATGCAGCGCGATCTGGCCGGGCCTAGAGTGTCTTGCCCATGGCGACGGCGGTGTCGGCCATGCGGTTGGAAAAGCCCCATTCATTGTCGTACCAGGACAGGATCGACGCGAAATTGCCGCCCATTACCTTGGTCTGGTCGAAGGCCAAGGTGGAGGAATGGCTGTCATGGTTGAAGTCGATCGAGACATTGGGCTGGGTGGTGAAGCCCAGAATGCCCTTGAGCTCGCCTTCGGCATATTTCTGGATGGCCTGGTTGATCTCATCGGCCGTCACGTCGCGGCTGGTGATGAACTTGAAGTCGACGCAGGAGACATTGGGGGTCGGCACGCGGATCGAGACGCCGTCGAGCTTGCCCTTGAGTTCGGGCAGCACCAGGCCAATGGCCTTGGCCGCGCCGGTCGAGGTCGGGATCTGGCTG
>CAXBHD010000310.1:0-3482 GCA_963975335.1 uncultured Devosia sp. | reverse complement strand
TGAACCCCTCATCCGGCCCTTCGGGCCACCTTCTCCCCTCAGGGGAGAAGGGTGAGCCGCGCGCCTGCCTCAATAGACAGACTTCACATACATTTCCGGCGGCACCGGGCCGCGCGCATAGTCAGGATGGCGGATACGCTCGGGCAGCACGATTTCCGGCTTGGGCACGTCGGCATAGGGAATGGCCGAGAGCAGATGGGCAATGGTGTTGAGCCGGGCCCGTTTCTTGTCATCGGCATCGACGATCCACCAGGGCGATTCGGTGGTATGCGTGCGCGCCAGCATGTCTTCCTTGGCCTTGGTATAATCTTCCCAGTGGCGGCGCGATTCCATGTCCATCGGCGACAGCTTCCACTGCTTGAGCGGATCGTCGATGCGCATGCGGAAGCGGAATTCCTGCTCTTCATTGCTGATCGAGAACCAGAACTTGATCAGGATAATACCCGAGCCGATCAGCATTTTTTCAAATTCCGGCACGGTGCGGAAGAACTCTTCGAGCTCGGCCGGGGTGCAGAAGCCCATTACCCGTTCCACGCCCGCCCTATTGTACCAGGAGCGGTCGAACAGCACCATTTCGCCCGCTGCCGGCAGATGGGGCACATAGCGCTGGAAATACCACTGCGTCTTTTCCCGGTCGCTCGGCGCCGGCAGCGCCACGACGCGGCAGACGCGCGGATTGAGCCGCTGGGTGATGCGCTTGATGGCGCCGCCCTTGCCGGCCGAGTCGCGCCCCTCAAAGATCACCGCCACCTTGAGCCGGTGATGGGCGATCCAGTCCTGCAGCCGCACCAATTCGTGCTGCATGCGGAACAGTTCGCGGAAATAAATGCGTCGATCCAGCGTCTTGCCGCCCGGACGCTCCTCGCCCCCGGCCAGCGCCTCGAGCTGATCGTCCTCAAATTGCAGCTCGAGCTCTTCGTCAAAGCTGTCGGTAATTTCCGCGCGAATGCGGTCGAGATCATTCTGATTGGCAAAGTCGGTCATCGCTGCCTCCCGGTTTGTCGCCACTACGCATGCCCAGACGACAGTTTTGTGACTCTTCGAGGCGGCCCCGCAGTCGCACGATCGCGCCGGTCGAGCAATTTTAGCCGAGAAGGCGATGAGCGCTAGGCGTGAATGGCAGGATGCACCCAAAGGGGCCGGTCCACCCCCCTCGCCCCCGCGAAATCCGCTCCCTGGCGGCGCAATACCGGCCTCTGGCTTGAAAGCGCGTGTGGACATGACCATGTTCCTGACCACACCGGCTTGACCGCAGGGCACCAGCCGGGCAATTTGAGGCGCTTTCCCCTAAAACTATCGTGACGCGTAGGCCGAACGGATTTTGGCTGGGGTTGGCTATTGACTGACGTCTGATTTGACTGACGTGCCGATTGGAGGCGACGAAATGGAAAAGATCCCGATGACAGTGGGCGGTCAAAAGGCCCTTGCTGCCGAATATGAGCTCCGTACTGCCACTGAGCGCCGCCGCATTGTCGAGGCGATCTCGGAAGCGCGTGCTCACGGCGATCTGTCGGAAAACGCCGAATATCACGCCGCCAAGGAACAGCAGAGCCTCAATGAGGGCCGCATCAAGGAACTCGAGACCATTCTGGCGCTGGCCGACGTCATCGACGTCACCAAGCTGAGCGGCAGCTCGGTCAAGTTCGGCGCCACCGTGACCTATATCGATGAGGACACCGAGGAAGAAAAGACCTATCAGATCGTCGGCGATCCCGAAGCCGATGCCTCGGCTGGCCGCATCTCGATTTCCTCGCCCATCGCCCGCGCCATGATCGGCAAATCCGAAGGCGATTCGTTCGAAGTGGCGGCTCCCGGCGGCGCGCGCAGCTATGAAATCCTCAAGATCGTCTATGCCTGACACGCGGCAATTGGTCTTTTGCTCACTATAAGTGTGATATTTCCGCGCGTTCCACAGGCCTGTGCCGGGTGCGTGAACGGTTTGCCTTGAAAGAGTACCCCTTCGGCCCTTAACTAGGCTCTGAGGGAGTACTTCCATGAGTTGGAGAGCGGTGCGATGCACGCCAAAGTTGTGATCATCGGGTCCGGCCCTGCCGGCTATACGGCCGCGATCTATGCAGCGCGGGCCATGCTCGACCCCATCATGATTCAGGGTCTGCAGCCCGGCGGCCAGCTGACCATCACCACCGATGTGGAAAACTATCCCGGCTTTGCCGATGTGATCCAGGGCCCCTGGCTGATGGACCAGATGAAGGCCCAAGCTGCCCATGTCGGCACCCGCTTTGTCAGCGACATCATCACCCATGTCGATTTCGACCGCCGCCCCTTCGTGCTGACCGGACATGACGGCGAGATCTACACCGCCGACAGCGTCATCATCGCCACCGGCGCCCAGGCCAAGTGGCTCGGCCTGCCCAGCGAGCAGAAATTCCAGGGCTTCGGTGTCTCCGCCTGCGCTACCTGCGATGGCTTTTTCTATCGCAACAAGGAAGTGCTGGTGGTCGGCGGCGGCAATACCGCGGTCGAGGAGGCCCTGTTCCTGACCAATTTCGCCTCCAAGGTGATTGTCGTGCATCGCCGCGACGAATTCCGCGCCGAGCGCATCCTGCAGGAGCGCCTGTTCAAAAATCCCAAGATCGAAGTGCGCTGGAACACCGAGATCGCCGAAGTCGGCGGCTCGGCCATGCCGCCCTCGGTCAATACCGTCACCCTGCGCGATCTCGCGCTCAACCGCACCTATGAGCAACCCATTGACGGCATTTTCATCGCCATCGGCCACGCCCCGGCCACCGCGATCTTTGCCGGCAAGCTCGACATGAAGCCCGGCGGCTATCTCCAGGTCAAACCGGGCACCTGCCAGACCAATATTCCCGGCGTGTTCGCCGCGGGCGACGTCACCGACGATGTCTATCGTCAGGCCGTTACCGCTGCGGGCATGGGCTGCATGGCCGCGCTGGACGCCGAACGTTTTCTCGCCGAACACGAACTCGCCGAAGCGGCGGAGTAGCTCGACCGACGACCCAAATAGAAAGCGTCAAAAGACATGCTCGACTGGGACAAACTCCGGATCTTTCATACCGCCGCCGAGTCGGGCAGTTTTACCCATGCCGCGGAAAAGCTCGGCATGAGCCAGTCCGCTGTCAGTCGACAGATTTCAGCGCTCGAAGATGATCTGGGCCTCAAGCTGTTCATCCGCCATGCGCGCGGCCTGGTGCTGACCGAAGTGGGCGAGCAGCTGTTCCGCACCGCCCACCGCATGCACTGGGAACTCCAGCAGGTGGAAACCCAGATGTCCGAGAGCCAGGACACCCCCACCGGCCCGCTCATCGTCACCACCACGGTGGGTATTGGCTCGACCTGGCTGAGCTCGCGGCTCGACGAATTCCTCAAGCTCTATCCGCTGATCCAGCTCGAGATCCGCCTCAACGACGCCGAACTCGACCTGGCCATGCGCGAGGCCGACGTCGCCATCCGCCTGCACCGCCCCAACCAGTCCGAGATGATCCAGCGCAAGCTGTTCACCG
>CAXBHD010000309.1:0-3485 GCA_963975335.1 uncultured Devosia sp. | reverse complement strand
AGGGCCGCCACTGGCGGCAGGCCCACCGAGAGCAAAGCGGGCAGCGCGATCATGCCGCCACCCCCGGCAATGGCATCAACAAAGCCGGCCACCAGGCCGACTGCGGCCAAGGCCAGCAGGATCAAGGGGTCGAGCATAGAGGTCAGGTCCGATCAGGTTCGCGACGGCGCTGCAGGGAATCGTCGGGCATCGGGCTGTCGGCGATGCGCCGCTCCTGGATGGGAATGTTGATCATGGAGGACATGAAGCCGCTCATCATCAGCTGGAAGCCGGATACCAGGGCGGTCATGGCCAGAATGACGGGGCGCATGGTCCGGCTGGGATTGAGATTGCCGAAATCGCGCGCCGCCCATTCGCCCAGTCCCCAGAACAGGGCAGCCAGGCCCGTGAGCATCAGCAGGATGGCCACCAGCAGGATGCGCTCCAGCGTCAATGCCTCGAGAAGGCGATCGTAATGGTCGGAGCGCGGGATGAAGCCATAGCGGGAGGCAAAACGGCGGCCGATGACGGCAAAGGAAATCGACTGCAGCCCAACAATGATGCAGAGCGCGGCGATCAGGAAGGTATGGACGTCGAAATTAATGCCGCCTAGGCGGGCCGGACCGGGCAGGAGAATGGCGCCGACGAGCAGGCCGAGCCACAGCAGGACGATGCCGGGATAGAGAAACAGCCAGCGGGGGGAGAAGAGCAGCAGAAAGCGCAGATGGCGCCAGCCATCGCGGAAGGAGCGTAGATGGGGCGGGCGGGAACGACCATCCCTGGCCAATGTGGTGGGCACCTCGCGCAGATCGAGCTGGGCCAGCGTGGCCTTGACCACCATTTCAGAGGCGAATTCCATGCCGATGGTGCGCAGGTTGAGCTGGATAATGGCGTCGCGGGAAAAGCCGCGCAGGCCGCAATGGAAATCACTGATCGGGGTGTGAAAGAACAGCCGGCCGAGGGCGCTGAGCACCGGGTTGCCGAGATAGCGATGGTGCCAGGGCATGGCCCCGGGGGCGATGCCACCGGCAAAGCGATTGCCCATGACCAGATCGGCGCCATCGCGCAACTGGGTCATAAAGGCTTCGAGGTGAGCGAAATCGTAGCTGTCATCAGCATCGCCCATAATGATGTAGCGGCCGCGGGCGGCAGTGATGCCGCCGGCCAGGGCAGCGCCATAGCCGCGCTGTTCGATCGGCACGACCACCGCGCCAGCGGCTTCGGCAATGGCTTGCGAGCCATCGGTGGAGCCATTGTCGGCAATGAGGACTTCGCCGTGGATGCCGCTGGTGGCGAGAAATTGCCGGGCCTTGGCAATACAGATTGCCAGGGTCTCGGCCTCGTTGAGACAGGGCATCAGGATGGTCAGTTCAAGCGGATCGGCCAAGGCGCCCCCCAAGGCAGCTAGCGCCCCCTTGTGGCGTGAATCGGCGGGCCGACGCAATCGGGCGCCGTGCGACGCGTGCCACTAGAAGCCGGCGCTGGCGCCGAGACGCGCCAGCACCTGATCGAGCGTGGCGCGGCGCTCGGTTGACCAATCGGCGGTGCGCGAGACGATCAGGCAGGCCTGGCTGGCCAGCATGACGCCATCTTCGAGTACGCGCAGGCCATTGGCGGCCAGGGTCGAGCCGGTGGTGGTGATGTCGACGACGATATCGGCAACGCCCGATGCCGGGGCCGCCTCGGTGGCCCCAAGGCTCTCGACCGTGCGGTATTCGGCAATGCCGGCCTTGGCGAAATGCTGCCGGGTAATGGTGATATATTTGGTGGCGATGCGCAGCCAGCGGCCGTGGCGGGCGCGAAAATCGGAGGCCACGTCGGCCAGATCGTGCATATGGGTGACATCGATCCAGGCCTCGGGCACGGCGACGACGCAATCGGCCCGGCCGAAATCGAGCTCGCTGGCGATCGATATGCTGGCGGGGCCTGCCTCGCTGGTCTCGTGGATGAGATCAAGCCCGGTAACGCCGATATCGATGCTGCCGCGGATCAGTTCGCGGGCAATTTCGGCGGCGGGGAAAAAGCGCACGGTAACTTCGGGCATGCCCTCGATGGCGCCCAGATAGGAGCGGGCACCGCCCGGACGGGTAATGGTCAGACCCTTTTGCGCAAACCAGTCGCGCGTGAGCTCTTCGAGCCGCCCCTTGGAAGGGACTGCCAGGGTAATGCCGGTCATGAGATGATTTCCGCTTCAAGGCGATCGACCCAGACCGAACAGCCCGAGGCGGCGATGGGCGCAGTGGCGCCGAGCCGCTCGAGCAGACGATCATACTGGCCGCCCGAGGCGAGGATTTCGCCACCCGGGCCGGTCAGTTCAAAAACGATGCCGGTATAGTAATCGAGCCGGGGCGAAAAGCTGGCGTCAAAGCTGACTTTGGCTTCGCCCAGGCCATTGAGATGGCGGCGGATGGCGCGGATGGGCGCGCCCAGCATCAGCCGATGCTGCTGCGCCAGGGATTCGATCTGGGTGAGCGCCTGCAGGACCGGGCCGGAAATGGCGAGATAATCGCGCAGCAGCTTGAGGGTGGCTGGAGGCACATGAGCAGCGTCGAGCGCCTGCTGCTCGAGATAGCGGTCGGCGATTTCCTGGGGGGTACGCCCTTCCGACAGGCTGAGGCCGGCGGCGACCATCTGGGCGGTGACATCCTCAATCAGGTCGTCGCGGCTGGGCTGGGCTGCGCGCGGCAGATCGGGGGCTGCTTCGAGGCGGGTCAGCAGGCGATCGAGCGCCTCGGTATGGCCGAAGCGGTTGCGGATGCGGGGGCGCCAGGCATCGGGCATGTCGGCCTGGGCCAAGAGGCCCTCGAAGAGGCCGACACCACCAAGGCGGATCCGAGGCGCCACGCCAAAGATGGAGGCGGCGGCGCGGGCAAAGGTCAGCACCTGATCGAGCGCGACATCGCCATCGGGCTGGGCCAGGAGCTCGATGCCGGCCTGGTCGAATTCGGCAGCCCCCGTCTCGCGCTGGCGGAAAATGGGGCCAAGATAGGAGAAGGCGGCCGGCTGGCCGACGCCGTCGGCAATATAGGCCTGGACGATGGGCAGGGTGAAATCTGGCCGCAGGCAATGTTCGGCGCCGGTGGCATCGGTGGTCAGCAGCAGGCGGCGACCGAATTCCTCGCCGGCCAGATCGAAATAGGCATCGGCCGACAGCAGCAGAGGCGGGGTGGCGCGGGTGGCGCCCTGGGCTTCCACCAGCGCTTCGAGCTGGGCGCGACGCAGCGCGGCACCCGTCATGGCTGACTCAGCAGATTTTGGATCGCCGAAACCAGGTCTTCGCGCTTGATCTCGAACTGGCCAGGGCGGGCGGCCTTCCATTCGGCATTGTCGGTGATGGCGGCCGCGGCCTCTTTACCGGCGACCAGATCCTTGATCTGGAGAATGCCCTGCTCACGCTCCTGGCTGCCCTCGATGATGACGACGGGAGCGTTGCGCTTGTCGGCATAGGCGACCTGCTTGCCAAAATTCTTGGTATTGCCCAGGAACATTTCGGCGCGGATGCCGGC
>CAXBHD010000308.1:0-3502 GCA_963975335.1 uncultured Devosia sp. | reverse complement strand
TCCGTTTGCGGTCAATGTGACGATTGCCTGCGGCGGCGTCACCGTGGTGCCCGGCGACATTATCGTGGCCGATGACGACGGCGCGGTCGTGGTGCCGGTCTCGATGGCCGAACAGGTGATCGCCGATGGCCAGAAACATGCCGAATGGGAAGAGTTCTCGCGCATGAAGCTGATGGCAGGCGCGCCGCTGCAGCGCTATTATCCGCTCCATCCCGACGCCAATGAGGAATATGCCGCCTGGCGCCGGCTCAACCCCATCAAGACCGGGCCATAATAGCAGCGGCACGACAGGCGCGCGGCGCCTGCCTCCGCGCGGCTGCCGGGAATCGGGCCTGGCCGGCGCGGCTATTGCCGGCAAATGCGTTCGGACTGTCGGTGATCCATTGTCGCGTCGCCTGTCCCTACCCGGACAGGCCGCTTGTCCGCAGCATTATCCGCGCGGCAAGCCGGCAGCGAAAGCGGCCCCCTGGATCATCGCGACATGTCGCAAAATGCCGGTGCGGGCCCGGAGATCGCGGCTGCAGGGCGTTTGAACGCGCTGACTTGTCAAAATCGCCCTGTCGGGCAAAGCTGTCCGCCGGTATGCAATGTCGGGGATGGGGCGCCGTGCCGTTATATTCCTTGTCCGCAATGGACTTCGAACCACAGCACCGTGTCCCAGCGTTCCAGGATGCGGCGGCATCGATCTGCCGCTTGCAGATTCTGCCCCATGATCCGCACAGTTTCACATCGACGACGTCCATTGCCGTGCTGCCTGATGCCATCATTGCCTCCACCGTGCATGCCCAATGCACGACGGAACGCACGCGCGCCCTGGCCGCCGAAGAGGCCGACAATATCCTGATCCATGCGCCGCTGCTGGCGGGTTTCCAGATCACACAGCGGGGCGGCAGCGATGCCGAATGCGCCAGAGGCTCGGTCTATATTGACCCCAATGAAGTGCCCGGCATTGCCCATTTCACCGATCCGAGCACCCATGTGTTCTATGTCTCCATGCCGCGCAGTGCCCTGATCGGCACCGGCCTGGGGCTGGACGCCGCCCTGCGCAAGACCCAGACGGCATCGCCCTATTGGAAGCTTTTTCTGGGCTATGCCAGGACGCTATATGAGTGTCAGGGCGCGCTGAGCGCCGAGGCCGCGCGCACCTGTACCAGCCATCTGCACGATCTGGCGCGGATGGCGCTTGCCGATGGCCAACTGAGCGATGAGGCCGGGCCGGAGCGCGGTGTCCGGGCCGCCTGGCTGCACCGGATCAAGACCGATATCGAGACGCAACTGACAGCGCCCGACCTGTCACTCGATGTCATTGCGGGGCGACACGGGATCAGCCCCCGCTATGCCAGAGCGCTGTTTGCCGCCGAGCACACGACCTTTCGCGACTATGTCAAACATCGCCGGCTGGCCCTTGCCCACCGCATGCTGACCGACCCACGCCACCTGCACCGATCGATCAGTGATGTGGCCATGGCCAGCGGCTTCGGCGACCTGTCCTGGTTCAACGCCTCATATCGCCAGCACTATGGCATGACACCATCGGCGACGCGGGCCAGCCACGCCGCCAGTGCCGGGCAATAGTGCCGTCCAGCCCCAGCATCTGTGCCGCCCAGCCCAAGAAGTGAATGGCAAACATCCCTAGTCTAGCTGCCAAGGCGCTGCCCCGAGCGGGGTGGCGGTCCGGACTTTGCTTGAGGGATTTTGGGAATGTGGGATTTCAGTATTGCGCGCGGCATGGGCCTGATGGTCAAGACCGCGCCCTTCGTGCTGTTTCGCGCGGTCGTCTATTTTGCCATAGCAGCAGCCTATGTCATCGCCACCGGCACGGGTGCGGGCATCGGCTATGGGGCCGGCGGTCTGGGAGACGCTGATTTTCAGGCCAGCGCCGTGGTCTGGGGCGGCGGCATCGGCTTTGCGGTGACAGCCGGCGTGCTCTACTTTCTGCGGGAATATATCCTCTACACAGTCAAAGCCGGGCATATAGCCGTGATGGTGGAACTGATCGACGGGCGCCCCCTGCCCCATGGCATGAGCCAGATCGCCTATGCCAAGTCCGTGGTGGGGCAACGCTTCGCGCATACTTCCGTGCTGTTCGGAATAGACCAGCTGGTCAAAGGCGTCATCAACGCGGTCACGGGACTTCTCGAGGGCCTGTTCGCCATCCTGCCCATTCCCGGCCTTGATCGACTGATGGCCATTGTCCGGGCCTATCTCAAGCTGGCCGTGGGGCTGATCGACGAGGTCATTCTCGCGCATGCCATCCGCAGCCGCGCCGACAACCCCTTCTCGTCCGCCCAAGAGGCCCTGGTTCTCTATGGCCAGAATGCCAAAGCCATGATGATCAACGCGGCCTGGCTCACCCTGTTTGTCTATGGTCTGTCGCTGCTGGTATTCGGGCTCATGCTCGCGCCGGCCGCAGCGCTGGTCTATTTCATCCCCGGCGCCTGGTGGGCAGGCGGCGTGGTCTTTGCGCTGCTGTTTGCCTGGGCCATCAAGGCGGCACTGATCGAGCCCTTTGCCATTGCCTGCCTGCTGCAGGCGTTTTTCAAGATCACCGACGGCCAGCAGCCGAGCCCGGCCTGGGAACAGCGCATCAGCGCCGCCTCGAAGAAATTCCAGGAGCTGGGCAGCCGCGCGGCCGGTTGGGCAGGCGTCGGAACAGAACCCAAAGCACTCATTGGCAAAACAGGAGCTCAGGCATGAACCGGCTGCTCAGATGCCTGGCCCTGACACTGTGCACATTGCTGTCGTTGGCCGGCGCCGCAAGCGCCGAGGGACGGATGATTATCGTCATGGATGGCTCGGGCTCCATGTGGGGCCAGATCGATGGTCGCGCCAAGCTCGCGATCGCGCGCGACACCGTTGCCGAAGTGCTCGGCAGTTTGCCAGCTGATCGCGAACTGGGCCTGCTTGCCTATGGTCATCGCGAAAAGGGCAATTGCGGGGACATCGAACTGATCGTGCCACCCGAAAAGAACACTTCGGCCGCGATCCTGTCGGCGGTTCAAGCCATGCGCTTTCTGGGCAAGACGCCCCTGACCGCGGCAGTGCAGCAAGCAGCCGAGGCGCTGCGCTACACTGAAGAAGAGGCGACGGTGGTGCTGGTTACCGACGGGCTGGAAACCTGCGAGGCCGATCCCTGCGCGCTCGGCACCGAACTGGCCCAGCTCGGCCTCAAATTCACGACCCATGTCGTTGGCTTCGGCCTGACCAAGGAAGAAGGCGCCGCGGTCGCCTGCCTGGCCGACAATACCGGCGGAAGCTATATCGCGGCCGCCAGTGCCAAGGACCTCTTGGGCGCGCTCCAGGCGACAGTCAGCGCTGTTCCCCAAGCCGACACCGCCGCACTGCCAAAGGCGGCGCTGACCGCCCCCGACGAAGCACCGATCGGCACGGAAATCGCGGTTGGCTGGTCGGTCAGCGACAGTGCCGAGCTCGATACTATCACGATCGGCGCCGCCGATGGCGATGATCACAGCGCTTACGTCTATGCCAGCTCGGGAAACCC
>CAXBHD010000307.1:0-3510 GCA_963975335.1 uncultured Devosia sp. | reverse complement strand
TACGGTGGTGCCGCCCCGCATGGCGGTGGCGCGTTCTCGGGCAAGGATCCGACCAAGGTGGACCGCTCGGCAGCCTATGCGGCGCGCTATCTGGCCAAGAATGTGGTTGCGGCCGGCCTGGCCGAGCGCGCCACGATCCAGCTCAGCTATGCGATTGGCGTGGCGCAGCCGCTGTCGATCAATGTGAACCTGCATGATACCGGCACGGTCGCCGAGGAGGCCGTCGAAGCCGCGCTCTCCAAGGTCATGGATCTGACGCCGCATGGCATCCGCACCCATCTCGACCTCAACAAGCCCATCTATGCCAAGACTTCGGCCTATGGCCATTTCGGCCGCAAGGCCGGCCGTGACGGCAGCTTCTCCTGGGAGAAGACCGATCTGGTCAGCGCGCTCAAGGCTGCGGTAAAGTAATCCTCACTGCCAGAGAAATGCGATAATGGACCTTGCCGCCGATCCGTCGTCGGCAAGGTTCTTTTTTGAAGTTGTGAGACGAATGAGCAAGCCCGACCACCAGCTGCCCAAGACCCGTTCGGGTGAACCGCGCGCTTTCTTCGGTCGCCGCTCGGGCAAGAAGCTGCATGGCGGCCAGCAGGCCCTGTTTGACGCTACCCTGCCCGATCTCGAAATCACCCTGGACGGCATTCTGGACCCGACGAGCCTCTTTCCCCAGGCCGAAAGGATCATCGTCGAGATCGGCTATGGCGGCGGGGAGCATCTGGCGCTCGAGGCCGCGCGGCATCCGGACACCGGCTATATTGGCTGCGAGGTCTTTACCGGTGGCATTGGCAAGATGGTGCAAACCATCGCCGCCGAAGGCCTGCACAATATCCGGCTTTATACCGATGACGCGCTCAAGCTGCTGACCGCCCTGCCCGATGCCAGCCTGGACGAGGTCTACCTGCTCTATCCCGATCCCTGGCCCAAGACGCGCCATCACAAGCGGCGCTTCGTATCGCCGACAACGCTGGCCGAGCTGGCGCGCGTGATCCGGCCGGGCGGGGTCTTCCACTTTGCCACCGATATCGAGGATTATGCCAACTGGACGCTGGCCCATATCGTGCGGGCGCCCGCCTTTGCCTTCGCCCCGGAAAAACCGGGCAGCTGGCACGAGCCCTATCCGGGCTGGCAGGCGACGCGTTACGAACAGAAGGCCCGCCGCGAAGGGCGGATGATCAGCTTCTATCTGAGCTTTGCGCGGCGCTAGCCGGCCAGGGAAAGCCTGACCTGTCGGAATTTTAACCCGGCGGACCTAGACTGGGCGCATTGGCCCCCCATATGCGGAGCTCGATTCTTGGTTCCTGAGGCGCGTCATGTCCGTATCGCAAAGAGTTCAGCCCGATGATGACGTGCTGGTGGTGCGCCCCGGAAAGTGGACCCTGGTGATTGTCACGCTGCTGCGGGCCGAAACCTTGCGCTTCTCCGAGCTCAAGCGCCATGCCGGCGGCATTTCCCAGAAAATGCTGACCACTACCTTGCGCGATCTCGAACGGGACGGCTTTGTCACGCGGAAGATCTTTGCGACCATTCCGCCGCGGGTCGATTACGAATTGACCGAACTGGGCCTGGAACTGCTCGAACTGGCCGATAGCTGGCGGGTATTTGCGGCGCGCAATCGCGCCCAGGTGGAAGCGGCGCGGCGACAGTTCGATGCTGCGGGTGGCGAGCCGGTAATCCGGCTCATCCATCCCGCCTAGCATACGGGCACCGTCGGACAGATGTCCGGCGGCGCCGTGGTCGGCCAGACTAGATATTGACTGGCTGCAGCGTGTTGAGATCGAAATACTGCATCACCTGGGTGCCGTCTTCGAGGGTAACATAGGCGCGAACCTGGTTACCCCAGTCTTCAACCGCAGTGGCGTCGATGCCCTGGGCCTGCAGGCGGTTCACGATGGCAGGACCGTTGTCATCGAGGGCGTCATAGCTGTCGCCAGATGCACTGTCATTGGCAAAGGCGGGGGCAACGGCGCCCAGGGAGGCAACGGCAACAAGGGCAAGCAGAGTGTTCTTGATCATTTGAAGTGTTCCTTTCGTTTTGAACACTCTGGAAATGATCCTGCCCCCGGCCATCCTCAAGAGCAGATTTTGTCCGATCGGGGGGTTGAACTTCGGGCCGGCGACCCGAGAGTTTTGCAAAGGAAATCAAGGTATTACGATGTGCCTCGGTATGCTTTTCGTGACTGTGTTTCAGTCTTGTGCCGATCCGGGCGCCGGGGCCTCAGCGGCTGTGACGCCACCGCCACGATGCCGATTGTGAGCGCCAAACACGTCACCGAGGGCATCATTCTGACCGTTTCGGACCAGCCGATTGGCCGTTGTTTCGCGGCCGGAAAAAAACGACAAAAAGCCAAAAAAACTCATTTTTCGTTCTTGCGCCAAGCGAAGTTGAGCACCGGGGCGCCTGATTGGCAAGGCCCGCGGCGGCGTTTTGCCAGGGCTCGGGCGTGGCATTGCGCCGCGCGCAGGCGGGAACGCGCTGGCAGATGGCGCCGCTGGCTGGCCGCCCCAGCCGGCGCGGCGAAGGCGCCCGCAGCCTGCCCTTGCGGCGCGGCCGGTTCGGGGCTATATAGAAGCCAACATCTCAGCAGGTTTGCAGAGTGGGCGCCTCCCGGCCCCGCTCTTTTTTATTATCCGAAGGGACCGATGAGCTTCGATCTCACCGCCAAGCGCTATATCAAGGAAACGGGCATGGAAGCCCGGGTGTCGGCCATTGTCGAGCCCGTTGCCAACAGCCTGGGCTATGCCCTGGTCCGGGTGCGCATCACCCAGGAAAACGGCATGACCCTGCAGATCATGGCCGAAGACGAAAACGGCCGCTTCACCATCGTGGACTGCGAGACCCTGTCCAAGGATCTGTCGCCGGTGCTCGATGTGGAAGATCCGATCGAACGCGAATATCACCTGGAAGTCAGCTCGCCCGGCATTGACCGCCCGCTGGTGCGCCAGCGCGACTTTGCTACCTATATCGGGCACGAGGCCAAGATCGAGCTCTCCGACATGCTCAATGGCCGCAAGCGTTTCCGTGGCTTCATCAAGGATGTGGATGCCGACACGGTGACCATTACCCTGCCCGACGCCCCGACCGGCACCGATCCGGACCACCAGCTGCCGCTCAGCTCGATTGGCGAAGCCAAGCTGGTGATGACCGATGCGCTGATGGAAAAGGCGCGGCTGGACCAGGAACAGCACCCGCTTGACGACGACGAGACCGAAACGGTCGAAATCGACAATGATGACGACATCTCTGAGGAGACACACTAAATGGCCGTTAGCGCGAACCGACTTGAGCTCCTGCAGATTGCAGATGCTGTAGCCCGTGAAAAGTCGATCGACCGCATGGTCGTGATCGAAGCGATGCAGGACGCCATGGAAAAGGCCGCCAAGGGCCGTTACGGCGCCGAGACCGAGATCAAGGTCGAGATCAATCCTCGTTCGGGCGAAACCCGCATGTGGCGCCTGCTCGAAATCGTCGAGACCGTCGAAGAGAACAGCCGCCAGGTCGATCTCAAGCAC
>CAXBHD010000306.1:0-3551 GCA_963975335.1 uncultured Devosia sp. | reverse complement strand
GATCACGCTCTCTTATACCTTCTACGCTTCAGACAACGAGGGAAGCTGACCATGTCCGCCATCGAAAAGAACCACGATTATCACATGGTCGAACCGAGCCCCTGGCCCTTTGTCGGCTCGGTCTCCGTGCTGATCATGGCCGTTGGCGGCGTCTTCTGGATGCATGACTGGACCCCGTGGGTGTTCTTTGTCGGCCTCGTGGGCGTGCTCTACACCATGTATGCCTGGTGGGCAGACGTCATCAAGGAAGCCAATAACGGCATCGACCATACCCCGGTCGTGCAGATGCATCATCGCTATGGCATGCTGCTGTTCATCGCTTCGGAAGTCATGGTCTTCTTCGGCTTCTTCTGGGCCTATTTCGACGGCTTCTTCCGCCTCGACGATGTCGAGCAATATGCCCGCGTCGCGGCCACCGGCGGCATCTGGCCACCCACGGGCATCGAACTCTTCGACCCCTTCCACCTGCCCTTGTTCAATACGCTGATCCTGCTGACCTCGGGCACGACGGTGACCTGGGCGCACCACGCCCTGCTCGAGAATGACCGTCAGGGCCTGCGCTGGGGCCTGGTGCTGACCGTGGGGCTCGGCCTGCTGTTCACCGCCACCCAGCTGCTGGAATATTCCGAAGCCGGCTTTGCCTTTGCCGGCTCCATGTATGGCGCCACCTTCTTCATGGCGACCGGCCTGCATGGTTTCCACGTCTTCATCGGCACCATCTTCCTGGCGGTCTGCCTGATCCGCGCCGAGCGGGGTGACTTCACCCCCGAGCGCCATCTGGGCTTCGAATTCGCCGCCTGGTACTGGCATTTCGTCGACGTGGTCTGGCTGTTCCTGTTTGCCTCGATCTATGTCTGGGGCAGCTGGGGCGTGCCGCTGTCTCACTAGGGTTCGCCCGATCGACTGCACGGGGCGTGGCATCAAGCTGCGCCCCGAACCTTTTGGAGACCTATTTTGGCCCAGCCCTCACCCTTTCTTGCCGGTCTGCTCTGTCGCTGCCCGCGCTGCGGTGACGGCAAGCTGTTCAAGGGCTATCTCAAGGTCGCGCCGCGCTGCGCCGTCTGCGGCCTTGACCTGGCCTTTGCCGATAGTGGCGACGGTCCCGCCATCTTCGTCATCTTTCTGGTGGCGCCCATCATCATCCTGCTGGCCCTCATTGTCGGCGCGGCCTTCAACCCGCCGCCGCTGGTGCATCTGATGCTGTGGATCCCCGCGACGCTCATCCTCTCGCTGGCCCTGCTGCCGCCCTTCAAGGGCGTCCTGGTGGCGCTGCAATACCGTCACGACGCCCATGAGGGCCATCAATGAGCGGCGCGCCGGCAATGGGGCGGGTCAAGGCCGGCATTTTTGTCGTGCTGATGCTGGCCCTGGCCGTCACCTGTAGCTTTCTGGGCACCTGGCAGCTGCAGCGTCTGGCCGAAAAGGAAGCGCTGATTGCCGCGGTTGACCAGCGCCTCGATGCCGCCCCCATTGCCGTGCCCGACCCGGCGGCCTGGTCCAGCCTCGACCTGGCCGAACTCAATTTCCGTCCGGTGACGCTGACCGGGGCCTTCCGCTACAATCAGACGGTCACCGTCTTTACCAGCCTGGCCAATGCCAATGGCCCCGCCGCCGGTCCCGGCTACTGGGTGGTCACCCCCTTCGTGCTGGACCAGGGCGGCACTGTCTTTGTCAATCGCGGCTTCGTCCCGGCGGCGCTGCAGGAAGCCGCCGTGAGCGATGGTGAGGCCGATGTGGCGCGGGTCACCCTTACCGGCCTGCTGCGCCCCGGCGAGACGGCTGGCTTCATGACCCCGGCGCCCGACACGTCCAACCGCATCGAATGGGTGCGCGATCCCGCCCGGCTCGCCGAGATGGTCGATCCCAGCCTGGCCCCCTTTGCCCCCTTCTATGTCGATCTGCCGGCCGGGGCGCCGGGCGAGCTGCCCCAGGGCGGCGAAACCGTCATCGAATTTCCCAACAACCATCTGGGCTATGCCTATACCTGGTATGGCTTTGCCATCGTCGCGATTGTCATGCTGGGCTTCTGGCTGCTGCGCCAGCGCGCCGGCAGCAAGGGCCCCGCCGCCAACTGAGCCAGCGAACTTGCGGTTCGGTGACGGTTTCACTACGTTGCAGCAATTCCAAAAGGGCGTTTCCCCCCAATGCAGTTTGTTTCTACGCGCGGTCAGGCACCCGTGCTCGGCTTCTCTGACGCAGTACTGGCTGGCCTGGCATCCGATGGCGGGCTTTACGTGCCGCAGACCTGGCCGCAGCTGAGCGCCGCCGAGATTGCCGGTTTTGCCGGCAAGCCCTATGCCGATGTCGCCTATGCCGTCATCAGCCGCTTCACCGGCGACGAGATCGCGCCGGCCAAGCTCAAGCAGATCATCGACGATTCCTATGCCGTGTTCCGCCACCCTTCGGTGGCGCCGCTGGTCGAGCTGGCACCGGGCCACTTTCTGCTCGAGCTCTTCCACGGCCCCACGCTGGCCTTCAAAGACGTCGCCATGCAGTTTCTCAGCCGGGTGATGGACCATATCCTGGCCGAGCGCGGCCTCAAGGCCACCATTGTCGGCGCCACGTCGGGCGATACCGGCTCGGCAGCGATCGAGGCCTTTCGCGGCCGCGATACCACCGACATCTTCATTCTCCATCCCCAGGGGCGCACCTCGCCGGTGCAGCGCCTGCAGATGACCACCGTGCTCGATGCCAATGTCCACAATATCGCGCTCGATGGCACGTTTGATGACTGCCAGAACATCGTCAAGGCGATGTTCAACCACCACGGCTTCCGCGACCGGGTCCGCCTGTCGGGGGTGAACTCGATCAATTGGGGGCGCATCGTCGCCCAGATCGTCTACTACTTCACCGCCGCCGTGTCCCTGGGCGCGCCGCACCGCAAGGTCAGCTTCACCGTGCCGACCGGCAATTTCGGCGACATCTTTGCCGGCTATTGCGCCCGCGCCATGGGCCTGCCGATCGAGACCCTGGTCATTGCCACCAATGCCAATGACATCCTGCGCCGCACGCTCGAGACCGGGCGCTATGACATGGCCGGCGTATCCCCCACGATCAGCCCGTCCATGGATATCGAGATATCCTCCAATTTCGAGCGGCTGCTATTTGAAGCGGCCGGTCGCGACGCGCCGGCTGTGCTGGCCATGATGGACAGCCTGCGGCAGTCGGGCGGCTTTGCCGTGCCCGACACGGCCCTCCAGACCATCCGGGCCGGCTTTGCCGCAGCGACGACCGACGAGGCCGCCACCCGCGCCACCATTGCCGATACGCTGCACGCCGCCGGCTATCTGCTTGATCCCCATACGGCCGTGGGCCTGCATGTCGCCCGGCTGCAGACGCAGGGCACCACGCCCATGATCACCCTGGCCACCGCCCATCCGGCCAAATTTCCTGCCGCCGTCAAGGCGGCCTCGGGCGTCGATCCGGCCCTGCCGGCCTGGCTGGCCGATCTGCATGAGCGGCCCGAACGCCTCAGCCTGCTTGCCAATGACCAGCAGGCGGTCGAAGATTTCATCTCAGCGCGCACGCGCGCTGCCTAGCGACAAGAGGGA
>CAXBHD010000305.1:0-3556 GCA_963975335.1 uncultured Devosia sp. | reverse complement strand
GCTCGATGATCACCTTGGTCATGCCGCGGCTCTTGATCTTCTTGAGCAGTTCGATCGTGGTATTGGTGTCGTGCCGGCTCATGCCGGCGGTTGGCTCGTCGAGCAGCAGCAGCCGCGGATGCTGGATCAGGCACATGGCCAGCTCCATGCGCCGCTTGTCGCCGCGGCTGAGGCTGCCGGCGTGATCGGCCCGGCTGCTGAGCATGCCGACATCCTCGAGCATGTGTTCGGCTTCCTGGCGGACGGCGGTTTCGCTGTCTAGCCCGCGCAGCATATTGAGCTTGAAGGCGCCGTCACGCTTGGCCAGAGCCGGGATCATCACATTGTGCAGCACGCTGAGATCGGCGAAGATTTCCGGCGTCTGGAATACCCGGGCAATGCCCAGCTGGTTGATCTGATAGGGCTTGCGGCCAGTTAGCACCGTGCCATCGAACACGACCTGGCCGCTGGTCGGCGCCAGCTTGCCGATGATGACATTGAGCAGGGTCGACTTGCCGGCGCCATTGGGCCCGATAATGGCATGGGTCTGGCCCTCCTCGACCTCGAGATCGATATCGGCCAGGGCATGCAGACCGCCGAAGCGCTTGTGGACGTCGGCAACATGCAGCACGACATTGGGTACACTCATTTCGTCGTCCTACTCGGCTGGCTGTGGCTGGGGAGACATCTTGCTCGGCGGCGTCCGCCCGAAGCGCTGGCTCAGCCGCCGCACGCCCTCCATCACCCCGCCGGGCAGGAAGACCACGATCAGCACGAAGACCAGGCCCAGGGTGAGGAACCAGCCCTCGCCGACAAACTTGCTGCTGATCAGGACGGCGACATGGTCCAGTCCGTCGGGCAGAAAGCCCCAGAACTGTCCCAGAATGCTGTCATTGAGCGCCGAGAAGATGTTTTCGAAATATTTGATGATCCAGGCGCCGATAACCGGGCCCACCAGCGTGCCCGCGCCCCCCAGAATGGTCATCAGCACCACCTCGCCCGAGGCGGTCCACTGCATGCGCTCAGCCCCGGCAAGCGGATCGGTCACCGCCAGCAGCGCGCCGGCAAGGCCCGCATACATGCCCGAAATGACAAAGGCGGCCAGGGTATAGGGTCGTGTGTTGAAACCGGTATAGTTCATGCGGATCTGGTTGGACTTGATCCCCTTGAGCATCATGCCGAAGGGCGAATTGGTGATGCGCTGGGCGATGAAGAAGGCCAGGATCAGGAAGCCGGCGCAGAAATAAAAGCCGGTAAAGCCGCCCAGCGACTGCCCGAACAGGGTGGGCACCGGCTGGCCGGGCATGACCTCGCCCAAGACCCGGTCGAGGTGACGGGGATCGTTGATGGTCAGCTGCAGGCCGGTCTCGCCATTGGTGATCGGGGTCAGCACCGAATAGGCCAGATTGTAGCTCATCTGGGCAAAGGCCAGCGTCAGGATGGAGAAGTAGATGCCGGAGCGGCGCAGGCTGAGAAAGCCGATGATCAGGGCGAACAGGCCCGAGATCACCACGGCAAACAGCATGGCGGGCATGGCATCAAGGCTCAGCAGCTTGAACGACCAGACCGCGGCATAGGAGCCGACGCCAAAAAAGGCGGCGTGGCCAAAGCTGAGATAGCCGGTCAGGCCGAACAGGATATTGAAGCCGACAGCAAAGATGCCGAAGATCATGAAGCGCTGCAGTAGGTCCGGATAGGCCGCCCCGAAGGGCGCCATCCAGATCGGCATGGTCAGCACGACCAGCGAAAAGCCGACAAACAGCAGGAGATCGTTGCGGGACATGGCCAACATATCAGGCCTCCATCACGCCGCGGCGACCAAACAGGCCACGCGGCAAAACCAGTAGAATGACGACGGCGACGAGATAGATGATGATCTGGTCGATGCCGGGGAAGACGGCCTTGACCTGGGTCATTGAGGCAAAGCTCTGCAGGATGCCGAGCAGGAAGCCGGCCGCCACGGCGCCGGGCAGGGAGCCCATGCCGCCCACCACCACCACCACGAAGCTGAGCACCAGGAAGTCCATGCCGATGTGATAGTTCGGCGGCAAGAGCGGGGTATACATCACCCCCGCCACGCCAGCGACGACGGCGGCCAGGCCGAACATGATGGTGAAGCGCTTGTCGATATTGATGCCGAGCAGGCCCACGGTCTCGCGATCGGCCATGCCGGCACGGACCACCATGCCGAAAGTGGTGAACTGCAGGAAGGCAAAGACCCCGCCGATGATGACCGCCGAGAACAGGAAATAGATCAGGCGCCAGATCGGATAGGTGATCACATTGGCCTGCATGCCCAGAAACGCGCCGATATCGGCCGCGCCGCGCAGGTCGGTCGGCATGGGCTGGGGAATGGGATTGGGGCCGAAGAACGACTTGATGACCTCCTGCGCCACAATGGCCAGGCCGAAAGTCACAAGGATCTGTTCGGCATGCGGGCGCTTGTAGAAGTGCTTGATGATGCCGCGCTCGAGCGCCACGCCGATCACCAGCATGATGGGAATGGTGATGATGATGCTGAAGGGCACCGAATAGTTGACCAGTACGGCGCCAAAGTCGCCAAACCAGGCCTGGACCAGCGGTTCGCGGATTTCGAGCGGCTGGCCCCAGGGCGACAGCTGCTCGGGATCGATGGTGACCGTTTCGAGCGTCAGGATCTGGCGGAACAGGACCGCGCAGAATGCGCCCAGCATGAAGAGCGCGCCATGCGCGAAATTGACCACGCCAAGCGTGCCGAACACCAGGGTCAGGCCCAGCGCGATCAGCGCATAGGCGGCACCCTTGTCGAGCCCGTTGAGAAATTGCAGAAAGATGACTTCGAACATGGTTTTAGTCCTAGCGAGCCCGGGCGTCCGGCGGCCCTGGGGTGACCTGCCGATCCACGCGGCGTGGCTCGGCAGGCCCCAAAGGCAAGACCTCGTCCGTCGACAGGCTCAGGATGAGGGCAATGGCGACAAAGGCCGCTCCGGAAACCGGAGCGACCGCGTTTTCAGGCGCACATGGGGACCGGTTCTGCCGGGCCCAGATCGCCGCCAAAGATGGCCGGATCGTAGTTCACCGCTTCGCGATCGATTTCCTGCACCACGTTGAGCACGTCATACTCGCTGGTCGGATTGTCATTGCCCTGCACGACCAGCACCGACTTGATGCACTGGTGATCCTCGGCACGGTAGAGGGTCGGGCCATTGCCCATGCCGTCGAATTCGTGGCCTTCCAGCGCCTTGATGACTTCGGGCGGATAGAAGGTGCCGGCGCGCTCGCAGGCATCGGCATAGAGCAGGGCCTGGACATAGGCCGTATGGGCAGCCTGTGACGGCGGTGCGCCATAGGCGGCGCCGAACGACTTGGTAAAGGCCTGGGTACCGGCGTCCTGCAGGTTCCAGTGCCAGTTCGACGTGCCGAAAATGCCCTTGATATTGGCACCGGCGCCCTTGGCCATCAGCTCGGAGAACAGCGGCACGACAATCTGGAAGTCCTTGCCATTGGCCTGGCGGTCGCGCATGCCGAACTGCACGGCCTGGGTCAGCGAGTTCACCATGTCATTGCCATAGTGGTTGAGGATCAGCACGTCGGCGCC
>CAXBHD010000304.1:0-3562 GCA_963975335.1 uncultured Devosia sp. | reverse complement strand
CCCTGCGCGGCGTCGTGCGCAAGGTATTGGCGGAAGTCGCCAAGACCGGCCTGCCCGGCGAACACCACTTCTTCATTTCCTTCCTGACCCGCGCGCCCGGCGTGCGCCTGAGCGAGAAGCTGCTCGGCCAGTATGACAAGGAAATGACCATCGTCATCCAGAACCAGTATTGGGACCTCAAGGTGTCCGAGACCGGTTTTGAGGTCGGCCTGTCCTTTGACGGCATTCCCGAAACCCTGGTCATCCCCTTTTCGGCCGTCAAAGGCTTCTTCGACCCTTCGGTGCAGTTCGGCCTGCAGTTTGATCCGCAGACCGCGCCGGGCGCCGAAATGGCCGAGAGCGAAGACGATGATGCGGTCGAATCCGCTGCCGGCAGCGCCGATGGCGAGAACGACAAGCCGGGCGAAAAAGTCGTCAGCCTCGACGCGTTCCGCAAGAAGCCCTGATCCCAGCCGATGGACAAGCGCTCCCTGTCCATCGCCGGCCACCGCACCTCCATCGCGCTGGAGCCCGAATTCTGGGCCGCGCTGGAGGCCATGGCCCAGGAGACCGGGCGGACCATGACCGCCCTGATCGCCAGCATCGACGCCGAACGGCAGACCACCAACCTGTCTTCGGCGGCGCGTCTGGCCGTGCTCGACTGGTATCGCCGCAAGGCGGAAACACCCGCCGCTCCCTGACCCCTAATTGCCCGGCAGGCCCGTGGACGGCGCCCGTTGGAGCGGCGGCAGCTGCAGATTGAGCGGCCCGTCCAAAGTCGGGCTGGGCGGCGCCGGCGTGAGCTCTTGCTGCTCGAGCGCCCGCTGGGCCGCCGCTTCGGCCGCCTGACGCGCCGCTTCTTCCTCCTCTGCCGCCCGCGCCGCCGCCTCGGCCGCAGCCCGCTGTCGCTGCGCCTCGATCAGCTGGTTGCGCGCCTCGGCGGCCGCCCGCTGCCGCTCGGCATCGGCGGCCCGCAGCGCCTCGAGACGGTCGACTTCAAGCTCATTGGCCCGCACCTGGATGGCGGCCACCATTTCATCGAGGTCGAGCCGCGTCACCGGCGCCAGCAGCGTACCGCCGATGCGGTTGAAGATGCGGGCCGTGTCGGTGCCGATCAGCCCGTCGGGATCGGCAAGGGCGGTGGGCGTCAGGGCAAAGTCGCCCCCCAGGCCCAGATCGGCCAGGCCGAGCGTCAGATCGCCGGCCAGGCGCGCCACGGCGCCGTCGATGATGACATTGTTGAGGCGCAGCACGCCACCGGCAATGGTAAAGGCCCCGGCCGCCGTCGGCGCGGTGAAACTGCCCTGTTCGAGGCTCTGCGCGATAATGGTGCGCAGCGCATCGCCCTCCATGTTCAGCACATCGCCCAGCCCCGCCAGGGCCGCAAAAACCTGCGGCGACAGCTGCGCTGCGGCAAAATCGGCAACGGTAAAATTGCCCTCGCCGGCCAGCCCGCCAAGCACCTCGGCCAGGCTCGCGCCCGTCCCCTCGATCTGTACGCCACCGGCCAGCGTGCCCGACAGGGCGGCCGCCACGGCCGGCGGCGCCACGGCCTCGAGCGCGACATTTGTCAGGCTCAGCCGGCCCGTAACGGTCTTGTCGGCCAGCGGGCCCGCACAGCATACCGCCAGATCGAGACTGGCCGTGCCGGCGCCCAGCGCCGCCTCGAACCGGGCCAGCCGCAGGCGCGTTTCGTCCCATATCAGTTCAAAGCGCGTGGGCCCCAGAACGGCGCTCCCGCCCGCGGTGACGGCACCAGCCGATACCGCGACACTGCCCCGCATGGAGCGGGCACCCGCGCCAATGCTGATCGGACCCTCCGGCCAGACCCCATCGCCATCGATCATGGCGGCGCGGCCGAACAGCATTGCCGCCAGCCCCTCGATGGAGGCGGTGTCGATGCGGATATCACCGCTCACGCCGCCGCCATCTGCCGCCAAAGCCAGCGCACCCGAAAATGCGCTGTCCCCGGACGTTCCGTCGATCTCGGTCAGGCGTGCCAGCCGGCTCCCCTCGAAATGCAGCAATGCGCTGGCACGCGCCGGCGGCAGGCTGATGCCCGGTGCGCCGATGATCTGGGCCAGACCGCCGGCATCGGCCAGCGCCATGTCGAGCGTGCCGGTGCCCTGCACCTCGCCGGCATCGGTCGTCGCGAGGAAGCCGGCAAAACCGATAGACTCATCGCCGGCGCTGATATTGATCCGGCTGTCTAGACTATTGGCCGGGGTGCCGTCGAGCCGCAGGCTGACCAGCATGGGATCGCTGTCAAAGACGGGGTCGCTGCCCAGTCCGATCTGTTGGCCCAGCCCGGTTGCGTCGTCACCTTCAAGCGTGGCCGTCAGGCGCAACGGCGCGCTCCGCAGCGCCGCGAGGCCCCCATCGAGCTCGGCCCGCAGGTCGAGCCGGGCCAAGCCCAGCGTGCCGCCGAGCGTCAGCACCTGCGCCTGGCCGTCATTGCCGGCTTCGAGATCGACCAGCACCTCGGCCGGCGCCGATCCCGCCAGATAGGCCCGCCATGCCGGCGGCGTGCCCAGCATGTCATAGAGCCCCGCCAGTGCCGGCGCCGTAGCCGCCTCCACCCGCACCCGGCCCGAGCCGACCAGCCTTGGCGCTGTCAGACTGCCCGTGGCGGTCAGCGCCGCGTCAAAGCCGATCCCGCCCCAATCCCCGGCCGACAGCCGGGTAAAGCTTATCGCCTCGGGGCTCCACTGCCCTTCCGCCACCAGGCCGGTGCCGTCATGGCCAAGCAGCCGCGCCGCCTGCCCGGTCAGCGAAAAGCTGCCTTCGGGAAAGCTGATGCCAAAGCGCGGCTCGGCGACCCAGTCGGGCAGCAGGGCGCCCAGCATCGCACTGCCCTGCGCCCCCAGCCCGGCAAAATGCCCGGTGAGGTCGAGCCGTTTTTCCGCGCCAAAGCCGATGCGCATTTCCACGGCATGGGCCAGCTCATTGAGGGTCAGCTGCGCCTCGCTCACCCGCAGGGCATCGCCGGTCAGCATGACATTGCCGCTCAGCGCGCCGCTTTGGTTGAACAGCGCCGTATCGTCTTCCGCCTGGCGCCAGAGATGGGCCAGCCCATCGAGCCGCTGGCTGCTCAGGTTGAACGCGCCGCGAAACGCCGGATGGCCGGCTTCCCGCGTCAGCTGTCCGCTTGCCTGCACGCTGGTATCGCCGGGCAATTGCGCAATGAACTGCTCGATGGTCCAGCTGGTGCCGTCGCTGCTGGCATCCATCCGCACATCGCGCAGCGCAAAGCCGCGCAAACCGACCTCGGCCAGGTCGATGCCGATGCGGCCGGGCAGCGGCGGGATCAGCGGCGCCGGCAATTCGCTGAGCAGCCGCACCGCCTCATAGGGCATGGCGCTGGCATCTTCCTTGGCATCGCGCGGCGGCAGCGAGAACACCCCGCCCGACACCACCGCGTCAAAGCTGCGCCGCGTGCCCAGCTGGATGCTCGCCGCCCCGGTCAGCCTGGTGCCGGCGCGGTTCTGGTCGGGCTGCAGCGTATAGCCCGACAGCACGATGCGGTCGGTGGAGGCAACCAGCTTGCTCTCGAGCAGCAGATCACCGCGGATGTCATCGGCGC
>CAXBHD010000303.1:0-3611 GCA_963975335.1 uncultured Devosia sp. | reverse complement strand
TATAGGTATTGCGGACCATGAACTCCTTGAGCACATCGTTCTGGATGGTGCCCTCGAGCTTGGCCTGGGCCACGCCCTGTTCCTCGGCCGCGACGATGAACATGGCCAGCACCGGGATCACTGCGCCATTCATGGTCATGGAGACGCTCATCTGGTCGAGCGGGATGCCGTCGAAGAGGATCTTCATGTCCTCGACGCTGTCGATGGCCACGCCCGCCTTGCCGACATCGCCGACGACGCGGGGATGGTCGCTGTCATAGCCGCGATGGGTGGCCAGGTCGAAGGCGACCGACAGGCCCTTCTGGCCCTTTTCCAGCGCCTGGCGGTAAAAGGTATTGCTCTCCTTGGCTGTCGAGAAGCCGGCATATTGCCTTATGGTCCAGGGCCGGTTGGCATACATGGTGGCCCGCACGCCGCGGGTAAACGGCTCGGCGCCGGGCACCTCTGCGCCGTCGCCGAAATAGACCGGCTTGACGTCGATGCCGCCATAATCGCGATCCAGCGACGATAGCGGGGTGTCCCGCAATTCCTTCTGGGCGAGCTCGGCCCAGCGGGCGAAGTTGGTCTTGTCGCTCATGCCACCGCCTCAAATTCGAGGATCACCTGGTCGACTGCCAGCACCGAGCCGGCCACCGCATGGACCTTGCTGACGCGGGCGCGTTTTTCCGCCTTGAGCACGTTTTCCATCTTCATGGCTTCCACCACCGCCAGCGTCTGGCCGTCCTCGACAATGTCGCCCTCGCTGACGTCGATGCGCACCACCTGCCCCGGCATGGGGCAGAGCAGATATTTGCTCATGTCGGGCGGCACCTTGATCGGCATATATTTGAGCAGGCTCGCGACATGGGGCGCCAGCACCTGCACCTTGAGGTCGGCACCGCGATAGCGGATGCGGAACCCGGTTGTGTTCGCCTTGACCTTGAACACCGACTGCCGTCCGTCGGACCAGCCGACCCGAGCCAGCCCGGCGCCAGGCACCCAGTCGAGCCGCGCGGCCACGCTGCGCCACTCGGCGCTCACCGTATAGCCGTCATCGGCTTCGCCCACCGATACCGGCAAGGCGTGGTCACCGATCTGCACATGCCAGTGCCACTGCGTGGCGGCAAAGCCGTGCCGCGCCTCGCGTCGGCTCATCAGCAGGGCTGCCGCGGCGGCCACATCCAAGTGATGCTGCTCGCTCAGCGTGGCGCCCGAAAAACCCTCCGGGAATTCCTCGGCGATATAGCCGGTGGTGAGCCGGCCTTCGCGGAACCGCTCCTGCTCCATCACCGTGGCGAGGAAGGGCAGATTGTTGCCCACGCCCTCGACCTCGAAACTGTCCAGCGCCACCGCCATGGCGTCGATGGCCTCGATCCGGGTCGGCGCCCAGGTGCAGAGCTTGGCGATCATCGGATCATAGAAGGTCGAGATATCCCCGCCCTCGAAAACCCCGGTATCATTGCGCACATGCAGCGTCTCGGACGCGCTTTCGGCCGGGGGCCGATATTTGGTGAGGCGACCGGTGGAGGGCAGGAAGTTGCGATAGGGATCTTCGGCATAGAGCCGGCTTTCAATGGCCCAGCCGTTACGCTGCACCTCGGCCTGGGTCAGTGGCAGCTTTTCACCATTGGCGGCGCGCAGCATCAATTCCACCAGGTCCAGCCCGGTGATCAGCTCGGTCACCGGATGCTCCACCTGCAGGCGGGTATTCATCTCGAGGAAATAGAACTTCCTATCCTTGTCGACGATGAACTCCACCGTGCCGGCGCTCTGGTAGCCGACGGCCTTGGCCAAAGCGACCGACTGCTCGCCCATGGCCTTGCGGGTGGCCTCGTCGAGGAAGGGGGACGGCGCCTCCTCGATGACCTTCTGGTTGCGCCGCTGGATCGAGCATTCGCGCTCGTTGAGATAGAGCACGTTGCCGTGGCTATCGCCGATCAGCTGGATCTCGATATGGCGGGGCTCGGTGACGAATTTCTCGATAAAGATGCGATCGTCACCGAAGCTCGAGGCAGCCTCCGACTTGGAACGCGCAAAGCCTTCGCGCGCCTCCTCGTCATTGTGGGCGATGCGCATGCCCTTGCCGCCACCGCCGGCCGAGGCCTTGATCATGACCGGATAGCCGATGGACCTGGAAATGGTCACGGCATGCTCGGCATCGTCGATCAGCCCCATATGGCCGGGCACGGTCGAGACCCCCGCCGCTGCCGCCAGTTTCTTGGAAGTGATCTTGTCCCCCATGGCTTCGATCGCCCCAACCGGCGGGCCGACAAAGATGATCCCCGCCGCTTCCAGCGCCTGGGCAAACTTGGGGTTCTCACTCAGAAAACCGTAACCCGGATGCACCGCCTGCGCGCCGGTCTGCTTGCAGGCAGCGATGATCTTATCGATCTGGAGATAACTATCCTTGGCCGGCGACGGCCCGATATGCACGGCCTCGTCGGCCATGCGCACATGCAGCGCTTCCCTGTCGGCGTCGGAATAGACCGCGACAGTGGCAATGCCCATTTTCCGGGCCGTCTTGATGACCCGGCAGGCGATTTCGCCGCGATTGGCGATGAGGAGTTTGGTGATCATGCTGGCGCTCCTCACAACGGTATATTCCCGTGCTTCTTCTTGGGCCCCTGCACGTTCTTGTTGCGCAGGGTCGACAGCGCGCGGATCACCCGGCGCCGCGTGCCGTGTGGCATGATGACGTCGTCGATGAAGCCGCGCTCGGCGGCGACGAAGGGGTTGGCGAAGCGGGCTTCGTAGTCGGCCGTGCGCTGGGCGATCTTGTCCTTGTCGCTGAGTTCGGAGCGATAGAGGATTTCCGTTGCGCCCTTGGCGCCCATCACGGCGATCTCCGCTGAGGGCCAGGCATAGTTGACGTCGGCCTTGATGTGCTTGGACGCCATCACGTCATAGGCGCCGCCATAGGCCTTGCGGGTAATGACGGTGACCAAGGGCACAGAGGCCTCGGCATAGGCAAAGAGCAGCTTGGCGCCATGCTTGATGATGCCGCCATATTCCTGGGCCACGCCGGGCAGGAAGCCGGGGACGTCGACCAGGGTGAGGATGGGAATCTCGAAACTGTCGCAGAAGCGGATGAACCGCGCGGCTTTCTTCGACGCATTGATGTCCAGGCATCCGGCCAGCACGAGCGGCTGGTTGGCGACGACGCCCACGGGATGGCCGTCCATGCGGATGAAGCCGATCAGGATATTGCCGGCATGGTCCTTCTGGAGTTCCAGAAAGTCGCCCTCGTCGGCGATCTTTTCGATCACCTCGCGCATGTCATAGGGCTGGTTGGCGCTGGCGGGGATGATGGTATCGAGGCTCTGATCATCGCGATTGGCCGGGTCCGCCGTGGGGCGATGCGGCGGCTTCTGGCCCGCCATCAGCGGCAGGAAGCCATAGAGCCGGCGCACCTCGGCCAGCGTCTCGATATCGTTGTCGAAGGCGGCGTCGGCCACCGAGGAAATCTTGGTATGGGTCGAGGCGCCGCCCAGCTCTTCTTGGGTGACGCTTTCATTGGTCACCGTCTTGACCACGTCGGGGCCGGTGACAAACATATAGCTGGTGTCTTTGACCATATAGATGAAGTCGGTCATCGCCGGCGAATAGACCGCGCCGCCGGCGCAGGGGCCCAT
>CAXBHD010000302.1:0-3619 GCA_963975335.1 uncultured Devosia sp. | reverse complement strand
CAGCACGGGTTTCACCCGCATGCGGAAGGCGCGGTAATTGCCGTCATGGCTGGCAATGCGCATATCGGCCGAAACCTTGCCGCGGCGCAGCTCCACCAGTGTATCAAAGGCGGTGCGGAAGCGGTCGCGGTCATCGGGATGGACCCGATCCAGCCAGAGCTTGATGGCTCCCCGCAAGGCGCCGCGCTTTTCGCCCAGGCGCACGGCCAGTTCGTCGCTGACCGAGACGCGGTCGCGCTCGATATTCCAGTCGAAGACGAAATCGCCCGAACCGGTCAGCGCCAGCGCGCGGCGCTCGACTTCCGACAGGGTGCCGATGCTGACCTGGCCATCGGAGAAGGCATGCTGGACGGCGGTGAAGCCGAGCAGCATGACGATCAGGACGAGGCCACCGCCGACGGCGGGCTGGGCCACGTCATTGGAGACCTGGCCGGACACGACCAGCCAGGAATAGAACAGCCAGGCAATGACGATGATCCAGGTGGGGACCAGCAGGACCGCGCGATCATAGCCGCGCAAAGCCAGCAGCAGGATCAGGAAGAAGCCCGACAGGCCCAGCAGCGCCAGCACCAGCCGCGCAATGGTGGCGGCAATGGCCGGCTCGAAAAAGGCAAAGCCGAACAGGGCCAGGAACAGGGCCGCCAGCCCCAGCGCCAGGTGGACAAAGCGCAGATGCCAGCGATGCAGGTTCAGATAGATGAAGAGAAAACCGGCCAGGGTGGTGGCAATGCCCGCCTCGGCAGCGGCGCGCAGCGGCGGCACGCCCGTCGCCGACAGTCCCAGCAGACGCCCCAGCACGCCAAAGTCGATCAGCAGATAGGCCAGCACGGCCCAGGCCACGGCCGCGGTCGCGGGGAAGACGCCGCGCCCCTTGACCACGAACATGATGGACAGGAACACGGCCGCCAGCGAGGCAACGCCCAGCACCACGCCGCGGAACAGGGTGAAGGAGTTGACGTAATCGCGATAGGCATTGGGCTGCCAGAGATAGAGTTCAGGCAGGCCGGTGCCGGTCAGTTCGGCCACAAAGGTGACGGTGGCGCCCGGATCGAGGGTCACCTCGAACACATCGGCCTCGGAATCGGTCAGCCGCACCGGGCGGATGCCGGCGCTGGGCGTCAGGGCGGTGACCCGGTCACTGCCAAGATCGGGCTGTACAATGCCGGAGCCGGGCAGACGGTAGAATGGCGCCACCAGCAGGCGCTCGATCTGCTGGTCGCTGTCATTGGTCAGCGCGAAGAGAGCGAAATTGGGATTGGTGCCGCGTTCGGAGGCCAGCACCTCGATGCGCCGGATGATCCCATCGGCGCCGGGCGCCGTGGACAGCTGCACGCCGCCGCCTTCGCTGGGCCGGATCTCGAGCACGTCGGACAGATTGACCGCGTTGACATCATCGGGGACCGAGATGACCTCAAGGGCAAGGGTGGGGGCGAACGAGGTCAGCACCAAGGCAAGACACATCGCGAGTGCATAAAGGTGACGCATCAGGGGCGAGTATATCCTGCGGTAGGCTTCATTGTGGCATCGATCCGACAACACCGATAAATCGGCATTGCAGCGGTTCGGCGTCCTCTTGAGCGGAACATCCTTTGGTAGCGGGGATTGCAGCGAGCGACAAGCTGGGCGGGCTGTGGCCAAATAGGCACACTAGACGGCGCGTCGGGCAAAACAGGCCAGTTCATAGCGTTCGCGGTTGAGCCCGAACAGGACATGGTCTTCCCAGCGACCATTGATCTGCAGGTATTTTTCGGCGAAGCCCTCCTCGACGAAGCCATTCTTTTCCAGCACCCGGCGCGATGCCATATTGCCCGGCAGAAAGGCGGCGTGAATGCGGTGCAGATCGAGCGTGTCGAAAGCAAAGGGCAGGCAGGCGCCGACAGCCTCCGTCATCAGCCCCTTGCCGGCATATTGCTGGCCCATCCAATAGCCCAGATTGACGAACTGGGCGGCGCGGCGGCGCACATTGGACAGGGTAATGCCGCCCACCAGCGTCTCCTGCGCCCCCTCCCCCACAAAGATGAACAGCGCGTAATCGCTGCCCGCCTCGGCCTCTTCGCGGGCCCGCCTGACCCGGCTGACAAAGACGCGGCGCGCCAGGTCCGCTTCCGTCCAGCGGGGCTCGAAAGGCACCAGAAAATCCCGGCTGTTGCGGCGCAGCGCCTGCCATTGCTCATAATCGGCCAGCTGCGGCAGGCGCAGCTGCACATTGGCGCCGCGCAGGGTGATCAGCGAGGGCGGCGACGACCAGGGCCAGAGCACGGCTTTGACCATGTCAGCGTCGGAGATGGTCGCCAATGGCCTCGACATCGGCCAGATTGCCGATGGGGCCGATGCCCGCCAGGGTGGGCGTGCCCTGGGTGAAGATCTGCTCGGCAATATCCTGCACGCGCTTGGCGGTGATGGCGTTGATGCGGTCCACGGTTTCCTGCATCGGAATGGGCCGGCCCCAGAGAATCTGCTGGCGGGCCAGCTGGCCGGCGCGGGCCGAAGGGCTTTCCAGCGACATCAGCAGGCCCGCACGGATCTGATTGCGGACGCGGATCACTTCCTCGTCGGTAATGTTCTCGGTGGCGCGCTTGAGCTCGTCCAGCACGACGGGCACCAGATCGGCGACCTCGTCGGCCCCGGTGGCGGCCGCCACGCCGAAGACGCCGCTATCGGCAAAGGCCCAGTGGAAGGAATAGACCGAGTAGCAGAGGCCGCGCTTTTCGCGGATTTCCTGGAACAGGCGCGAGCTCATGCCGCCGCCCAGGATCGAGGCCAGCACCTGGGCCGCATAAAAGCCATCGGCATTATAGGCGCGGCCCTCAAAGCCCACCACGATATGGGCCTGTTCATGATCGGAGACCAGGCGCTCCTGGCCACCCTGGTATTCGGCGCGCTGCGGCGCCGGGGCGCCATTGGGCTTGAGGGTGGCAAAACGCTCGCGCGCCACATCGACCAGGTTGTCGTGGCTGACATTGCCGGCCGCGGCCAGCACCATGTGGTCGCCGACATAGTTGCGGTTCATATATTTGCGGATGGTGTCGGAATTGACGGCCCGCACCGAGTCCACCGTGCCCAGAATGGTGCGGCCGATCGGCTGGCTGGGGAAGGCCGCTTCCTGGAAGAGATCGAAGACCTGATCATCGGGATTGTCGCGGGCAGCGCCGATTTCCTGGACGATGACCTGCTTTTCGCGGGTCAGCTCGTCCTCGTCGAACAGCGAATTCTGCAGGATGTCGGAGAGGATGTCGGCGGCCAGCACGACATCCTCCTTGAGGACCCGGGCGAAATAGCCGGTATGCTCGATGGAGGTGGCTGCATTGAGATCGCCACCGACATTCTCGATGGCTTCGGCAATCTGCAGCGCATTGCGCGTAGCGGTGCCCTTGAAGGCCATATGCTCGAGCAGATGGGAAATGCCATGTTCGGTCTTGCGCTCGGAGCGCGCCCCCGCCTTGACCCAGACGCCCAGCGAGGCGCTTTCGAGATGGGCCATGTGATCGGTAAGGATCACCATGCCATTGTCCAGGGTCGTTGTTTCTACGCTCACTAGTGATTCTCCTCGAGCCCAGCGATCCGGTGACCGCTGGTCCCTCTTGTCGCTAGGCAGCGCGCGTGCGCGCTGAGATGAAAT
>CAXBHD010000301.1:0-3626 GCA_963975335.1 uncultured Devosia sp. | reverse complement strand
TGGGAATCCGGACCGTTTGGAGGAGGGGAATTTGGCCGCTTCATGCGCCAGAACCATGCGGAAAAGCAAGCTCTTTTGCATGTTGGCTGGGGATGGTCGACCTGCAGCGGGCCGCGACCGAGCATAAGGTCGCAGCCCCGTGGAGACGTTGATTTGACCGGCTGAACCGCTTATGTCCAAGGCGAACGCCCGTGAGGCGGCGATGTCTAAGGTATGCGGGAGAGCGGCATGAGCCAGTTTGATGATCGGGCAAAGGGGCAGGAAGCCAAGTTTGCCTTCGACGCTGAAACCAAATTCAAGGCCGAGGCGCGGCGCAACAAGCTGCTGGGCATCTGGGCAGCCGAGCTGCTGGGCCATACCGGCGAGGCGGCCACGGCCTATGCGGCCGAAGTGGTGGCCGCCGATTTCGAGGAAGCCGGCGATGAGGACGTGTTCCGCAAGGTCTCGGCCGATATCAAGGCCAAGGGACTGAGCATTGGCGACGACGTGATTCGCCAAAAAATGCTGCAGCTCAAGCTGACGGCCAATGAGCAGGTCGCCGCGGAAAGCTGAGCGCAAGACATTGCGAGAATAGCAGGGGAGCAGGCCTGGCCTGCTCCCTTTTTTGTTGGGCCGGCCGGATGCCAAAGGGGGCGATCGACTGCGTTTGATTATATTGTTTATTCCCAGACATTTGACCTAGCGCAATGCCGGGCATGTCCAGGCGTGCAGAATGGGGGGCAACCAAGGAGACCCACCATGACCAGCCTGACTGACCACAATGTTGCCGATCCATTCAGCCCGCCGACGCGGTTGGGCATCCCGGTGCTTGGCACCTTTTACGAGCGTTTCGCCCAACCGTTTGCCTGGGTCGCGCTGCGCCTGGCTGTCGGCGCCGTGCTGGCCTATGAGGGCTGGGTGAAAATGGGCAATCCCATGGCGATGGCCGGGTTTGTCGAGAGCCTGCATTTCTATCCGGGCTGGTTCTGGTCGCCGGTTCTGGCCCTGGTCAATCTGGTGGGCGGGCTGTGCATCATGGCCGGCCTGCTGACAAGGCCATGGGCCCTTGCCAATACGGTGATGCTGGCCATCACCCTGTGGTTTCACTATGCCCATCCCTATGGTCCGACCTTTTTGACCGAAGCCGGGATGGCCCTGCTGGCATCGCCCGAAGGCGCGCAGTATTTTACCGCCGATGCGATGCGCCGGCTGGCCGATGGCGGCGGCGCCTTCCTCGGCCAGGTGCAGGGCAAGGCGATCTTTGCCTCGCTGTTCTGGACGGGTGGGGTGGCGCTCTATGCGGCCTTTGGCGGCGGCGCCTGGTCGGTCGACCGCCGGCTTGGCTGGGAACTTTAGCCTCAGAGGGGCGCGCGGAGGCGCGCCCCCCGCTCCAGGCAGGACGGGGCGCCTGGCGTCACGTCGCCTTGGGGAGCGGGCGCGGCATATCCGGCGCCAGCCTGAGTGCCATGCCGATCGATGCCGGCATGACCGGCGCGAAGCCATATTGGGCATAGAGGTGGCGGGCATCGCCATCGGCGATCAGGCTGACATAGGCGCCTATGGGCGCATGGGCGCTGAGGTGAGCCATCAGCGCGGCCATGATGGCCTTGCCCAGCCCCTTGCCGTGATGGGCGGGTTCGAGGGCGATGTCGACGATCTGAAAGGCAGTGCCGCCATCGCCGATGATGCGGCCCATGCCAATGGTCTGGCCAGCATGCCGCACGGTGACGCCGTACCAGGTATTGGGCAGGCCCTTGGACGCCTGTTCCTCGGTCTTGGCGCTGAGGCCGGCGGCAAGGCGCAGGCGCAGATAGTCCGCCTGGGCCGGGGCACCCGGCACGATGTCGTAACCGGCGATCATAGGCGCTGCATCAGCCGGGTGAACATCAGCAGGCCCTCGGGCCAGGGGCCGTGGCCCGAGGCGAGGTTGATATGGCCGGCCGGGCCGGCCTGGTGAAATTCCGAACCCCAGGCGCCGGCAAAGTCGGCGGCGCGTTCGAGCGAGCAAAAGGGATCGGTGTCCGAGATCACCAGCAGCGAGGGAAAGGGCAGGGGATCGCGCGGCACGGCGCCAAAGGCCCGGGCCTCGGGCGGGGCATCGGGATTGAGCTCGATATCGGGCGGCGAGACCAGGAAGGCGCCCTTGGCCTTGCCCTGGGGCAGGCGCGGCGCGGCCTGAACCAGCGCGATGCAGGCCAGAGAATGGGCCACCAGCACGACCGGCCGCTCGGCCAGCTCGACGGCCTTGACGATGGTATCGGTCCAGTCTTCCGGATCGGGCTCGTCCCAATCGGCCTGTTCGACAATGGCCGATGTGCGCATGCGCTCGGCCCAGCGCTGCTGCCAGTGGCCCGGGCCGGAATTGCCGAGGCCGGGCAGGATCAGGATATCGGTATCAGCGAGCTTCATGAGCGATGGGTCCTGTCGCGATAGAAGCCGGCCTGGGTCTGGGTGAGGCCGATCTTGTGGTAGAAGCCCTCGGCACCGGGCATGGCCAGCAGGATGATGCTGACGCCGGGACCGAGGATTTCGGTGGCCTTGTCCATCAGCATCCTGCCCACGCCCTGGCCCTGGCTGGCCTCGACCACCGCCATGTCGGCGCAGTAGCAGACCCAGCTCCAGTCGGTCATGGCGCGGAACAGGCCGACCAGCCGACCGCCCTCGTCACGAGCGGTGACGACAAGGTTGGAATTGTCGAGCATGGCCTGGACGCGCTCGGTATTGCCGAGCGGACGGGTCGGACCCAGCGCCGACTGACCGACACAGGCGATATATTCCTCGGCCGTCAGGCCGGTTTCCTGCGCGCAGATCAGGCTCATCCGAAGACCCGGGCAAAGATCGTGTCGACATGCTTGAGGTGATAGGCATCATCGAACATGGCGTCGATTTGCGCATCGCTCAGAGTCACTTGCGGATCTTCTTTCAGGTTGCGCGCGAACTGGCCGGCGCGGTCGCCGCTCATTTCCCAGACCTTCATGGCATTGCGCTGCACGGCCGCATAGCTGTCCTCGCGGGAATAGCCGGCCTGGGTGAGCGCCAGCAGCACACGCTGGGAATTGTGCAGGCCGCCGAGCAGGTCGAGATTGCGGCGCATGTTCTGCGGATAGACGACGAGCTTGTCGATGACGCCGGTGAGGCGGGACAGGGCGAAGTCCAGCGTCACTGTGGCGTCGGGGCCGATCATCCGCTCGACCGAGGAATGGGAAATGTCGCGCTCATGCCAGAGGGCGACGTTTTCGAGCGCCGGGGTCACCATGCCGCGCACCAGACGGGCCAGGCCGGTGAGGTTTTCGGTGAGCACCGGATTGCGCTTGTGCGGCATGGCCGAGCTGCCCTTCTGGCCGGGGGAGAAGAACTCCTCGGCTTCGAGCACTTCGGTGCGCTGCAGGTGGCGGAACTCGACGGCGACGCGCTCGATGGAGCTGGCGACGACGCCCAAAGTGGCAAAGAACATGGCGTGGCGATCGCGCGGGATGACCTGGGTCGAGACCGGCTCGATGGAGAGGCCGAGCTTTTGCGCCACGTATTCCTCGACCTGCGGGTCGATATTGGCAAAGGAGCCGATGGCGCCGGAAATGGCGGCGGTGGCGATCTCGGCGCGGGCGGCGACGAGGCGGGCGCGATTGCGGGTGAATTCGGCATAGGCT
>CAXBHD010000300.1:0-3646 GCA_963975335.1 uncultured Devosia sp. | reverse complement strand
GCCCAGATTGATCATGGGCTCGATGGTGAAGATCATGCCCGGCTTGAGCGGCACGCCGGTACCGGCCTTGCCGAAATGCAGAATATTGGGCTCGTCGTGGAACAGCTTGCCCAGGCCGTGGCCGACAAAGTCGCGCACCACGCTCATGCGTTCAGCCTCGGCCAGTGTCTGAATGGCGGCGCCGATATCGCCGGTCGTGTTGCCGGGGATGGCCGCGGCCAGGCCGGCTTCGAGACTGGCATAGGTGATCTCGATCAGCCGCTCGGCCTTGCGGGAAATTTCGCCCACCGGATACATGCGGCTGGAATCGCCATGCCAGCCGTCAACCACCAGCGTGAGGTCGATATTGACGATATCGCCTTCGCGCAAAGCCCGCTCGTCGGGAATGCCGTGGCAGACCACATGGTTGATCGAGGTGCACAAAGCGTGGCGATAGCCCTTGTAGAAAATGGTGGCGGGGACGGCGCCATTGTCGCGGGCAAATTCGTAGGCCACCTTGTCGATGGTCGCGGTGGGCACGCCGGGCTCGACATATTCGGTCAGGATATCGAGGGCCTGGGCGGTGAGCGCGCCGGCCTTGCGCATGCCGGCAAAGCCTTCCGCGCCATGCAGCGGAATGACGCCAGGGGTGCGGCGGGCTTTGGCGGGTGCGTCAACAAAGGTAATCATCAAGAACTCCGGTTGCTGGAGCGAAAATAGTCGCAGCAGAGCGCGATGGGAAGGCCAACACGTTCGCTTGACGGCGCAATCGCACAAAGGCATTGCTGAAGCCGCTTACAGACAGGAAAATATCGATGCCCAGCGCAGACAGCGTGACCGCCGGCCTTCTGGTTATCGGCGATGAAATTCTTTCGGGCCGGACCAAGGACGTCAATATCGGTGCGACCGCCGATTTTTGTACCGATCTGGGCATCGAGCTCAAGGAAGTGCGCGTGGTGAGCGACGAGACCGACGAGATCGTCGCGGCGATCAATGCGCTGCGGGCCCGCTATACCTATGTGTTCACCACAGGCGGCATCGGGCCGACGCATGACGACATCACCGCCGATGCCGTGGCCAAGGCGTTCGGTGTGGCGCTGCCGATCAATGCGCAGGCGCGCGAAATGCTCGAATCGCGCTGGCGCCAGACCGGTACCGAGGTCAACGAGGCGCGGCTGCGCATGGCCCGCATTCCCGAAGGGGCCGACCTGATCGTCAACTCGGTCAGCGCCGCACCCGGCTTTCGCATCGGCAATGTGCATGTGATGGCCGGGGTGCCGGTGATCATGCGGGCCATGCTCGAGGCCCTGGTGCCCACGCTCAAGGGCGGCAAGAAGGTCATGTCGGTCACGGTCAGGGCCGGCGTGGGTGAGGGCACGGTTGGCGGGCCGCTGGGCGTGCTGCAGGAAGAGTATCCCGACGTCAAGATGGGCAGCTATCCGCAAATGGGGCACGATCGCATCATGACCGAGCTGGTGCTGCGCTCGACCGACCCGGTGCGGCTGGAGGAGGCCGCCGGCAAGGTGCGGGCCATGGTGGCTGCCGCGCATAGCAAGGCCGGCATTGCGCCGCCTGAAGAAGACTGATTGGCGCAGCGCTTCAGCTTTGCTACACAACGGCCTTCCCAATTCAACCGGGCGCCCGGCGTCGGGGCAGGAGAGATGATTTGACCGATCCGAACCAGAAGTCGTTCCCCGTGACCTGGGACCAGTTTCACCGCGACAGTCGCGCCCTGGCCTGGCGTCTCGCTGCCCTCGGCCCGTTCGATGCGGTCGTGGCGATTGCCCGCGGTGGCCTCGTGCCAGCGGCCATCGTGGCGCGCGAGCTCAATATCCGCACGGTCGAAACCGTTGCGGTCAAGAGCTATGACCACCAGAATCAGGGTGGCATCAGGGTGCTCAAGGAAATCAGCCCATCGGTGCTCGATCTGGCGCGGACCGGGGCCAAGGTGCTGATCGTCGACGACCTGGTCGATACCGGCTCGACGGCGCGGGTGGTGCGCGACATGCTGCCCGGCGCGCATTTTGCCACCGTCTATGCCAAGCCCAAGGGTCGGGAAATGGTGGACACTTTCATCACGGAAGTCAGCCAGGATACCTGGATCTTCTTCCCGTGGGATCTGGACGTGGCCTATGTCGCCCCGATCAGCGGCGGCACCGACTGAGGTCAACGCCGTCATGCGGGCGTGGTGGAATGGTAGACACACCGGACTTAAAATCCGGAGGGGGTATCCCCGTGCGGGTTAAAGCCCCGCCGCCCGCACCAAAACCAGATGCCGGGACGGCGGCCCAAAGCCGCGATCCCGGCCCGCTGGCCGGCAGTCAGCGTCCGACCAGGCTATCCTGCTGGTAATCGGGCAGTGGCATGGGGGCCAGCTTCATGCCGGCCGTGGGCGCCAGGCCCGAGATGGCGGCGCGCAGGATGGCTTCGTCGGCGGGTGGCAGGTTGCCGAAATCGAGCAGGTAGAGCAAAGCGGCGGCAGTGTCCCGAATGGACCGGGCCGGCGGGGGGCTCTGCAGGGCCTCAAGGGCCGGGCCGTAAGAGTTGCGGACCGATTCCACGCCATCCGAGCCGTCGCGCATCATGATTTCATAATTGGCCACCTGATGGCGGAATTCGGTAATGAGTTGGGCGAGGCTGGGGGTCTTGGTCGTCATGTGCGTTCCACGAGTTTGCGCATCCAGAGTTTGCGCGATATTGCTTGCCCTTATGGTCCTGCCGACCAGGCCCTGAAACAAGTCAGGAAAAACCCCCGAGGGGGCGACCCCGCGCCGGGCCCTGGTTCGCCTTGGGGCAAGGCCAGTCCGCCCGGGGGAATTCTGTTGGCCAGCATAAGGATAGAGGCAGCATGATCGAAGGGATCGATACCGGCATGGCGCCATCGACGTCACCGGTGAGCGACGCGGTGAAGGCCGGACAGCATGTCTGGATGGTGGCCATTGCCGAGGATCCGCAGAGCGGGGCGATCGTGGCGGGCGGCATCGAGGCACAGACGCGGCGGACGCTGCAGAATCTGGACCAGGCGGTGCGTGCTGCCGGCGGGACGCTGGCCAATATCGTTCAGGTGCAGGTCTTCCTGATCGATGCGGCCGATGCCAAGGGCATGAACGCGGTCTATGCCGAATTCTTCCAGCAGCCCTATCCGGTGCGGGCCACCGTCGTGGTCAAGCAATTGCTGGCCGAGGGGCTGCGGGTGGAAATGCTGGCAATGGCGGTGGTCGGCTGATGCTGCTCAAACGCGAATTGCTCGAGGATATCAAGGCCGGCAAGGTCGATCTGATCTTTCGCCGGTGGCGCCGGCCCACGGTCAAGGCGGGCGGTACGCTCAAGACCAAGGTGGGGCTGCTGGCCATCAAGGCGATTGACGACATGGCGCCAGAAGATGTCACCGAGGCCGAGGCGCAGCGCGCCGGATTCCGCGATGTGGCGGCCTTCCGCAGCTGGCTCGACACGATGAAGCCGGGCCATTTGTTCCAGCGCATCGAAGTGGGCTATCTGGGCGAAGGCTAGAACGGGGTCGGCGCCACGAAGGTCATGAAAATGCCGGTCGTGGGGTGAGTGAAGCCCAGTTCGGCGGCGTGAAGCTGCAGGCGATCGGCGGCGGCCAGGGCCTCGCCATCGGCATAAAACACATCACCCAGAATCACATGGCCGATGGCCTTCATGT
>CAXBHD010000299.1:0-3669 GCA_963975335.1 uncultured Devosia sp. | reverse complement strand
GGCCTGCTGCATGGCCAGATAGTTCCAGGCCGCGCCCTTGCCCATGAAGCGGGTCACGCGGCGGTCAAGCAGCTCGAACGGATCGAGACGCGGATCGCCCTTGACCTGGCTGCGAAAGCCCAGCTCGGCATAGTCCTCGGCAAACACGATGCCTGGCGTCGCGTGGCGCAGGCTATGCGTGACCTCGTCGAGCGAATTGCCGATCGAGGAAATGATACCCATGCCGGTGACGACAACTCGTCTCATCTTGGCCTCGTTAGTTCAGATCTGACGCCCTTGTGGCTGGGCGATTCTCGTTGGGTCTAGCGTCGCTTTTATGGCGGATCAGGCGCTTTGCTGCGCCTGCATCTGCGTGTCGGTGAACAGGCCGACGCGCAAATCCTTGGCCTCGTAGATCACCTTGCCGTCGGCCTTGACCCAGCCATCGGCGATGCCCAGGGTCAGCCGGCCCTTCATCACCCGCTTGAGGTCGATGCCATATTCTACCAGCTTGACGTCATCGGTCACCTGGCCGGTAAACTTGATTTCGCCACCCAGGGCGCGGCCCCGGCCGGGCTGGCCGATCCAGCTGAGGAAGAAGCCGGTCATCTGCCAGATCGCATCGAGCCCCAGGCAGCCGGGCATGACGGGATCGCCGATAAAGTGGCACTTGAAGAACCAGAGGTCCGGATTGACGTCGAGCTCGGCCCGCACCTGGCCCTTGCCATAGGCGCCGCCGTCATCGGAAATGGAGGTGATGCGGTCGAACATCAGCATGGGCGGGGCCGGCAGGCGGGCATCGCCCTGGCCCGGCAATTCGCCACGGCCATGCGCCAACAGCTCTTGATACCCAAATGCGCTCTGCCGATCGGCCATGCGTTCAACCCCGTTAACCGTGTGTTCGTCTCGTATAGGGGCGCGTAGGGAGGGTCAAGTCAACGCCGCTGGCGCGACCCTGCCCTGCGACGGCGCGGCGCCTTGTGTGGCGCGGGCGTGACGGTTATAAGAACTCCAGTATCTTCCGGCCCTTCAGACCACTCAAGGACCCTATGACTGATCGTACCCAGACCGCCCGGTCCTTGCCCTCGCGCAAACCGTGCCTTACCGCCGTGCTGCGCATGGCCGGTCTTCGTCCGACCCGGCAGCGCGTGGCGCTGGCCGAACTGCTGTTTGGTGGCCCCCACCGCCATGTCAGCGCCGAGCAATTGCACGGCGAAGCCAGCCAGTCCCATGTCAATGTGTCGCTGGCCACCATCTACAATACGCTGCACCAGTTTCACGAAGCGGGCCTGCTGCGCGAAGTGGCGGTGGATGCAGCCCGCTCCTATTTCGACACCGACACGTCCGATCACCATCACTTCTACGTCGAAGACGAGCAGCGCATGATCGACATTCCGGCCAGTTCGGTGGCGTTCACCACGCTGCCGGAGGCGCCCAAGGGCATGGAAGTCAGCCATGTCGACGTCGTGATCCGGGTGCGCAAGGCCAAGGGCTGATCCGGCGGCGCGAGTCGCTCCCGGGCGGGCAATTGGCGGCTGTCCAGCCCCCTGGGCAACGGAATTGCGCGCGGGTGACGGTGACAGCGGGCGCGTGATCACCCATATTGCGTGCTCTGCAACGGCGACACGGGTGGCGAATGGGTCAAAAGGTCAATCTGAACGGCTATTTCGAGCGAATCGGCTTTGTCGGCTCGATTGCCCCGACCTTGGCGACCCTGGAACAGCTGCAGGCCCTGCATCCCGCAGCCATTGCCTTTGAAAATCTCAATCCGCTGCTGGGATTGCCGGTCCGGCTGGATCTGGCCAGCCTGCAATCCAAGCTGCTGACGGAGCGGCGCGGCGGCTATTGCTACGAACATAATCTGTTGTTCAAGGCCATGCTGGAGGAGCTCGACTTCACCGTGCGCGGTCTGGCCGCGCGGGTGCTGTGGAACAATCCGGACGGGAGCGAGCAACCGGCCCGTCACATGCTGCTGGCGGTGGAGATCAGCGGCGCCACCTATATTGCCGATGTCGGCTTTGGCGGGCTGACCCTGACGGCCCCGCTCAAGCTCAAGGCCGATGCCGAGCAGCGCACGCCGCACGAGACCTTCCGGCTGACCGGCGGGGATCCGGTATGGCAGCTGGAGGCCAGGCTGGGCGAGGACTGGAAACCGCTCTACGCCTTCGAGACCAGCGAAAGCAGCCTTGCAGACTATGAGGCGGCCAATGCCTACCTCGCGGGCGATCCGGCCTCCCCGTTCCGCCATGAATTGCGCGTGGCGCTGGCTCCGACGGGCAAGCGCCTGATGCTCAAGGACAATCGCTTGACCATCCATGCCGATGCCAGCGGGCCCGAGATACGCGTGCTGACCAGCCTTGCCGACATGCGCGAGGTGCTGACCACCAGCTTTGGCATCACCCTGCCGCCCGCCGATATCCTCGATCCCAAGCTGGCGGCGATTCTGCTGGCTGCCGGCATCGCGCCCGAGGCGCCCCCGGCCCCGGCCGAGGCCGCAGAGGGCTAGGCATGGCGCCGGTTGTTGTCGATCCGGCCAAGGTCAGGGAATTTGCCAACCCGGCCGCGTTTTACGAGTGGCTGGGCGCCCATCACGACAACACCGACGAGATCTGGATCCGCATTTTCAAGAAGGCCAGCGGCGTGCCGACCATCACCGCCACCGAGGCCATCGAGGTGGTGCTGTGCTGGGGCTGGATCGACGCGATCAAGAAAAGCTGGGACGCGGTCTCCTTCGTGCAGCGCTATTGCCCGCGCAAGGGCAAGAGCGTCTGGAGCCAGATCAATCGCGACAATGTCGCCCGGCTGATCGCCGATGGCCGCATGACCGAGCATGGCCTGGCTCATGTCGCGGCCGCCAAGGCAGATGGCCGCTGGGACGCCGCCTATGCCACCACCATGGATGCGCCGGCCGACCTGCTGGCCGCCATTGCCGCCCATCCCGCCGCCCAGGCGCACTATGATCGCCTCAGCGCGCAGAACCGCTTTGCCCTGATCTTCCGGGTGATCAACCTCAAGACCCCGGCGGCGCGCGCCCGCAAGATTGCCGGCTTTGTCGAGATGCTGGCGCGCGGCGAGACGATCTATCCGCAGGGCAAGGCCCGGTGAGCGCGCGCTGGTGCGCCTTTCTGCGCGGCATCAATCTGGGCAAGCGCCAGGTCAGGATGGCCGAGCTGCGGACCTGCCTTGAGGCCGCCGGCTTTGCCGAGGTCAGGACCGTGCTGGCCAGCGGCAATGTGGTCTGCCGTGCCGAAGGCACTGCCGAGGCCATCAAGGAACGGCTCGAGGCCGCCATCGCCGCCCAGTTCGGCTTTGCCGTCGGCGTGATCCTGCGCGCGGAAGCCGAGCTCACCGCCATGCTGGCGCAGCACCCCTTCGGCCGGCTCGATCCCCAGGCTGATCTGACGCGCCATGTGCTGCTGTTCGACCGGCCCCTGCCCGCCGACCTCATCCTCGCCGACTGGCCCGGCCATACCGAAATCGTCCGCATTGACGCGCGCGATATCTATATTGCCGGTTACCGCCAGGCCAATGGGCGCTATACGGAGGGCGTCGACGCGGTGCTCAAGCCGCTTTTTACCCAATTGGACAAGGGCGCGCTCGAGACGATGCGCAACTGGAACACGATAGAAAAGATGCTGGCATGATCACGGTTTTCGGCTCCACCAATCTCGACCAGATCGGCACCGTGCC
>CAXBHD010000298.1:0-3714 GCA_963975335.1 uncultured Devosia sp. | reverse complement strand
TGTCGATGACCGCACCATCGACAGCCACATCAAGCGCCTGCGCAAGAAGTTCAAGGCGACCGATGATGACTTCGAGATGATCGAGACGCTCTATGGCGTCGGCTACCGCTTCAAGGAGCAATAGGCACCACTGTGGCCATTCTCGACTCTGATCGCCAGCACCAACCCGACGCCGCAGCAGAATGGCGCGCGCCGGGGGCGGGCGAGGATGCGCCGCCGCCAGAGGGCGCGCCGCGGCATGGTCACCGCTGGCGCAAGCTGGTCGCCCCCTTCTACAAGCTGGCCAGCGCCATCAGCCGGTTTCTCGACCTCACCATCTTTGCCAGCCTTACCCGCCGCATCATCGTGCTCAACATGGCCGGCCTGCTGGTTCTCGTCGTCGGTATCCTCTATCTCAATCAGTGGCGTGCCGGGCTGATCGACGCCAGGGTGCAGTCGCTGCGCGTGCAGGGCGAGATCATCGCCGCCGCCGTGGCCGCCTCGGCCACTGTCGATAGCGACGTCATCTCGATCAACCCCGACCGCCTGCTGCAATTGCAGGGCGATGGTTCGGTCTCCTCGCTGTCCTATTACGATCCGACGCTCGAATTCCCCATCAATCCGGAGCGGGTGGCGCCGCTCCTGCGCAACCTCATCACGCCCACACGCACCCGCGCCCGCATCTACGATCAGGGCGGATTGCTGATCCTGGACAGCGACAATATCTATGCCCGCGGCGAGGTCATGCGGCAGATCATCGAGACCAAGCAGGGCGATAACTTCTTCCTGTGGGACTGGTGGAACGTCATTCTGAACTGGGTGCCGGGCGACAACTACCCCAAATATCAGGAATATGGCGTCGATGAAGGCGCCCGCTATCCCGAGGTCGCCTCGGCCCTGCAGGGCGCCGCCGCCGATTTCGTCCGCGTCGACGGCCAGAACCAGCTGGTGGTTTCGGTGGCCGTGCCGGTGCAGCGCGTCCGCGCCGTGGTCGGTGCCATCCTGCTCTCGACCGCGCCGGGTGACATCGATTCCGTCGTGGCCCAGGAACGCTGGGGCATATTGCGCATCGCCATGATTGCCGCCGCCGTGCAGATCGTGCTGTCCTTTGCTTTGGCCGGCACCATTGCCGGGCCGATGCGGCGCCTGTCCGAGGCCGCCGAGCGGGTGCAGACCGCCGGCAATGCCCGCGCCGAAATCCCCGATTTCACCGACCGGCCCGACGAGATCGGCCATCTCAGCGACGCTTTCCGCCGCATGACCGATGGGCTCTATAACCGCATCGAGGCTATCGAGCGCTTTGCCGCCGATGTTGCCCACGAGCTCAAAAATCCGCTGACCTCGCTGCGCAGCGCCGTGGAAACCCTGCCGCTCGCCAAGCGGGCCGAAGACCGCGAGCGGCTCAACGCCATTATCCAGCACGACGTCAAACGCCTCGACCGGCTGATCACCGACATTTCCAGCGCCAGCCGCCTTGACGCCGAACTGGCGCGCGAGAGTTCCGAGCGGGTCGATGTCGAAAAGCTGGCGGAAGCCATCGTGTCGATCCAAAAGGACATGGCGCTGGGCCGCGGTGTGACCGTGGTGATGGACAAACGCAGCGGGCGCGGCGCCGCCATCACCAATGGTCATGAAAGCCGCCTGGCCCAGGTCTTCGCCAATCTGATCGACAATGCGGTCTCTTTCTCGCCCGAGGGCGGGGTGGTGCATGTGGGGCTGAGCACCGATGTTGACGACATCCGCGTCACTGTGACCGACGAGGGGCGCGGCATAACCGGGGATTTCAACAAGATCTTCCAGCGCTTCTATACCGATCGCCCCGAGACCGAGAGCTTCGGCGACCATTCCGGCCTGGGCCTGTCGATCAGCAAGCAGATCGTCGATGCCCACAAGGGCACGATCAAGGCTGCTAACCGTACCGATCGCTCCGGCGCCGTGTTCGCGGTTGTGTTACCGCGCGCACGCAAATAGATTGCCCGGATGAATGAACCAATCAACGTGCATGGCACGGGTCTGCTGCTGGGGTCGTCCGGCATCTTGCTGCGAGGCCCCTCAGGGGCCGGAAAATCGGTATTGGCGCTGACCCTGCTCGATCGCTGGGCCCTGCGCGGCCTGCCGGCCCTGCTTGTCTCCGATGACCGTGTCGATCTGCTCAAAACCGATGCCCAGATCACCATGCGGGCGCCTGACAATCTGGCAGGGCTGATCGAGTTGCGCGGCCGCGGCATTGTCCGCCGCCCCCATCAGCGCCAGGTCGGCCTGCACCTGGTCATCGACATGGTGCCCGACATGGTGCGCATGCTTGAAGACGAGGACTTCACCACCGATATCTGTGGTCTGGTCGTGCCGCGTGCGCCTGTGCCTTACGGTAGTGTCATCAGCCTCGGACACCAGATGCTGCTGGTAATCGAGGCTTTGTCCGCGCTCGATGCGCCGTGACAAAATACCACTTGAATCGCGTCCCTACCCGGACAAGACTGTCGCCTACTCGGCCAGTTGCGGGGCTGGCGTCATGCCTTGTCCTGTCGGTATCAGGTTTGGGCGTGAGGCAAATTAATCTGGATAGCTATCGGCGCCGCCTCGCGCGCGCATCTCGGCATGCTGGGGATTTTGCATGATTGGTCTGGTTCTGGTGACGCACGGCGCGCTCGCCCACGAATTCAAGTCGGCACTCGAGCACGTGGTCGGCCCGCAGGAGCATTGCGAGACGATCGCCATTGGTCCCGAGGACAATATGGAGGAGCGCCGCAACGACATTTTGGCGGCGGTTGATGGTGCCGATGACGGGCAGGGGGTGATCATCCTGACTGACATGTTCGGCGGCACACCCTCCAATCTTGCCATTTCCGTCATGCAGAACCGCGATGTCGAGGTGATTGCCGGGGTGAACCTGCCCATGCTGGTCAAGCTCGGCCGCGTGCGCAATGACATGACCATCAAGGATGCCGTCAAACTGGCCCAGGAAGCGGGTCGCAAATACATTACCGTTGCCAATTCCATTCTGGGCGCGGATTGATCATGTCCGCCCCACAAGGGGGCGGTTCGAGGAGCATGCGCCGATGGACGCCAGCCGCGCGGTCGCCCAGCAACTGACCATTGTCAACCGCAAGGGCCTGCATGCGCGGGCCTCGGCCCGCTTCGTGCGCACGGCCGAGTGTTTCGATGCGGCGATCAGCGTGATCAAGGACGGCAATACGGTGGCGGGCAATTCCATCATGGGGCTGATGATGCTGGGCGCCGGCCCGGGCAGCACGATCCTGGTCCAGGCCAGCGGCAAGCAGGCGCGTGAAGCGCTTGAGGCCATTGTCGAACTGGTCAACAATGGTTTTGACGAGGATAGCGACGGCGTCCCCGCCTGAGGGAACATCGCCCCGTCATCGGCGTTGCTCACCGGGCGCTGCCGCGCCTGTCAGGACGGAGACCGCCGCATGCGTCGCATCATTGCCGGTATCGGTGGGCTGGGTCTGGCCCTCTCGCTCAGCCAGTTTCCCGAATATGCCCAGCAATATACCCAGCGCCTGGGCGGCGCCGTCGATGAACTGCGCGTCATCACCGAGAATTTCGAGCGCAGCGCTGCCGTGGCAGGCCTGGATCGCAGCCAGGCGCTGCAACGCTACGTGGCCTCCAATGACAGCTTTCTGACCGGGCAGGGCACGTCGATGACGGCCACCTTCGCGCGCTACGACTATCTCAGCGCCACGCTGGCCCGCATCGAGAATGCCGACCCGGTCAGCC
>CAXBHD010000297.1:0-3745 GCA_963975335.1 uncultured Devosia sp. | reverse complement strand
GGCCGCGGCTGGCCGGAGGCGACGTCGATGCCGGCGGCCTCCATCTGGCGGAACAGCGCCATGGCGCGCAGCATTTCGGCGGCGGTAATGTTCTCGGCGGCTTCGAGCGACTGGGATTCCTGGCGCATGGCGTCATTGACGATCATCAGCACCAGCACCAGCACGACGGGCAGCAGGTCGATGGAAATGGCGCCGGCCCAGCTGGGGATGAAGTCGCTCCAATAGCGCAAAACCGATTCGGCGCTCGACAGCGGCACGAAGCGGCGCTGTTCCACGGCCGGGGTGGCGAGGATTTCATCGGCCGCCGCACTCAGCGCTGCCGATTGGGCGGCCACGGAGACCCGCACGGTTTCCATCACCTGATCCTGCCGATTGGCCAGGTCGGCGCTTTGCCCATTGGCCACCGGGGCGATGAAGCCGGCCGAGAGGTCGGCCGCGGCGCGTTTGACCGAGGCGGCAATATCGGTCTGCTGCAGCGCGGCAATCACTGCCGAGAGCTGCACCGCCTCGGTCTGGAAACTGTCCGAGCGCGGCTCGATCGTGCCGGGGGTGGAGACCAGTTCGCGCATGCTGGCCAGCCGGGTCGAGCCCTCCTCGAACAAGGCGGCGACCGCCCCGCGATTGCCCGAAATGGTGGTGCCCAGCTGGGTCATCTGCGCGCTCATCTGGGTGAGCAATTGGACCACGCTGCCCGAGCCCTGCGTGCCGGTCAGGGCGCCCGATTCGCGCTCGTCGGCGGCCAGGCCGGCAAAGCGCTCTGCCGCGCGCTGCACGTCGGGCAGCAGGCTCTGGCTGGCCAGGGCATTGGCATGGGCCTTGTCGAGATCCTCGGCATAGCCCTGCAGCGTCACCGCCATATGCTGTTCCAGCGCGGCCGAGCCGGCCAGCGCCGCCGCATTGAGCCAGCTCGACATGGCCATGATCATGACGCAGCCAATGGCCATGGTCAGGAACAGGGCGATGCGCTGCACGCCCGAAGTCACCAGCGGCACGAAGCGCAGCATGAAGCTCCAGAAGGCATAGATGGCCACCGATACGGCGGCCGAATAGATGATGGCGGCAAAGAAGACGAAATTGGCCGAGCCATCGAGCAGGCCGCGTACGCCCAGATAGGTATAGACGCCCGAGGCCAGCGCCAGCACCGCCAGGGCAAAACGGGTCATCGTCTCGACACCCTTGACGGTCTCGTTGAGGCGATAGGCATTCGACTTGAGCTGCATGTGTCGGCCCCCGGCAGATTAAGGCGAGGTTAACACAGCGATGGCGGCGAGATGGTGGCAGAGTGGCGCAGGGTTAATGACGAAGCGGTGAGGGCCTAGCGCGCGCGTCTGCCCGCCGTTGCGATCTCGATCGGCGGCTCGGACAGCGCCAGCAGCTGCAGCAGGCGATCGCCTGAAACCGGCCGCGAGAGCAGATAGCCCTGCAGGCTGGAGCAGCCCAGGGCCGTCAGCCGTTCCTGCTGCAGCCCATCTTCGACCCCTTCGGCGGTGACGCTCATGTCGAGGGCCAGCGCCATTTCAATAATGGAGCGTACAATGGTGGCAGCGGCCTGATCGCGCCCGATCATCCGGGTAAAGGACTGGTCGATCTTGAGCTTGTCCACTGCATGGTTGCGCAAATGGCTGATCGATGAAAATCCCGTGCCAAAGTCATCCAGCGCGATCCGGATCCCGGCCTGCCGCAAGGTGGCCAGCGTGCCCTTGACCTCGGCGGAATCCTGCAGCAGCAGACCCTCGGTGATTTCGAGCTCGAGCCGGGTGGGCGACAGCCCGCGCTCGGCCAGCATCCGCAGCACGCGATCGGCGAAGTTGGGGTCGGTGAACTGGAGCGGCGACACATTGACGGCAATCCAGGGCAGGGCCGAGGCGGCGGCAAACCGGCAGGCCTCATCGAGTACCCAGAGCCCCAGCTCGGCGATGACGCCGCGCTCTTCGGCCAGACCGATGAAGGTTTCGGGTGAAAGCGCGCCCCGCAGCGGATGCTGCCAGCGGACCAGTGCCTCCGCCCCGACAATCTCACCGGACCGTGCAGCATAGATCGGCTGATACAGCAGATGGAGGCCCCGGCCGGTGGCCAGGGCGTTTCTGAGGTCAATTTCCAGTGTCCGCTTGTCGCGGCGGGCTTCATCCATGGATGGCTCATAAAGCTGAAAGCAGTTCCGACCTGCTGCCTTGGCCGCGTAGAGGGCCATATCGGCGCGATGCATCATTTCTTCCGGCGTGATGTCGTTGCCGGCTTCCAGGGCAGCGCCAATGCTGACCGTTACATTGATCTGCTGGCCCGATACCACGAAGGGGTCGCGCAGATTGTCGAGCAGCGTTTCGCAGAGGAATCGCGCATGGCCCTCACTGACGATACCGGGATGGACGAGGGCGAACTCGTCGCCGCCCAGCCGGGTCAGCGTGGCCTCTTCGGGCAGCGTCAGGGAGAGGCGCCGGGCCACCAGCTTGATGAGCCTGTCCCCGGCAGCATGTCCCAGCGTATCGTTGATTTCCTTGAACTTATCGAGATCGATCGAGACCAGCGCTACCTTGGCGCTGGCCAGGTGCTCATAGTTCAGGGCCTCCTTGAGCCGCCGTTCAAACAGGGCGCGGTTGGCAACGCCAGTCAGCGGATCGTGAAAGGCCAGGAAGGCGATGCGGGCCCGGCTTTCGTCCAGCCTGGCCGTGGTTCGGCGCAGCCAGATCAGCAGGCCTGCCGTGCTGAGGGCACCCAGCAGAACCAGCCCGATCGTGGCAGGGGCGGTTTCCCGCAGCAGGATCATGGCCGGTTTTCGCGGCGACCAGACGACATGGCCAATGATGCGGTCTGCATTGTCGCGCACCGGCAATGCGGCCCAGCCCTTTGCCGGTCCGGCAACCCGCAGGTCCGGCAGGTCGGCCTGCTCGCCGAGCTCCTCAATCATCTTGCCGGCAAGCAATACGACCGAGACATGCAGGTATTCGGTGCCGGGGGCCTGCCGGACAGCGTCCGTGGTGGGAATTATCGGGCGAAAGCTGACAAAGGCAAGGGCGCCATCGTCAAGACGAACGGCTTCGGACATGCCCATATCGGCTATGGCGGGCGTTGAGTCCGCAAGACCCGCGGCGGCTTGAGCCAGCCGCCGCCTGAACGACCGCTCCATCGCCGTGACGGCGTTATCGCGGCGATCGAGTGTGGCTTCTGTCGTCTCGCCCGCACTGGCCGCTGCCTTGACGGTTCCGTCCGGCGCCATGACATAGATGCGGTCGTGGCCGAAGAAACCGCTCATCCACGCCGTCAGGTTGTCGGCAATCCAGGCCTGGTTGTCCTGCCGCAGGTTGATGACGGCGTCATCCCAGACGGCCGCGCTATCCTGCTCAGACCCGATGCGCTGCTGGCGGGCCGCCAGCCCGGCCGCAATGTAGCGCTGTTCGTCGAGCAATGCGCGCGTGTCGATCCGCTCCACCGCCCAGAAGACGGCCATGGTGAAGCCAATCACCATGGTCAGGGCCAGACATAGGGAAACTGTCGCTACGGGCGTGAAACTGGGCTTGTCGCGAGGAGGTTGAGCCATTGCACGCCGCATTGAACCGATCAAATCCTGACCATAGGCGGCACAGTTAAAGATTCTTCTCCCGTGGCAGTAATTTTCGCTAAGGCGGCGAATATGATGGCCAAACCGGTAACGGAACCGGCAAAAGGCCGGTCCCGCGCGCGCCGTTATCCCTCGATGGCCACGTCCAGCGCCAGGGTCACCATTTCCTTGAGCGAACTCTGGCGCTGC
>CAXBHD010000296.1:0-3747 GCA_963975335.1 uncultured Devosia sp. | reverse complement strand
CCCGCCTGTCTGAACAGCCCCACCGATCGCGGCATGTGATAGGCCGAGGTGACCAGCACCATCGCACCATTATCGCCCGCCACCAGGCGGTTGGTCAGCAGGGCGTTCTCGTCGGTATTGCGCGAGGCCTCCTCGAGCACCAGCCGCTCCGGCGACACGCCCAGCGCCTGCAGCAGGCGGGACGCGATCGACGCCTCCGATTCCGCATCGCCCCCCAGCCTGCCCGACCCGCCGGTCAGCACCACCCGCGCCGTGGGAAAAAGCTCGGCCAGGCGCAGCGTTTCGAGCACCCGGTCGCCCGCCTCGGTCAGCTCGCTGATGCCGCGGCTGCTGCTCACCGGCCCATCGGTTGCGCCACCCAGCATGATGATGGTCGAAACCTGCGCCGGCAGCACACCCGGCCGCTCGAACCGGCCTTCCAGCGGCGCAATCAGCACCATGCCCAGATTGGTGCAGGCGCACACCACCAGGATCGCCAGACCCGCGCCGCCTACCCACAGGCCCCAGACCCGGCGGCGCCGGCCCGTCAGCATCAGGCCGGCCGCGACCAGCAGCATGCTCAGGCTGATCGGCTGCGCCACCAGCCAGAAGACTTTCGACAATGCAAAGAACATCAATACCATCCCGCAGCCGCCCGCTTAGGCGATACAATAGACAACACCGGCTTGCTATGGCCAATTCGCGCTTGCTATCTGCGCCGCTTCTGCTTTTGTTGCAGGCGGTCAAGATTGTCAGCCTTAAAAAACGGCAGTCACCCGTCAGGAAGGCGCCTGCTCCCGCAGGCAATGGATAAGCATGGCGCAAGCGCAGGCGACAGTTGGACAGAAATTGCCGGTCGTGACTATCCGCGATCTGCACAAATCCTTCGGCACGCTCGAAGTCCTCAAGGGAATCTCCTTTTCCGCCCGCGAGGGCGAGGTCGTTTCCCTCATCGGCTCGTCCGGCTCGGGCAAGTCGACGCTGCTGCGCTGCATCAACATGCTTGAAATCCCCGATAGCGGCACGGTCAGCATTGATGGCGAGGAGATCGTCTTGCGCGGCACCGGGCCGCAGCGCCAGATTGGCGACGAGCAGCAGATTCGCCGCATCCGCTCCGAGCTGGGCATGGTGTTCCAGAGCTTCAACCTCTGGGCGCATCTCACCATTCTCGAAAATGTCATGGAAGCGCCGCTGATCGTGCAGAAGCGCGCCCGCGCCGAAGTCGAGCAGGCCGCCCGCGCCATGCTGGCCAAGGTCGGCATTGCCGAAAAGGCCGATGCCTATCCGGCCCAGCTCTCCGGCGGCCAGCAGCAGCGTGCCGCCATTGCCCGGGCGCTCTGCATCAATCCGCGCGTCATGCTGTTTGACGAGCCGACCTCCGCGCTCGATCCCGAGCTCGAGGTGGAAGTGCTCCGCGTCATCAAGGTGCTGGCCGATGAGGGCCGCACCATGGTGCTGGTGACCCATGACATGGAATTTGCCCGCTCGGTCTCCGACCGCGTCATTTTCCTGCATCAGGGCGCCATCGAGGAAGAAGGCACCCCCGAAGAGGTGTTCGGCGCCACAAAATCACCCCGTCTCAGACAATTTCTCAATGCCGCCAACCACGATTAGGCGACAAGGCCCGCCCGCGGGCGTCTGCAAGCGTAACAAACCAAGGAGTATCCGATGAAAAAGTTCATTCTGGCCGCCGCAGCGCTCGTCGCGCTGGGCACTGCTGCCCAGGCCCAGGAAACCGTGCGCATCGCCACCGAGGGCGCCTATGCCCCCTGGAATTTCCTCGATGACAGCGGCAAGCCGGCGGGCTACGAAATCGATCTGGCCGCAGCGATCTGCGCCAAGGCCGAACTCACCTGCGAGATCGTCATCAATGACTGGGATTCCATCATCCCCAACCTGCTTGCCGGCAACTATGACGTGATCATGGCCGGCATGTCGATCACCGACGAACGCCTCGAGACCATCGACTTCACCCAGAACTATTTCCCGCCCGATCCGTCGCTGTTCATCGCCGCTGCCGGCGCCGGCATTGATCCCACCGCGCTCGAAGGCAAGCGCGTCGGTGTCCAGGGCGGCACCATCCAGGCCGCCTATGCCGAGGAAAATCTGGGCGCCAACAATACTGTTGTCTCCTTCACCACCGCCGATCAGGCCATGGCCGATCTCGGCGCCGGCAATCTCGACACCATCCTGGCCGACGGCGCCTATCTTGAGCCCGTGGTTGCCGCCTCCAACGGCGCTTTCGAATTCGTGGGCGAGGACGTCATGATCGGCAATGGCGTCGGCGGTGGCCTGCGCAAGGACGAGGCCGAACTCAAGGCCAAGTTCGATGACGCGCTGACAGCGCTCAAGCAGGACGGCACGGTCGACAAGCTGATCGCCCAGTGGTTTGACGGTCGCGGTCCCTATTTCGCTGAGTAATCACTATCGCCGGGGTGGGTTCGCCCGCCCCGGCTTTCCCGAAAGCCCGGCTATGCCCTTCCTCTTGCCCGCTTGGACCAGACCATGAGCGACGATATCGCCTTCTGGCTGAGCTATCTGACCAATGGCAAGCATCTGACCTGGTATGCCAGCTTTCAATTCACCATCTTTGCAGCCGTCGTCGGCGGTGCCCTTGCCGTGGTGTTCGGCCTCGCCGGGGCCACGCTGAAGAATTCGCGCCTCTGGCCGCTGCGCCTTGTCGGCTCCACCTATTCCGCCATTGTGCGCGGCGTACCCGATGTCCTGTTCTTCCTGTTCTTCCCTTTGGCCTTCGAGCAGGCGGTCGAGTGGTTCATGGCCAGCCAGGTCTGCACGCCCGATACCATTGCCGCCCAGTCGGCCGCCTGGCCGCCCTGCAAGGAGGCCAACTGGTTCCTCGGCACGCCGGAATATCTGCTATTGGCCTCGGTCTCGCTGGGCCTGGTCTATGGCGCCTTTGCCACCAATGTCATTCATGGCGCCATGCGCGCCGTCCCCCCAGGCCAGCTGGAGGCGGCCCGGGCCTATGGCATGACCGCCCGCCAGGTGCTCTGGCGCGTCCATATCCGCCAGATGTGGGTCTATGCCCTGCCGGGCCTGGCCAATGTCTGGATGCTGCTGGTCAAGGCGACGTCGCTGCTCTCGCTGCTGCAGATCGCCGACATCGTGCTCTGGGCCGATCGCCTGGGCGCCCCCAATTACCTTTCGGCCGTCGGCCTCGTGCACGATGACTGGCGCTGGCGCTATTACCTCGTGCTGTTCGTCTTCTACATCCTCGTGACCTTTGCCTCCGAAAAGGCCTTCGGTGCCCTGATGCAGCGCGCCGGCCGCGGCATTCTGAGCGAGGCCCGCTAATGGACACTTTCCTGGCCGAACTGGCCGTCTTCGCCCCGGCAGTGCTGTTCAATATCTACTTTGCCGCAGCCTCGATCCCGCTGGGCTTTGTCATGGCCATCTTCCTGGCGCTGGGCAAGGACTCGGCCAATCCTGTGCTGTCGCGCCTCACCCGCGGCTATATCTATGCCTTCCGCGGCTCGCCGCTCTTTATTCAGTTCTTCATGATCTATTCGCTGGCCCTCTCGTTCAATCTGAGCCTCTGGCGGCCAATGGGGCTTTCCTGGTTCGTGCTGCACCCCCTATTCATCGGTCCGCTGGTGCTGACGCTCAACACGGCCGCCTATACCGCCGAAATCTTCCATGGCGCCCTGCGGGCGGTGCCGCGCGGGGAGATCGAGGCCGCCCGCGCCTATGGCATGAGCCGGCGCCAGCAGTTCCGCCAGGTCATCTGGCCCAACCTGATCCGCCTGG
>CAXBHD010000295.1:0-3750 GCA_963975335.1 uncultured Devosia sp. | reverse complement strand
CATCGGCGGGCTTGGCGGCCCATTTGGGCTTACCCTTGTCCTTGCTTGGCGGCGCCTTGGTCACCTTGGGGGCGCGCGGCTTGTCGAAATCAGCCTTGGGTGTGCGCGGCTTGTCCGCATCCGCAGAGGGGCTCCAGCCGGTGCTGGCCGGAGCCTCGAAGTCGTCAGGTCGCAGACCGGCCGAACCGTAGCGGGCCTGGCGATCAGCGCGCTCGGGGCGCGGGGCATCGGGGTCGTAGCGCTCGACCGGACCGGGCGGGCGACGCTGCGAGGGCGGCGGACCGGCCGGACGCTCGCCCGGGCCGTCAACAGCGGTGATAGTCACGCCGCGCTCGCCTGAACCATTCTTGGTGATATTGCGCAGGAAGGCATCGGCCTTGGGCGCGGCCACCTCGAAGATGGATTCGGTATCGAAGATGCGGATCGAACCAATGGCGGTCTTGGTGACGTCGCCGGCCTTGCACAGCATGGGCAGGATCCAGCGTGGCTCGGCGCGCTGCTTGCGCCCGACATTGACCTTGAACCAGGTGCCGCCCTCAAAGCGTTCGCGATTGCGCGGATCGCTGTCGCCGGGCTTGCCCGCTACTGGGTTCTCGGTGACATCCTCGGGGGCCGGACGCGCGGCCAGCTGCTGGCGCAGATAGGCCGCGGCAATAGCCTCAACCGTATGACGCTCCATCAGCTGGGCGACGAATTCGGCCTCGTCCTCGGCGATAGGCAGGGTCAAGGCCGTGGCGGTCAGAATGCCCTCGCGATAGCGGGCATCGATCTCGGCGGCCGTCGGGGGCGCCATATTGGTGACGTCGAGCTTGGCCGTGCGCAGGATGCGCTGGGCCACGGCGCGGCGATGCATCGGGCTGATGATGACGCAGGTGCCCTTGCGCCCTGCCCGGCCGGTGCGGCCGGAACGGTGCAAAAGGGTGTCGGGATTGGTGGGCAGATCGGCGTGGATCACCAGGTCGAGATTGGGCAGATCGATGCCGCGGGCGGCCACGTCGGTGGCCACGCAGATGCGGGCGCGGCCATCGCGCATGGACTGCAACGCATTGGTGCGCTCGGCCTGGCTGAGTTCGCCCGACAGGGTCACGACGTCGAAGCCGCGATTATGCAGGCGGGCCGACAGGTGCTTGACGCCTTCACGGGTGGACGCAAAGACGATGGTATTGGCAGCTTCGAAATAGAGCAGCGTGTTGATGATGGCGTTTTCCCGCTCATTGGCGGGCACCAGCATCAGCTTGTAATCGATATCGGCATGCTGTTCGCCGCCACTGGTGGCGGCGACGCGCAGCGCATTGCGCTGGAAGGTCTTGGCCAGCTGGGCAATGGGCTTGGGCACGGTGGCCGAGAACAGCAGGGTGCGGCGATCTTCGGGGGCGGCGTCGAGGATGAATTCGAGATCCTCGCGGAAGCCCAGATCGAGCATTTCATCGGCTTCGTCGAGCACGACGGCGCGCAAGGCCGACATGTCGAGGGCGCCGCGGGTAATATGGTCGCGCAGGCGGCCAGGTGTACCGACGACAAAGTGGACGCCGCGCTCGAGCGCGCGGCGCTCGGTGCGGGCATCCATGCCGCCCACACAGGTGGCCATGCGGGCGCCAGTCTCGGCATAGAGCCACTGCAGTTCGCGCTCGACCTGCAAAGCCAGTTCGCGGGTCGGGGCAATCAGCAGCGCCAGGGGGGCGCCGGTTTCGGTGAAGCGTTCAGCATCACCCAGGAGCGTTGCGGCAATGGCCATGCCGAAGGCCACGGTCTTGCCCGAACCGGTCTGGGCAGAAACGAGCAGATCGCGGCCGGCGGTTTCATCTTCGATGATGGCCGACTGCACGGGCGTCAGGGTCTCGTAGCCCTTGGCGGCCAAGGCACGAGCGAGGGGGGGCGAAATGTTTTCAGGCAGGGACAATGGGTATCTTTCGGATGGGGTGAGAACCCCCATCCGGGCCTCCCCTTAATGGTCGGGAGGGCGGCAAGGAGTTCTAAAGTTGGTGCAGCATAGCACAAACAAGCAAAAAAGGCCGCCCGGCGGGCGACCTAGGGGTCAGTGCGCGTTGCGGGGCCGGAACGGCCCTTCGCAAGGCTCAGGGCGTTCGCCCCTCAAATCGCTCCACTGGCGCGATTTGCCGGCTGGAAAAACGCCAGCCGTCGGGCCTTACCCAACGATCTCGTCGTCGTTGAAGAAATACTTGATCTCTTCGGCAGCGGTTTCAGGGGCATCCGAACCGTGCACGGAGTTTTCGCCGATCGAGAGGGCGAATTCCTTGCGGATGGTGCCGGCGGCGGCATTTTCCGGGTTGGTGGCGCCCATGACTTCGCGGTTCTTGAGAATGGCGTTTTCGCCTTCAAGAACCTGAATAACGACGGGCGAGGCAATCATCTGCTCGACCAGTTCGCCGAAGAAGGGGCGTTCCTTGTGGACCGCGTAGAAACCTTCGGCCTGGGCGCGAGTCATGTGAATCTTCTTGAGGGCGATCGGGCGCAGACCGGCTTCCTCGAACTTGGCGATGATCTTGCCGATCAGGTTGCGACGGACGGCATCGGGCTTGATAATGGAGAAGGTGCGTTCGAGCGCCATGGGTAGATCCTTGAATGGGTCTGGGAGGGAAATCTGGCGCCTTGTAACGGGAGAGTCTGACGGAGGCAAGACAGGCTGTTACCTGCCTGCCCCCGCCGCGAGCGTCAGTCGTCGACGCGTTCGCTCTCGCTGGCGATGGTGGTGCCATCGGCGGCCAGCAGCGTCACCGTCACTTGGGTCACCGAGGTGTCGGCCGCTACGGCCTGCTCGACTTCGATCTCCTTGGCCTGCTGGATGCAGACTTCGGCGGTGCTGGTGACCGAAAAGGTCAGGGCCAGGTTACCATCGGCGATCTCGCCCAGCTCGGCTGGTCCGACGGTCTCACAGGCGCCGCCGGTATATTCAAATTCGATCATCACCTGATTGGCGTTGAGCCGGTCGGCATCAAGGTCGTCGAAGTTCTGGTCGCCTTGCGCCAGAGCAGCGGTGGGCAACAAAAACAGGGTGGCCAAGGCCAGCTTCGTCAGGTGCATCGTGTCATCCCTTGTTGGTTATGCTGAGCTCAGCGCACAAACGAGAAAATGGTTCCCATCGCCGCATGCCCAGACCAGCCATGCCGGAATGCCGGTTGCCATCGCGGTCACATGACTTTATCCAGCGGCAAAGACTTATTGCGGGTATGGGTGCGGCTGGAGCCGTGCGCGCGTTTGCCCTGCCCTTTCCATAGATTGCCGCTGCCATGCTCTCGATCAACAACCTTACCTATCGCATCCAGGGTCGCGAACTGTTCGAGGATGCCTCGGTGGTGCTGCCGACGGGTTCCAAGACCGGCTTTGTCGGCAAGAACGGTACGGGCAAGACGACGCTGTTCCACCTGATCCAGGGCCATATCCACCCCGATGCCGGCGGTATCGAGCTGGTCAAGAAGGCGCGGATCGGGGCGGTGGCGCAGGAAGCGCCGGCCGGCAACGAGACCGTGCTGGAAGTGGTGATGTCGGCCGACAAGGAGCGCACGGCGCTGATGGCGGAGGCCGAGACGGCCACTGATCCCGACCGGATCGGCGAGATCTATATCAGGCTGGCCGATATCGACGCCTACACGGCCGAGGCGCGTGCCGCGTCCATTCTCAAGGGCCTGGGCTTCGAGCAGGACCGGCAGAATTCGCCGACGCATGAGCTTTCGGGTGGCTGGCGCATGCGCGTGGCGCTGGCCGGCGTGCTGTTCAGCCAGCCCGACCTGC
>CAXBHD010000294.1:0-3781 GCA_963975335.1 uncultured Devosia sp. | reverse complement strand
CCAGGATGCGCGCCTCGGCGGCAAGCGCCCGGGCAATGGCAATGCGCTGGGCCTGGCCGCCGGAAAATTCATGCGGATAGCGCTCAAGCGTATCGATGGGCATGTGCACGGCATCAACCAGTTCCCGCTTGCGGCGGGCGCGATGGTCGCGGTCATAGCCGCATAGAAGGCGCAGCGGCACGTCGAGAATGTCGCCAATGGTCTTGCGCGGATTGAGCGAGGCGACCGGGTCCTGAAACACATATTGGATGGCGCGGCCAAAGGCGCGCGTGCCGGACGCGGCCAGTTCGGACCAGGGCTTGCCCTCGATAGCCATGGTGCCCGATGTCGGGTGTTCGAGGCCCACCAGCATGCGGGCCAGGGTCGACTTGCCCGAGCCGCTCTCGCCGACAATGCCCAGCGTCTCGCCACGCTGCAGGGTCAGCGAAATGCCGCGGACGGCATGGACCTCGCTGGCGGCGCGACCGAACAGATTGCGCCCGCCACCGAAGGTCTTGACCAGGTTCTGCATATCGACTGCCGGCTGGCTCATGGTCTGGCCTCCTCGAACAGGGGACGAACGCGGTCAAGGAAGGCCTGGCCCTCGCCCAGTTCGGGCACGCAGGCGATGAGGCGCCGCGTGTAATCATGCCGCGGATTGCGCAGGATGGCGGCCGTATCGCCCTGCTCGACGATCTGGCCATGCTTCATCACGGCGACGCGGTCACAGACCTGGGCGACGACGCCGAAATCGTGGGTGATGAGCAGCAGCGCCAGGCCGCGCTCACGGCGCAGGTTCTGCAGCAGTTCGAGGATGCGCGCCTGGACGGTCACGTCGAGCGCCGTGGTGGGTTCGTCGGCGATGATGATGTCGGGATCATTGGCGAGGGCCATGGCGATGCCGATGCGCTGGCGCTGCCCGCCCGAGAGCTCATGGGGATAGGCGCTGGCCCGCTCGGCGGCGTCGCGGATGCCGACCGTTTCCATAAGCTCAAGGGCGCGCCTGTGGGCCTCGGCCTTGCCAATGCGATTGTGGGCCATCACCGCCTCGGCAATCTGGGTGGCGACTGAAAAGAGCGGGTGCAGGGTGGTCAAAGGATCCTGGAAGACATAGGCGACGCGGGCGCCGCGCAGGGCGATGAGGTCCTGCTCGCGCAGCGAGAGCACGTCCTGCCCGCCGATATAGACGGCGCCGTCGGTGATGACGCCGGGCGGCGAGGCGACGAGGCCCATGAGCGACAGTGCCGTCACCGACTTGCCCGAGCCGCTTTCCCCGATCAGGCCGAGGCACTCGCCCTTGCCCAGGCGAAAGCTGACATCGCGGACGGCGGGCGTCACGGCGCCGCCATTGGCAAAGCCGGTGGAGAGATGATCGACCACGAGGACCGGTGCATCGGCCAGGGTGGCTGCCGGTGTGGTGTGCCGCGCGATGCGGGTGACCGAGAGGGGGCGATCAAGGGCGCCCGAGCGCAGGCGCGGATCGAGCACGTCGCGGACGCCATCGCCGAGCAGGTTGATGCTCATCACCAGCGCAAAGATCATGACACCGGGAATGATGGAGGCATGCGGCGCGGTGAAGAGCTGGGCGCGGGCCTGGCCGAGCATGGAGCCCAGATCGGCGGTGGGCGGCTGGGCGCCAAGGCCGAGAAAGGACAGGCCGGCGGTTTCAAGGATCATCCAGCCCACGGTGGTCGACATGGTGATGACGATAACGGGCAGCACGTTTGGCAGGACCTCGGTGAAGAGGATCGAGGCGTGGCTCTTGCCCGAGAGGCGCGCCGCGTCGACGAATTCGCGATTGCGGATGGAGACGGTCACGCCCCGGATATTGCGGGCGAAGAAGGGAATATTGACCAGCGCAATGGCATAGAGCGCGTTGAGCAGGCCGGGGCCGAGCGCGGCGACGATGGCAATGGCGAGCAGGATATAGGGAAAGGCCATGAGCATATCGACAAAGCGCATCAGTACGCTGTCGGTGACGCCGCGGGCATAGCCGGCGACCAGGCCGATCAGCGAGCCAAAGAGAGCCGCCAGTGCGGTGGCGCTGATGCCGACGACAAGCGAGATCTGGGTGCCCCAGATCAGGCGCGAGAGAATGTCGCGGCCCAGATGATCGGTGCCCAGCAGGTGGCCCTGGCTGAGCGGGGGCAGCAGGCGATTGGGCTGATCGGTGATGTCGGGATCGGGCATGGGCAGCAGCGGCGCCAGAATGGCCACGAGCAGAATGAAGCCGAAGATGAAGAGGCCCGCCGCGGCGAGGCGATTGGCCATGAGCAATTGCCAATTGCTGCGCCGCTTGCCGGGTGATGGCGGGGTGGTCACGCTTTGGGTCATGCCTTGAGCCTTGGATCGAGCATGGCCTGAGCAACGTCTGCCAGCAGGTTGACGAGAACATAGACCGTGGCGGCGACGAGAACGCCGCCCTGCACCAGCAGGAGGTCACGGGTGGAGACGGCCTTGACCAGCATCTGGCCGAGGCCGGGCCACTGGAACACGGTTTCGATATAGACCGCGCCGCCAAGGACGAAGCCGGCCTGGATGCCCAGCACCGGAATGACCGAGACCAGAGCCGCGCGGAAGGCGTGGCGGTAGATGACCGCATTCTCGCTCAGCCCCTTGGCCCGGGCGGTGCGGATAAAATCCTGGCGCAGCACTTCGAGCATGGCGGCACGCGTGAGGCGGGCAACGACGCCGGTGGCCACGATGGCCAGGGTGCCGGCGGGCAGGATCAGATGGCGCAAGAGATCGGGCAGGTCGCCGCCACCATAGACGGCATACATGCCCGAGGCCGGCAGCAGGCGCCACTGCACGGCAAAGAACAGGATGAAGACCAGGCCCAGGAAGAAGGCCGGCATGGAAATGCCGACCAGCACGAAGAAGGTGACGATGCGATCGGTCCAGCCGAACTGGCGCACTGCCGAGGCGATGCCGGCGAGAATGCCGACAATGGAACAGATGACCAGCGACGCGCCGGCCAGGATCAGCGTGGCGCTGAAACGCTCGACCACCTCGTCCAGAACCGGGCGATTGAGGATATAGGAGCGGCCGAAATCGCCCTGCAGCAGATTGCCCACCCAGATGACATATTGCTCGGGCCAGGAACGGTCGAGGCCCAAAGCGCGGTTGATGCGGGCCACGTTTTCCGGCGTGGCATAGGAGCCGAGCAAAGCCTGGGCCGGATCGCCCGGGATCAGCTTCATCACCAGAAAGACGATGATGGACAGCCCCAGGATGACGGGGATGGCAGCCAGCAGACGCTTGCCGATATAGGCAGTCATGTCGGGTACTCCCGGGTCAACAGGGTGGAGCGAGCCCCCTCACCCGCCCGGTGGCCGCGGCGCCACCGCGGCCGAGACGGGCAAGGGGTATCGTGGCCTGCCCTATTGCTTGGTCACGTCACGCAGCACCAGACCGAAATCGGGCTGCAGCTCGAAATCGCCCACCGCGCTGGTGACGACGGCATTCTGCTTCCAGTTGGCAATGAAGAGCCAGGGGGCATCCTCGTGGGTGATGGCCTGGACCTGCTTGTAGAGCTCGCCACGCTCGTCCGGATCGGTGGAGATACGGGCCTGGTCAAGCAGGGCATCGACTTCCGGATTGGAATAGTAGGACGAGTTGAAGCCGCCCTCGGCCGGGAAGGCCGCCGTGCGCAAGGTGAGGAAGGGCAAGGTATCGGGATCGGAGGTCATCCAGGCCATTTCGGCCATGTCCGCCTTGCCCTCGAGGCCCGGATTGACCTCGGAGAGGAAGGTGTTCCACTCATAGGTCTGGATCTCGACATCAAGGCCTACGGCGGCCAGAT
>CAXBHD010000293.1:0-3807 GCA_963975335.1 uncultured Devosia sp. | reverse complement strand
GATCCTGCCCGGCGAATGGAGCAAGGCTGTCGAGCTGATCAAGGCCGGCACCGATATCGATTATGAAGGCGCCGGTGGTGCTCTCGACTTCGACGCAGCCGGCGACGTGGACGGCATCATTGTCGAACTGGCCGTCGAAGGCGGTTCCTTCGTCGAAAAGGGCCTGGTCCAGTAAGCTGGGTCCTGCCGAAATGATCGAGGCCCGGGAGCAATCCCGGGCCTTTCCATTTGAACGTCACCGGCTGGCTTGTACGCAGCGATCCAAGCCCTGCTAGCCAGTCAGCCGCGTTACCGTAATGGTCGGATTATCGACGGTCACCGCAATGTCGAAATGCTCGGCCTGGACCACGTCGACAATCTTGCTTGGCCGATAGGCGCAGATGGCGACCCCGCCTTGGTGACGCAGGCTGTCATAGATCACCCCATCCTCGCCCGCCGCCCGCAGGGCCTCGCCAAAGGCCTGGCTGGCCCCATAGCGGGTCCGGCTATAGAGCGCGGGATCATCAAGCCCCCTGATATCGCGATAGCGACCCAGCAGCTGACAGCCATAGGCCCGAAAGCGGCGGCTGGCCGTCGGCAGTCGCCGGGCAAAGGCCTCGCGGCGCAAATGGTGGGCCACCTCGGCAATGGCGGTATCGATGCGGGCCGCTGCATACCAGGCGCCCAGATCGGGTCCCGAAAAGCGCGCGCCATCGACCGGGGCATGCAGGAAGGCCGCCATGACCACAGAGGCATTGGGCCGGCCAAAAACCCATTGGCTCGGCGGCCATCGCGCCAGCCGCTCGGCCACCAGCCGGTCATTGGTCCAGCCGGCAAGCTCCATCACCGCCGCGAGATCGGCCGCCCGGCTCACCGTGTCGAACAGGCCGATCGGCGGAAACTGCGAGGGGATCAGCCGGTGCGCCGGCCTCGGCGCCTCGGCATGGGTCACGCTCACCGCCACACCAGATCCTGGTCGGTACTGGGGGCAAAGCCGGCATCGAGGCCATTGGGCGCCATATAGAGCCCGCCGCGCGCCGCATCGAGGAAACGCCGCACCTGCAGTAACCCATCCAGCGTGCCGGCCGTGATCAGCGCCAGGGGCGCCTGGCCGCCAAACAAGGGCGCATCATGCGGCCCCTTGAGCCAGGCCAACGCTTCGGCAGGTGCCGCAAACAAGATGCCCAGCGCCTGATGAATACCCAGCAGGGCGGACAATCGCGTCAGGCTGTCAACGTCCAGCGTGAGATCGGCCTGCTCCCGCGCCAGCCGCATCCAGTTGTGATAGGTCGAGCGCGACGGATAGCCCAGTACCAGCCGGCGCTGCTGCTCGGAAAGGCCCCACAGATCGGCAATGGCGGCAAAGCTGCGCAAGGCGGGCCCGCTCAGCCGCCGCCGATTGGCGGGCTCGAACCGCTCAGGGCCGAGCGGCGCGCTGGCGACCAGCGCGGCCTGGTTCACGTCGGCAAAACCTGCTTGGGCCATCTGTGCCTCCTATTGCAGGCAAGATGTAGTCCAGATATGGACAAAATGCAAGTTTGGACTAGCCTTCGCGGCGGACCGTCTCCGGAATCAGCCCCTTGGGCGCGTAGCGCAGAGCGATGGTGATCACGAGACCCAGCACGAAGACGCGCATCTGCGCCGAGCGCGACTCGATGTCGGGAATGGCCGGCCAGCCGACACTGGTCGACCAATAGCTGACCATTTCAAAGATCGCCTTGGCCAGCGGCTCGGAAATGACCCAGACCAGCCAGATCAGCACCGCGCCGAACACCGCGCCCCAATTATTGCCGGCGCCGCCGACAATGATCATTACCCAGATCAGGAATGTATGGTTGATCGGCTGGTAGCTCGAGGGATCAAAGATCTGCGTGAAGCTGACCAGCATGGCCCCGCCAATGCCCATCAGCACCGAGCCCAGGACGAAAATCTCGAGCTGGCGGGATTTGACATCCTTGCCCATTGAGGAGGCGGCGATGTGGTTGTCACGAATGGCCCGCATCATCCGGCCCCAGGGGCCGGCATAGGCCCGACTGACCAGAAACAGCACGACACCCAGCACGACCAGCGCCAGCGCCAGATAGCCGCCGCGGGCCAGGATCAGGGCAGTCAGCTGATCGGTGCCGCCGGCCTGATAATCCTGCGGCAGCGGCGTCGGCCAGGGAATCGGCGAGACGGTCAGCGTGCCGCGCGTCAGCCAGTCCATGTTCTTGATCAGCGCCCGGATGATTTCGGAAATGCCGATCGTGGCAATGGCCAGGTAATCGGTGCGCAGGCCCAGCGCGATCTTGCCCACGATATAGGCGACGCCGGCCGCCAGCACGCCGCCAAACAGCCAGCCGAAGACCGGATTGATGCCCAGACCGCCGACAAAGCCGGCGGTGGATTCGATATAGGCCGCCGCCGGATCGATCTGGCTGCGATAAAGGCAATAGGCGACGAACCAGGCCAGCACGATGGTGAAATTCTTCCAGCCGCCTGTCAGGCCCAGCCGATGGCTCTGCCGCGCGGCATAGACCAGCAAGGCCCCGGCGCCAAAGGCGAGCGCTGCCCGACCCAGCATTACGGGGCCATCCGAGCCCCAGAAATCGGGATTGATGGGATAGGCAATGAAGGTGACGGCAAAGCCGCCCAGCATCAGAAAGCCCATAATGCCGAAATTGAACAGCCCGCCATAGCCCCACTGGATATTGAGGCCAAGCGCGATCAGCGCATAGGCAGTGGCCTCGACGAGGCGCGATGAGGTAAACGGCACGCCCATCAGCCAGCCAACCACCAGGATCAGCGCGAAAAGGCCGGCAAACAGGCTCAGCGAGCGCGCGATCATGACGAGGCTCCCTTGAAGATGCCGGTGGGCCGCACCAGCAGCACCACGACGAGGATGACGAAGGCCACGGTCAGCTTGTATTCGGTGGGCACCAGCGCCAGCGTTGCGGGCAATTGCGCCCAATCCGGCAGCACGCCGTTGAGCGGGCGCAGCACCATGGTCCAGTTGAACACGGCCAGCGATTCGGCAAAGCCGATCAGCAGGCCCCCGGCAATGGCGCCATAGGCCTGGCCCAGGCCACCGACAATGGCAGCCGCAAAGATGGGGATGATGATGTTGAAGGCCAGGTCCGGCTTGAGCGTCACATCCAGCGCCAGCATGGTGCCGGCCATGCAGGCCAGGGCCCCCGCCACGATCCAGGTCACCCGCACGACGAGCGCGGTATTGATACCCGAGACCTGCGCCAGGTCGGCATTGTCGGCCATGGCGCGCATCGCCTTGCCCAGCCGCGAGCGGGTGAGAAAGAAGTGCAGCGCCAGCACTGAGATCACCGTCACGATGATCATCAGCAGCTGCGGTTCGGTGATCACCAGCGGCCGGGTCGAGCCCAAAAAGCTCGTATCCACGCGGAACACGTCCTTGGTTTCGGTCTCAAAGAACGAATAGCTGCCGGCCCCGAAGAACAGCCGGATCAGGCCCTGGATCATCAGGGTAACCCCGATCGAGGCAATCAGCAGGATGACCGGCTTGGCGCCGCGCTGGCGCAGCGGCGCATAAAAGCCCTTGTCGATGCCCAGCGCCAGCCCGGCCGACAGCACCATGGCCAGCGGCAAGACCACAAAACCCATCGGGATCGGGGTGACCACGCCCCAGCTGGCAAATAGCGCCGCCAGCAGGAAGGCGAAGAATGCCCCCGAGGTCATCAGTTCGGAATGGGCAAAATGGGCAAAGCGCAGAATGCCGAAAATCAGCGTAATGCCGACCGCCCCCAGCGCATAGATGCAGCCCAGCACGGCGCCGGAAATCACCACCTGGTTGATGAAAAAGATGAATTCGGTCAC
>CAXBHD010000292.1:0-3809 GCA_963975335.1 uncultured Devosia sp. | reverse complement strand
GCCGCGCCCCTGGCAGACCGGGCAGGTCCGCTCAATGGTGAAAAAGCCCTGCGCCGCGCGCACCTTGCCATGGCCATTGCACTGCCGGCAGGTATGGGTGCCGGTGCCGGGCTTGGCGCCCGAGCCGTCGCAGGTATTGCAGCCCACCAGGGTCGGCACGTCGATCTCGACGGTGCGGCCCTCAAAGCTCTCTTCCAGGCTGATCTCGAGATTATAGCGCAGGTCGCTGCCACGCAGCTTGGCCGCACCGCCGCCACCGCGCCGGCCACCGCCGCCCCCCATGAAGTCACCAAAGATATCGTCAAAGATATCGGACATCGAGGAGGTGAATTCCGGCCCGAAGCCGGCCGGGCCGCGTCCGCCGCCATTTTCGAAGGCGGCATGGCCGAACCGGTCATAGGCGGCCCGCTTCTGGCCGTCCTTGAGCGTGTCATAGGCCTCGCTGATTTCCTTGAACTTGGCCTCGGCGGCATCATTGCCCGGATTGCGATCCGGGTGATGGGCCATGGCCAGCTTGCGGTAGGCGCTCTTGAGCGTAGCGTCATCGGCGCCCTTGTCGACGCCGAGCACTTCATAGAAATCGCGTTTGGACAAGAAGCACGTCTCCAATGCATTGCCGGTCGCGACAGGCGCGCCCGACCAAACCTAGCCCCTAGATGGCAATCGACCCCGCGGCCCGCAAGGGGTATGGGGCGCAACTCTGCTCTTCACCCCCCGCATCTGCCGCTTCCAGCGCCAGGATAGGACAATAAAGCTGCCGGGACATTTCATGACCCGCTCTCTAGCAAGAGCCGGCCCGGTCTTCAACATGGCTGATGGGCTTTGGCTAACGGACCGGGACTGCGAAGGCGCGGGTCAGGGCATCGCCCACTTCCCCCTGGGCGAACAGGGCCCGGGTGACGACCCCGCCCTGCCCGAAAAATCCCTGCCCTACCCCTTCATAGATCGAGCAGGTGACCGGCACGCCGGCCTGCTGCAGGGCTTCGGCCAGCGCCTGGCCCTCCGAGCGCAGCGGGTCGATCTGCGCCAGGATGATCGTCGTCGGGGCGAGCCCGGCCAGGTCAGTCCGCTTGGCCAGCTGGAGCAGCGGCTCGCTTTCGGGCGGGCCATCGGCCAAAATCTGCCGCAGGCGCCAGCGCATTGCCGGCATGCCCAAGAGGCGCAGCCGCAGGGTCTCGCCATAGGAAGGGGCCGTAAGATCGGTCCCGGCCATGGGGTGGATCAGGATCTGGTGCAGCGGCCGATGGCTGCGGCCATCGCGGGCGCGCAGGGCGACATGGGCCGCCAGATTGGCGCCGGCATCTTCGCCAGCCACCGCCATGCGGCGGGGATCGCCGGCCAGGCGATGGGCCTGGCTGCCCAGCCAGGCCCAGGCGGCCCAGGCATCGTCATGCGCCGACGGCCAGGGATTTTCCGGGGCCAGGCGATAGGCCACCGACAGCACGATGGCGCCCGTTCGCCGCGCCAGGGCCCGGGCGGAGCCGTCATGGCTGTCGAGATCGCCGGTGACGAAGCCACCGCCATGAAAATAGAGCACCAGGGGATTGAGCCGGGGCAGAAGAGCGGCCGGCCGGTAGATCCGGGCGGCCAGATCGCCCGCGGATCCCGCGATTGTCACATCCTCGCTGGCCACGCCATCATCGCCGGCGCCTGCACCCGCCCGCGCCATCAGCGCTGCCACGGCATCGGCCAGGGTCGGCTGGCGCCGGGCCACCTCCGGCGACAGGGTCTCGAGCGGCCGGGCACCCAGCTGCTCCAGCATGGCCAGCACTGCCGCCATATCGGCGTCGAGCCCGGCGAGCGGGTCGCCGCCGATCAGCTCGGCCAGCCGGCCGATCGATTCCGGCAACGGGCCATCTGGGGGAATGCTATCGGTCATGGAAAGCCCTGTGGGTTGGTTCCCTCCTTGGACAGGGGGAACCAGCCCGCAATTGGGCTCAATCAAGAAGATTTTGCGGCAGCCTGTCGCGGCGGCGGCTCGGATTCACGTGAAACCTCGTCCGCCGGCCCCTCGCGCCAAGGCGAAGGGGAAGGCGCCGGGCCCGGCAAGGCCACACCGATTGGCGGAGGGTGGAATGGTGCCGGCTTGACGGCCGCGGCACCACTGTGCCGGACTGGCCGCGCCCAGGGCTGCGGCCAGCGGGCTGAGTGGTCAGCCGGCCACGTCGGCGACGGCAACGCCCTTGTCCATCAGCTTCTTGCGCGCGGCATTGACCACATCGACGCTGAAGCTGTCTTCGTGGCGCATGACAATGGCTTCGCCGGTCAGGTCGCCCCGGCCATGCTCGACCAGCTTGTCAAAGCCGTCGCTGAGCGCTTCTTCCATCATCTGGTCGCTCAGCACCTTTTCGGCGCCGACGCGCTTGTGCTTGGCGCGCACCTTGACCAGCCGCGTCACGCGGCCATTGTCGGCGGTGCGCAACTCTTCGGCCGCGGCCAGGCCGGTCCAGAATTCGCGCTCGATATCGTTTTCATTATGGGCGGCACCGACCAGTTCGGCGATGCGCATTTTGCATTGAAACGCCAAGTCGTCATAGCCAAGCCGGACAGCATTGGCCATCAGCTTGCGCAGCTTGTCGGGGTCGGTGAAAGTTTGGGGGTCTGGAATGTTCATGGATCACCATAACCACTTCCCTTTCAAACAAAAAGGGGCCCGGCTGCTGCCGGACCCCTTTATCTGGTGCTTTGAAGCCGCTTAAGCGGACTTCTTGTCGTCGTCGTCGCTGACTTCCTCGAAATCGGCATCGACCACGTCGTCATCGCCGTCGGCATCCGAGCCATTGGCCTTGGCTTCGGCTTCAGCCTGGCTGGCCTTGTACATGGCCTCGCCCAGCTTCATCGCGGCCTGGCCGAGCGCGTCGGTCTTTTCCTTGATCAGCTCGGCATCGTCGCCTTCGATCACCGCCTTGAGCTCGCCAATGGCGGTCTCGATGGCGGCCTTGTCCTCAGCCGACACCTTGTCGGCATATTCGCTGAGCGACTTTTCGGTCGAGTGGATCAGGCTCTCGCCCTGGTTCTTGGCTTCCACCGCTTCGCGCTTGCGCTTGTCGGCATCGGCATTGAGCTCGGCTTCCTTGACCATGGCTTCGATATCGGCGTCGCTGAGGCCGCCCGAGGCCTGGATGCGGATCTGCTGCTCCTTGCCGGTGCCCTTGTCCTTGGCCGAAACCTGCACGATGCCATTGGCGTCAATGTCAAAGGTCACTTCCACCTGCGGCACGCCGCGTGGTGCCGGCGGGATGCCGGCCAGGTCGAAATTGCCCAGCAGCTTGTTGTTGGCAGCCATTTCGCGCTCGCCCTGGAACACCCGGATCGTCACGGCGCTCTGATTGTCCTCGGCGGTCGAGAAGGTCTGGCTCTTCTTGGTCGGAATGGTCGTGTTGCGGTCGATCAGCCGGGTGAAGACGCCACCCAGGGTCTCGATGCCCAGGCTCAGCGGCGTCACATCGAGCAGCAGCACATCCTTGACGTCGCCCTGCAGCACGCCGGCCTGAATGGCCGCGCCGAGCGCGACGACTTCATCCGGGTTGACGCCCTTGTGGGGCTCCTTGCCGAACAGCTGCTTGACGATTTCCTGCACCTTGGGCATGCGGCTCATGCCGCCCACCAGCACGACTTCGTCGATCTGCGCGGCGGTGACGCCGGCATCCTTCATGGCCATCTTGCACGGCTCGATGGTCTTCTGGATCAGGTCATCGACGAGGCTTTCCAGCTTCGAGCGGCTGAGCTTGAGCGTCAGATGCTTGGGGCCCGAGGCGTCGGCGGTGATGAAGGGCAGGTTGATTTCGGTCTGGGTCGAGCTCGAGAGT
>CAXBHD010000291.1:0-3954 GCA_963975335.1 uncultured Devosia sp. | reverse complement strand
CCGTCAGGCCCGCATCGGCAATCAGCTGCACGAGGCGGGCGCGAGTGGGCGGATGGCTGCGATAGTCGATGACGATCGGCTCGACACCGGACTGGCGGATCATGGCCAGGGTGTTGCGCGAGGTGCCGCATTCGGGATTGTGATAGATGGTGACGGTCATTGGGCCGGCTTCTCCTTGGGGTTGCGGGCGGCATTGTCGTCAAAGGCAGAGCGGGTCCGGTTGGCCAGCGCTACCAACGAGAGCATGACCGGCACTTCCACCAGCACGCCGACCACGGTGGCCAAAGCGGCGGCCGAGGACAGACCATAAAGGCTGATGGCCACGGCCACCGCCAGTTCAAAGAAGTTGGAGGTGCCGATCATGGCGCAGGGGGCCGCGATACGATGCGGGATGCGCAGTGCCCAGGCCGCGCCATAGGCGATGGCGAAAATGCCATAGGACTGGATCAGCAGGGGCACGGCGATGAGCGCGATGATCAGCGGCTGGGCCATGATGACATTGCCCTGGAAGCCGAACAGCAGCACCACCGTGGCGATCAGGCCGGTCATGGAGGCGGGCTTGAGTTGGGCAATAAAGCCATCCAGCCGGGTTGAAGATCCATCCGCGCCCAGCAACAGGCGGCGGGTCAGAATACCGGCGGCCAGCGGCACGACGATATAGAGCAGGACCGAGAGGATCAGGGTTTCCCAGGGCAGGGCGATGTCGGTGACGCCCAGCAGCAGGGCGACGATCGGCGCATAGGCAAAGACCATGACGACGTCGTTGAGACTGACCTGGACGAGCGTGTAGTTGGCGTCGCCGCGGATCATCTGCGACCAGACAAAGACCATGGCGGTGCAGGGGGCGGCCCCCAGCAGGATCAGCCCGGCAATATAGCCGTCGGCATCGGCGGGGGGTATCCAGGCGGCAAAGATGCCCTTGAAGAACAGCACGCCCAGCAGAGCCATGGTGAAGGGTTTGATCAGCCAGTTGACCACCAGCGTCACGATCAGGCCCCGGGGCTCCTCGGCAATGCGATGCAGGCTGCCAAAATCCACCGCGATCATCATGGGATAGACCATGGCCCAGATCAGGATGGCGACCGGCAGGTTGACCCGGGCGACTTCGAGCGCCGCCAGACCGGCGAACAGGTCCGGCACGACCTGGCCGAGGCCGATGCCGGCAACAATGGCCAGAGCCACCCAGAGGGAGAGATAGCGTTCGAAAACGGACATGAATCAGGCCACGCTGGAGGGTGTGTTGGTCGAGCCTTCCATGGCGCCGATCTTTTTGAGGCTGGCCTTGAGTGCCAGCCGGTCGATCGAGGCATGGGGCAGGCTGGCAAAAGCGGTGATGCGGTTGCGCATGAAACGCAAAGCGTCCTCAAAGGCGGCGCGCTGCTTGAATTCGGGGCCGCTGACGGAGGCCGGGTCGCTGATGCCCCAATGGGCGGTCATCGGGTGGCCGGGCCAGATCGGGCAGGTTTCGCCGGCGGCGTCGTCACAGACGGTGAAGATGAAATCCATCACCGGCGCGTCGGGGCCGGCGAATTCGTCCCAGGGCTTGGAGCGCAGGCCCCCGGTGGCGATGCCGGCCCTCTCCAAGGTGTCCAGGGTCATCGGGTTCACCGCGGCCTTGGGGTGCGAGCCGGCGGAAAAAGCGCGAAAGCGGCTGTCGCCCAAATGGTTGAGGACTGCCTCGCCGATAATGGAACGGGCCGAGTTGCCGGTGCAGAGGAACAGGACGTTATAGACACGCTCAGACATGATGCGCCTCCTTGGGGGTGCAGCAGGGGGTGATATCGGCAATGAGGGGGGTGCAGAGTTCGGGGCGGCCGCCGCAGCAGTCCTGCACCAGAAAATTGGCGATCTGGCGCACCCGATCGAGCACGGCGCGGTAGACAATGGAGCGACCCTGGCGCTCTGCCTCGATCAGGCCGGCCCGAGTCAGGATGGCCAGATGGGTCGACATGGTATTTTGCGGCACATCAAGCTGACGGGCGATGTCCCCGGCGGCCAGGCCTTCGGGCTCATGGCTCATGACGAGCCGAAACGCCTCGAGGCGGGTGCTCTGGGACAAAGCGGTGAAGACGTCGATGGCCTGATTTGATTCCATAAATCGAGATTTATCGATATATTGGGCGGCTGTAAAGGGGCACGGCCTCGCCGTGGCGGTGACGCCCTGCTCAGAAGCCGAATACCGTGGTCACGCCCGACTGGTTGTTGCCGAACTGCGCGCACTGGCCCTGGCTATTGTTGCCGAACTGGAACAGGGCGCAGTTGTTGTTGTTGCCGCGCTGGTCGAGACTGCCCTGGTGACCATTACCCTCCTGGACAATCAGGCCGGTATTGTTGCGCCCCTGCTGGCTGACACCGGCACTGTTGAAATTGCCATTCTGGCGGACGGTGGCACCCGGCTCGGACACGCCATTGACCAAAGCGAGAGCCAGCAGCCCAAGGCCGAGCACCTGCTGCTCCTGAGCGCCCTGCGGTGCAAAGCTGAAGCTGAACTGGCCGCCCGCCATGGCGGGTGTCGACAGGCTGGCGGCGCTGATCAAGAGGACTGTAGCGGCAGTGGCAAGGGTCTTGATGAAGGTGGCAGGCATGGCAGTCCTCCTGGTTTGTGGTGTGCGGCTGATGATGGCAGGTTAGGGTCTGTTGGCTGAACCGTGCCGGAGCGGGGCATTCATTTGCGGTTCAGCCAGCGGGCAGGTTGTCCCTTAGGTGAAGCGGGCGCCGGGCCGTGTGCAGTCAATGGTCCGACCGTCCAGGGTGATCGAGAAATCGACGCTGTAGCGCGCGTCGTCACCGATCATCATCTGGCCGACAGCAATGGTCTCATTGGCCGGGACGGTGAAGGCGCCGCCCTGACTGATGCTCGAGGAATTGCCGTTACCCCGGCTGGCAATGGCCAGGCGATAGTCGCCGCTGGCTGGGCTGGGGCTGGTGACCAAGGCCTCGATGGTCCGCATGTCGTTCTGGCTATGCTCGACGATTTCGCACTGCACGGCGCTGCCATCGGGGCCGGCCAGGCCGGCTGTCGCGGCAAGTGCAGCAAGGCCCAAGCCGGCAAGCAGGGGCAGGGCGCGGGTAAGCTGGATCATTGGCGTCACTCCTTGTGGTGGCGATGGTCGCAGATGGCGGCAGGGCAGTGCCTTATCCGCTGGTGGGGACTAGTCGCAGACCTGCACGAAGGCGGTGACATTGCCCGAGCCGCCCTGGACGACATTGGCGTTGCAGCCATTGCCGACCTGCACGCCGGCCGCGATATTGCCATTGCCGTCCTGGGTGATGACGCTGGTGTGGTTGTCGCCGAACTGGCCGATACCGGTGGCGTTGCGGTTACCGCGCTGGATGGTTTCGGCGCGGTTGTAATTGCCCTGCTGGCCGATGGCGCCGATATTGCGATCGCCGTTCTGGCGGCTGGTTGCCGTGTTCCAGTTGCCGCGCTGCTGCAGGCCGAGGCGGTTGTACCAGCCGGTCTGGCTGCCGCCGGCGCTCTGGCTGAACCCGTATTGATCGATGAAGACATCATTGGCCATGGCGGGGATGGCGCTGACGGCGATGAGGGCGGCAATCGCGGTGGTGATGATGGTGCGCTTCATGGTGTCTCTCCTGGGGGCGGCGCTTCCGGCGAAGCGCTTGTTGCCGATGTCACGAGAGATAGCGGAGCCTGCCGGAACCGAGACTGAACCCCGGGTTCAGAATGCGTTCATCCAGACGGTTGCTGCGGGGCGGCCAGCGCGATGGTGCGGGTGATGCCGATGGCGGCGAGGAAATCGGCGTCATGGCTGACCACCAGCATTGCGCCGTCATAGGTCTGCAAGCCGGCTTCCAGCTGGGCAATGGCATGGATATCGAGATGATTGGTGGGTTCGTCGAGGATCAGCAATTGCGGCGGGGCATTGCCGCCAATGGTGCAGGCCAGGCCCGCGCGCAGGGTTTCGCCGCCGCTGAGCGTGCCGACCTGCTGCA
>CAXBHD010000290.1:0-3989 GCA_963975335.1 uncultured Devosia sp. | reverse complement strand
GGCCTTGAAGGCCGGGTCGGTCTGGGCCGCGCGATAATGCGCCTCGAGGTCCAGGATCAGCGGCATCAGCGTTTCGGCGACAAAGCGTCCGCCAAACATGCCGAAGCGGCCATTGTCGTCCGGACCATTGCGCAGGGAGTTCAGGCCATTGGTGTCCACGTCTGCCTCAATTGCTTCGGCGCGCAGCGCGCCAAGGATGGGGAAAGCCAGGCGAGCCGGACCGGGGCATGGCCCCACCCGGCCCTTTCGGGCCACCTCCCCGCGAGCGGGGAGGGCACACAAATTCTTATACGGCGGCGCGGGCGTTTCGGATGAATGCCTCGATCAGCCGCTTGTCCTTGACCCCCGGCGCGCTCTCCACCCCCGAAGACACATCCACCCCCAAGGGGCGTACGGTCCTGATGGCGTCGGCCACGGTCTCGGGCGTCAGTCCCCCCGAAAGCATGAAGGGGATCGATGGGTCAAGCGCCTTGAGCAGCGCCCAGTCGAAGGTATCGCCCAATCCGCCCGGCCGGTCGGCGCCCTTGGGCGGCTTGGCATCGACCAGGATGCGGTCAGCCGCCTCGACGAAGTCGCTGATATGGGCCACATCGTCGGCCGTGCCGATCGGCAGCGCCTTGATGATTTCAACGCCCGCCTCGGCGCGGATGGCCGCGACCCGGTGCGGGGTTTCCGGCCCGTGCAGCTGGATCCAGTCCGGCCCCAGCGCGGCAAATTCGGCCACCGTGCTATTGTCCGGATTGACCAGCAGCACGCAGGTTTCCACCCGCCCGCGCGCCTGCGAGATCAACGTGGCAATGTCTTCCACCGACACATGGCGCGGCGAGCGCAGGAAGTGCACAAAGCCCACCATGTCGGCGCCAGCCGCAATACTGGCTTCGAGCATGTCCGGCGTCTTGATGCCGCAAATCTTGATAATCAGGGGGTCGGCCATAGGGGTGCTCAGCGCAGCTCCAAAACATCGTCGACATCGGCGGCACTGCTGGCGGGGCCGCGCTGGCTCTTGCGCAGCCGCTCCAGCTCGTCGCTCAGGGTCTGGGCTTCGCGGCGCCAGTGCCGCGCGCGGTGGCGCTGGCCGGCCTGGGCAAGCCAGGTGGCCGTGCCCCCGGCCAGCACGCCCAGCAGCAGCACCACATAGAGCACCACGAAGAGGGGCACGCCATAGCCAGGCGCCGCCGCCACATCGCCGGACGCAAACGGATTGATATTGATGATCACCAGGTGCCGATTGGCCAGTGCAAGCACGACCAGCCCCAGGCACAACGGGACCAGCACGACCCAACCGACGATTTTATTAACCATTGCTTGCGTGCCTATGGAGCCCTGGCCCCGTTACGAGCGGTTGAGCCGCTCGCGAATTTCCTTGCCCGCCTTGAACTGCGGCACATATTTCTCGCCCACATCGACCTGCTCGCCCGTGCGGGGGTTCCGCCCGATGCGCGCCGGCCGGTTCTTCACCGAAAAGGCGCCGAAGCCGCGCAGCTCGACACGGTCGCCCCGCGCCATGGCATCGCCGATTTCGTCGAGGATCGCATTGACGATATTCTCGATATCGCGCTGAAACAGATGAGGATTTTCTGCCGCAAGCTTCTCGACGAGTTCGGACTTGATCATCCCAGGCTCCAATTGGCGGGCTATCGCCCCTCAAATCTCAAGGGGCGCTGCCAACCTGCCAAAGCGAGACCAACCCGTCAAGCGGGATGGGGCCCTCCGGCAGGCCGAACAAAGCGCGGGCCTGCCCGCCCAAAAGGGTGCCGAGCAGGTCAAAGCCCTGTTCCGGCAAGGGCCAGGCGGTGCGGATGTCGAGCCCTTCGGCCAGGCCATGCTCGCTTTGCAGCCAGTCGAGCGCCTCCACTTCCCCGCCTATGCCGTCGATCAGCCCGCTTTCCACCCCGATGCGGCCGGTCACGATACGCCCGTCGGCCAGCGCCAGCGTTTCTGCCCGGCTCAGCCCGCGCCGCTCGGCCACCACATCGACAAACCACTGATAGCTGTCATCGACCAGCGCGGCGATCGAGGCGCGCGGCGCCCCGGTCATGGGCTCGTCGAAATCCGGTTCGGCCTTGAGCGGACCGGAGGCGACCTTGTCGAGATCCACCCCGATCGTGTCGAGCAGCTTGCCGGCATTGATATGCTGGTAGAGCACCCCGATCGATCCCACGATCGATAGCCGCCGCGCCAGGATATGGTCGCTGGCAATGGCCGTCATATAGGCGGCCGATGCGCCCAGCTCGCCGATCACCGCCACCACCGGCTTGCGCGCGCGCAGCCGCCCCAGCGCCTCATAGAGTTCTTCGCCGCCCGCCGTCGTGCCGCCCGGCGAATTGATCGCCACGATCACCGCGGCGACGCTGGCATCCTCGGCCAGCCGCTCGATGGCGGCGAGCCGGTCCGGATTGGTGGCAATGGCGCCGTCCACCACCAGCCGCGCCACATGCGTGCCAGCCGCGCCATCGGGCAGGGCAAAGCGCCCCAGGCCGATGATGATGGCAAGAGCCAGCGCCACAAAGGCCAGCCCCCGCCACAGGGCGCGCGACCGGCGAAAGCGTTCGGCGGCAATCAGGGCATGCGGGTCTGCTGTGGGCTGGTCGGTCATGGTGCCTCGCTCTGGGTGCAGCAGGTAGACGCGGCGCGCCGCCTTGGCAAGCGCACTCAGCCTTCCTTCTTGGCCGCCCGCTTTTCCTGCGCCACCATATAGGCCCGCAGCGCCTTGTTGATGTCGGTCTGATACCCCTTGCCGTCCTTGGCCTGGCGCTTGAACCAATCAAGGATATCGGCGTCGATCCGCAGCGTCATCTGCTGCTTCATCCGCCGATACATCGTGCCCTGCTGGGCATTCTTGAAGAAGTCATCGGTCAGCGGCGGAATGTCGGAAAAGTCGATCGCGCTGTCAGGCATATCGGCAAGGGCCTTGAGCCGCTGCTCTTGCTCTGCGCTTAGCGGGGGTGGATTGAGCATATCAAGCTCGTAATGAACCATATCATGAGCTTTCGTAGCGCCGACGCTCGTGCCGCTCCGCTTTTCGGGCCGAGATGATGCGGATGAATTCGTCGTCCCCGTCGCCATGCGTGGTGTGGGCGACGACGACGATGAGGGTGTGGTTGAGGGTGCCAATCGTTTGCCAGCGCTCTTCGCCATCGACTATGCGATCCTGTTCATGAACGGCCAGGGGATCCAGGAACACGCGAGCGGCATCTTCGAATGCAATGCCATGCTTGCGCAGGTTGCTTGCAGCCTTGTCCGGATCCCGGCCAAATCTCACCCGCCGCCCCCGCGCTGGCGCAGCCAAATGTAGCTACAAATCTGTAACTACACAAGCGCCTTGATCATCAGCCGCGCCGCCGCTTCATAGCCGGCAAGCTTGGCCACCAGTTCGGGCGCCAGCGTACTGGGCCGCTGTGCGCGAAAGCCGTGCTTGTGCCAGAAGTCGAGCGAGCCGTTCACCGCCACCAGACTCATGCTGGCAAAGCCCTGGGCGCGCGCATGGCGCTGGATCTCGCCCACGATCATCGCCGCCGCCCCGGTGCCGCGCGCCCTGTTGAGCAGCGCCAGGTCGTGAATGTAAAATGTGTCGGCGGCCTCGGGCAGGGCGCCCAGCAAGCCATTGAGCGCCGGCAGCTCGCCCAGGCGCCAGGGATGGCTCAGCACATAGCCCGACGCCACCCCATTGAGCTCGAGCAGCCTGGTGCCGGCCGGATAGAGGGCCAGCCGCTCGGCAAAGACGTCATCATCTTCGGGGAAATCGGGATGCACGACCGCAGCGATCCCCGACAGGGTCGGCAGATCGGATACTGTCAGGGGGCGCCAGAGCAGAGCATGGGTCATGGCCTTGTTAAAAAGCAAAAGGCCCGCGCTGTGAAGCGCGGGCCCGTGGTTTTGCCTAGAGCAAGTGAATTGCCGGCAAAGCCTATTCCTTTTCGCGATCCTTGAGCGCGGCGCCCAGGATGTCGCCCAGCGATGCGCCCGAAGCGGACGAACCGTAATTGGCA
>CAXBHD010000289.1:0-4011 GCA_963975335.1 uncultured Devosia sp. | reverse complement strand
TGATCTGCTGCAGAGCCAGATCGATGACTGGCATCACAAATACGGGCCGGTGGCCAGCAATCCGCAGGGCTATGAATTCTTTCTGCGCGATATCGGCTATCTGGTGCCCGAGCCGGCCGATTTCACCATCGAGACCGAGGGGCTCGACCCCGAAATCACCACGCTATGCGGCCCGCAGCTGGTCGTGCCGGTCTCCAATGCCCGCTATGCGCTCAATGCCGCCAATGCCCGCTGGGGCAGCCTCTACGACGCCTATTATGGCACCGACGTCATCGCCCATGAGGGCGAGCTGGCGCCGGGCAAGGGCTATAATGCCGCCCGCGGCGCGGCCGTGGTGGCCCAGGCCAGCGCATTTCTCGATGCCAGCTTTCCGCTCAGCCAGGGCAGCCATGGCGATGTCACCGCCTATCGGGTGGTGACGGATGGCGATGCGGCACAATTGGTGATCGAGACCGCGGCCGGTGATGTGACGCTGCAGGACGCACAGGCCTTTGTCGCCTATGGCGATGGCGGCGACAGCCACAAGGCCGAGATTGTGTTGCGGCACCATGGCCTGCATGTGATCCTGGCGATCGACAAGGGCAGCGTCATCGGCGCAGCGCATCCGGCCGGGCTCAGCGACATCATCGTTGAATCGGCGCTGACCACCATCCAGGACTGCGAAGATTCCGTGGCCGCTGTCGATGCCGAGGACAAGGTGGGCGTCTATCGCAACTGGCTGGGCCTGATGAATGGCACGCTTGAGGACACGTTCGAAAAGGGCGGCCGGCAGGTCACGCGCCGGCTCAAGCAGGACGGGGTCTTTACCGCCGTGGATGGCAGCGACCTGGTGCTCAAGGGCCGGGCCCTGCAATTGGTGCGCAATGTCGGCCATCTGATGACCACGGATGCGGTGCTGTTCGAGGGCAAGCCGATCGGGGAAGGGCTGATGGATGCGGCGCTCACCGCGCTCTGCGCCATGCAGGATCAGGTCAACAGCACCACCGGCGCCATCTATATCGTCAAGCCCAAGATGCATGGACCCGAGGAAGTCGCCTTTGCCTGCGCCATTTTCGCGTCGGTCGAGGCCATGCTTGGCCTGGCGCCCAATACCATCAAGATCGGCATCATGGATGAGGAGCGCCGCACCTCGGCCAATCTCAAGGCGGCGATCTACGAAGCGCGCCAGCGGGTGTTTTTCATCAATACCGGCTTTCTCGATCGCACCGGCGACGAGATCCATACCAGTATGGAAGCGGGCGCCGTGCTGCGCAAGGACGAGATCAAGAGTGAACGCTGGCTGAGTGCCTATGAAGACCGCAATGTGCTGATCGGCCTCACCTGCGGCTTTTCCGGCCGGGCGCAGATCGGCAAGGGCATGTGGGCGCGCCCCGACGATATGGCGGCCATGATGGCGGCCAAGGGCGGCCATCCCAATGCGGGCGCCAATACGGCCTGGGTGCCCAGCCCCACGGCGGCAACGCTGCATGCGCTGCACTATCACCAGATCGATGTGTTTGCCGCGCAGCGCCGCCGCCATAACGAGGCCCTGCCTGGCCTGGGCGAGCTGTTCTCCATGCCGGTGCAGCAGCCCTTCTCGCTCAGCCGCGAGGAGATCACCCGCGAGCTCGAAAACAATGCCCAGGGCATATTGGGCTATGTGGTGCGCTGGGTGCAGCAGGGCGTGGGCTGTTCCAAGGTGCCCGACATCAACAATGTCGGGCTGATGGAAGATCGTGCCACCTGCCGGATTTCATCGCAGGCAGTGGCCAACTGGCTGCGCCATGGCCTGGTCAGCCGCGACGAGGTCACCTCGACCTTCGAGCGCATGGCCTTGGTGGTGGACCGGCAGAATGCCGGCGACCCGCTCTATCGGCCAATGGGGGAAAACTACCAGTCCGTCGCCTTCCGCGCCGCGCTGGATCTGGCGCTGCACGGCGCCGACCAGCCCAGCGGCTATACCGAGCCGCTGCTGCATGCCGCGCGCCGCAAGGTCAAGGCGCGCGACGCGCATTAGCTTCAGCTGACGAAGTCGAACTTGTCGACGTCGAACAGGCCGCGATCGGTCATCTTGAGATGGGGGATGACGGGGAGCGCGAGAAAGGCGACCTGCAGGAAGGGCTCGGGCAGGACGCAGTCGAGCGCCAGCGCGGCGTCGCGCAGCACATGCAGATCGTGCGATACCGTCTCGAAGGGTTCAAGGCTCATCAGCCCGGCCAGCGGCAGTGCCAATTCGGCCGTGACCCTGCCACTATCGGCCACGGCAAAGCCGCCGCCCAGCTCGATCAGGCGATTGACGGCGACGGCCATGTCGGCGTCATTGGCGCCCACCACGGTGATATTGTGGCTGTCGTGACCCACCGATGAGGCGATGGCGCCGCGCTTCAAACCAAAGCCGGTGACGAAGCTGCGGCCGATATTGCCGTTCTTGCCGTGCCGCTCGATCACCGCCACCTTGATGACATCGGCGTCGAGATCGGGCTGCAGGCCGCGCTCGGTAGAGGCCAGGGTCGCCTCTTCGCGGAAGGTGAGGATGAGGCCGGGCCGCACGCCGATCACCGGAATGCTGTTCTGGCCAGGCCGGGGCTCGGTGATGAAGCTGTCGGCGCTGACCGGGGTCGCCTTCATCGAGGTCAAGCCCACCGGCGCCACCGGCTGCCGCGCCTCGAACAGGGCCGGCACTACCAGACGACCGGCGGCGATCACATCGGAGACGCGGCAATCCTCGAGGCTGTCGAGCAGCGCAATATCGGCGCGCCAGCCGGAGGCCAGCAGGCCGCGATCGCTGAGGCCGAAGATGCGGGCGGCTGAGTGGCTGGCGGCGCGATAGACATGGTGCAGCGGCCGGCCCATGGCGATCAGGCGCCGGATCGAGCTGTCGAGATGGCCCTCCTCGGCAATGTCGAGCGGGTTGCGGTCATCGGTGCAGAGGGCGACAAAGCTCGAGGTGTTTTCATCGAGGATTTCCGCCAGCGCCTTGAGGTCCTTGGAGACCGAGCCTTCGCGGATCAGGATGGCCATGCCCTTGGCCAGCTTTTCGCGGGCCTCGGCGGCGCTGGTGGCTTCATGATCGGTGCGGATGGCGGCGGCGAGATAGCCGTTAAGGGCGGTGCCCAGCAAGAGCGGCGCATGACCATCGATATGGCCACCCTGAAACGCGACGAGCTTGGCAATAATGCCCGGATCGGCATGCAGCACGCCGGGGAAATTCATCATTTCGGCGAGCCCGATCACCTTGGCATGATCGCGGAAGGGCGCGAGATCGCCGATTTCCAGAGCGGCGCCGGAGGTCTCGAAGCCGGTAGCCGGCACGCAGGAAGACAGGTTGATGCGGATATCCATCACCGTCTGTTCGGCGCTGTCGAGGAAGTAGCTTATGCCCTCGGCGCCCAGCACATTGGCGATTTCATGGGGGTCGCAGATCGCGGTGGTGACGCCATAGGGGAGGACGCAGCGGTCGAATTCGAGCGGGGTGACCAGCGAGGATTCAATATGCAAATGGGTATCGATGAAGCCGGGCACGGCAAAGCGGCCGGTGCCGTCGATGATGGTGTCGCCGTCATAGCTGGCGTGGGTGCCCACAATGCGGTCGGCAACGATGGCAATGTCGGTGAGGGTGACCGCGCCGGTGATGACATCGAGCATCTGCACATTCTTGATCACCAGGTCGGCGGCAACCTTGCCCTGGCCGGCCATGATCATGCGGGTGAGCGTTTCGGCATTGGTCATCAAGCAATCCTGCGATGGAGCACAAAGCGAGCCTTGTGCGCATGGGGGCATTCCGTCAAGGGCGGAGGGAACCGCGGCAGCCGGGGCACGTTGGTGCACAGAGCATAATGGAGCGTCTCATGGAAACCTACGACCCCAATAAATCCAAGACCGATGTGCGTCAGGCCAATCCGCGCAAGATGAACCTGCGGGTGCTGATCGGTTCTTTGATCGGCATCATTGTGCTGTTCGTCATTATCTATGCGGTCTATTCAATGACCCAGACGGCGCCCGCCTAAGCCGATGCGGCTGGTCCGGGGGGGG
>CAXBHD010000288.1:0-4029 GCA_963975335.1 uncultured Devosia sp. | reverse complement strand
ACGTAGATCGTGTTGGTCAACCAGCGCGGCATCATGAAATCAAGCCACATGGATTTTTCATAGGCCAGCGACTGGTTGTTGATCTCTACCACAACCATGTCGCTGTTGAGCCCGTGCGGGATGTATAGCAGCAGGCCGAAGGCCAGTCCGATCAGCGCCATGAGGCGGAACAATCGCTTGCGCGGACTGTCGTCCGGCTCCAGCACATAAACCGAGAAGGGAACCCATATCGGCCACATGAACCACGTGAAGAAGATGAACCCCATTGCCCCCCACAAGACCGTCAGGGGATCATTTCCGTTCATGCCAACCCACACGAAACCCTCAGTGAATTGCTGAAGACCTGCGAAAAGCGGCATCAATGCAAGCGGGAGATAGCGTTTGTTGCGCTGGAAGGCCACGATTGAAATGGCGGCCCCACCCCCGACAAGGAAAACGCTTGCAGCAAAACTGACTTGGGCCGACAGGCACATGGCATTTTCCTTTTCAGGCCTACTCTCTGTTTCCAAACGTAAGCGACTTCTACAGCCTTGAAAAGAATGCAAATCGTCAGCCGCAGGATTGGTCCGGCTCCCCCCAAAAACAGGAGGCGGAAGGCCTGCTCCGCGTCGCCGCGGCAGTCACGCGGGCGCAGAGGCTAAAGCGGCACGATTGAACGCCGGGTCTCCGGCTGGTCCATCTCGTACGGCGGTGCCGGCTCGACGCTCTTTTCCGAGCTGGGCCGGCTGGCGGGCAGGACGCTGATCGCGCTGGCCGGGCTGACCGCGGTGCTGATCCGGCTGGGCTACAAGGCGGCGCTGGTGCCGTTCCAGTTCTGGGCACCCGACGCCTATGACGGCGCGCCGGTGTCCGTGGCCGCCTATCTGTCGGTAATTACCAAGGTCGCGGCAATCTTCGCCTTCGCGCAGATCTTGCGCGACCCACCGGTCGGTACTACCTGGCCGATGGTGGTCGCGCTAATCGCCGCCATGACGATGACGTGCGGCTACCTGGCGGCGCTGGTGCAAAGCAACGAGGTGCGCCTGCTGGCCTATTCGTCGATGGCGCAGGCGGGTTATTTCATGATGGGGATCGTGGATCTGGGGCCAGGCTTGCTGGCGCTGCCCTCGGTGATCGTGTTCGGCGCGGCCTATGTGGCGATGAATCTCGGCGCCTTCGCGGTGATCATGGTCGCCGGACGCAGCCTTGACGACTTCCGGGGCTTCGGCCGCGCGCGCCCTGTGATCGGCGTAGCGATGGTGGTGTTCCTGCTGTCAATGACGGGCATTCCGCCGCTTTTCTGCTTTTTCGGCAAGGTGCTGCTCTTCGGTACGGCGATCGAGGCGGGCTATCTGTGGCTGGCGGTGATCGGCATTCTCAACAGCGTGCTGGCGCTCGCGGCCTACCTGCGCATCGTGGTGCCGATGTGTCAGCCGCGAGAGTCCGGACAGGACAGCGCCGCCCCGGCGCCGCCGCTGATGATCGTGTTGGGCGCGACCGCGCCGATCACGCTGCTCATGGGGTAGCTTGCAGGGATGTTTCCTGGGTGACTGCAACTGAGCGCAATCGCACGTCGGGGGCAACTCGCCGATCAGGGGGCGAGCAGCATGCTGATGTCGTTATATGCGCGGCGGGTCGCCACGGCGCCTGCCGCAATACAATGACGCTTTTGCCGGAATTCCAGTGTGCCGATGGTCTGGCTGAAAGCGGGTCGGATCACAAAATCCGCTTGCTCAAAACGCAGTCGCGCATGTTCATACTGGCAGACCTCGATGGATCGCATCATCGCCTGCAAGCCGTTTTTCGGGCCAGTCGCGTTTTCGCGCTGGCTGGGATCCACAGCGATCACGACATCCGCGCCGGTGGCCCTGGCGACGTCCACCGGCGCGATATCGGAATAGGCTCCGTCCATCAGTACATACGGATCATCGACAAGGGGCGGCAGTATTCCGGCCAGCGCCGCGCTTGAATAGACATAATCAGTGGCATCTCCCTTGCCGAATACCACGCGTTGGCCAGACAGCATGTCGGTTGCACAGACAAAAGCCGGGATGCGGCCGTCCTGCAGGTTCTTGCCCTTGGTCAGGCCGGACAGGACACTGCGGCCCCAGGTCTCGGTGCGCGCGCCTGATCCCCAGCCAAAATACATGTCCCGCGCGGCAAGCAAAGCAAGCCGCATTTCCCTGATCCTTGCAGCCATTCCAGGCACGCGAAAGTCCGGTGTTGCCGGAAACCCGCTGGTATCCATGCCCACGAGTGCGTCGTACCATTTGTCATTAAGAGCATACGTAGCACCGACAACCGCGCCCATCGACACGCCCACGACGGCGCTTGGGATGTAGCCCCTGGCGATCAAAGCTCTGAGTACGCCAGCATGCGAGAGGCCCCTTGCCCCGCCGCCACTTAGCACGAGGGCAAAGCACTTGTGGGTTGCAGTGCTCGCTTTGGTCATGCTGCTCAATTCAAACTCCGCAATTTGGCTTTTCGTCAATTGGTTGGTCCCAGGCTGCCCGACCCTGCGCCAGTGCGCGCCATACGGAAATACTGACGCGAGTGGACGTAAAGCGTTACCGTCTCATGGGTGACACCAGCGGCAGTGCCTGCGAAGATTTTCGCCGGACACTGTAACGTCCGATGCCTGGCAACGTCTATTCCCCTGACGGTCCTTCGCGACCGCAAGGATTAATCGACAGGAGCCAGCATTGAAAACCTTGACCCTTGAGGTCCGCGGATTGTTCGAGGAACTCGATCATCTCGCGGTCGAACGTCATGTATCCGCCCTCGACGGCGTTCACCGGGCGGAAGCGAACCCTGCGTCTGCCAGTGTGACAGTGCAGTACGACGAAACGGTGGTGAACGAGGAGGCGCTGCGCAAGGCGATCGACGCCTGCGGCTTTCACTGCGCCGGAGAGCGTATGCCGAACCATATCTGCCAGATGGACCACACCGGCCATGAAGACCACGCGGCGCATGGCGCGATAGGCCCCGTTGCCAAGGACGCGATGGCCCATGAGATGGGTCACGGCGGCGGCATGGAGATGGCCGACATGGTCCGCGACATGCGCAACCGCTTCTGGGTGGCACTGCTTTTTACCATCCCGATCTTCATCTACTCGCCGATGGGCGGCATGTTCACGCCCCCGGTGCCGCCTTTCGGCCTGAGGCTGGACCTTTGGCTGTTCTTCCTCGGCAGCGCGGGCATCGTCTGGCCCAGTTGGCCGTTTTTCGTAGCCGCTTGGCGGGCGCTGAAGAACGGCATCCTCAACATGGCCGTGCTCGTCGTGCTGTCGGTCGGCACCGGATATGTGTTCAGCGTCGGCTCGACCTTCTTCTTTCCCGGCGTGCAGTTCTACGAGGCGGTCGCGGTGCTGCTGGTCTTCATCCTGTTGGGCCACTGGCTGGAAATGCGGGCGCGCGCCGGTGCCTCTGCGGCGATCCGGGCGCTGCTCGATCTCGCGCCGCCGATGGCCACGGTGATCCGCGACGGGCAGGAGACCGAGGTGCCGACCTCCGAAGTGCTTCAGGGCGAAACGGTGGTGATCCGCCCGGGAAACAAGATTCCGGTGGACGGCGAGGTTTTGGAAGGATCTTCGCTGGTCGACGAGTCGATGCTGACGGGCGAGTCGATGCCGGTGAACAAGAGCTTGGGCGATACCGTCATCGGCGCCACGATCAATAAGACCGGCACGTTCCGCTACCGCGCCACCAAGGTCGGCGCCGACACCGCGCTGGCTCAGATCGTCAAGCTGGTGCAGGAGGCGCAGAACTCGAAGGCACCGGCACAGCTTCTGGCCGACCGGGCGTCGCAATGGCTGGTCCTCATCGCCATCGTGATCGGGCTGGCCACCTTCGCGGTCTGGTTCTGGTGGATCGGATCGCCGCTGCTGTTCGCGCTTACACTGACGATCACCGTTTTCGTCATCGCCTGCCCGGATGCGCTTGGGCTGGCCACGCCAATGGCTGTCATGGTGGGCACCGGGTTGGGGGCGCAGCACGGCATCCTGTTCAAGAATGCCGGGGCGCTGGAGGATGCGACCAAGCTCGACGTGA
>CAXBHD010000287.1:0-4050 GCA_963975335.1 uncultured Devosia sp. | reverse complement strand
CGGTCAGTACGAGATCACCATCGCCGATGACGGCATGGGCAAGAAAAAGCACGATACCAACCACTATCTCACCGGACGGGACGGCGGGCGCGATCTGGACCTGCGCAAGTTCGCCCTCGAGGGCATGGCGCTCTACGGCCGGTTGAGCGGCGTTACCGACGGAAAGATGCTGTTCGAACCCAATCTCAAGTCCAATCTCGACAAGGCCGACCAAGTCTATAACAGCATCAACGCCCTGATCGACCGCCACATTGCCGCCCATGCAATCGCCGCCCCCGAGCCCAGCGTCTACGAGCCGCTGTGGGAGCCCGATGGCGAGACCGAGACACTCGATCTGGCGGCTTCGGGCATTACCAGCATCATCTGGGCCACAGGCTTTACGCCTGACTGGTCCTATGCTGCGCTGCCCATCTTCGACGGCAAGGGTTATCCAGTGCAGCGGCGAGGCGTTACCGGGGTGGAAGGCGTCTATGTGCTTGGCCTGCCATGGCTCTGGACCTGGGGGTCGGGACGCTTCCTGGCTGTCGGCAAGGATGCCGAATATGTCGTCGACCATCTTGCCGAAAGATTGCCGCAAGCCAGCGCGCTCCGGGTGGCGAGCTGAGATGGGTGCCGTCACCAGGCTCGTCCGGCCGGACAATCGTCGCCATCAGTTGGTCACAGCGGCGCTGGCACCCGACATCCTGTTGGGCATGCCGCACCTGACGCCGTCCGGCCTGTCCGAAACCTGGCTGCTGAAGGAGCTGGCCCATCGTCACTGGTTGATGCTGGGTCGCATCATGGGTTTGGATGATGCCGATTTCCGCACGTCCGACGGTGGCGAAGTCTATGCTGCTATCTGCGCCACTGCGCTGAGCGGTTGGGGACCCAGTGCAGTCCGCGCCAATGATATCCTGACCATTGACTCGAGCTTGGCCCCGGCCTCGCGTACCCGCATGACAAGCCGACATCAGCTCAGCATTGACGGCCGGTTCCTCGGTGAAGTGGAACTGCTCTCCGCCTTTGTCCACCGCGCCAATGGCGCCATAGCACGGGTGCGCCACCCTGCCTTCGAGCATGCGGTCACGACCTTCGCCAAAAGCCCTCTCGCTGATAGGGCAAGCCTTGTGCGTCGCGGCGATCTGACGGCCGCCGGGCTGCCCGGCCGGACTGGGGCCGCACAGCACAGGCATGTCTTCACGCCGTCGCAACTGCAGGACTTCAACGGCGCGAGCCTATTTTACTTTGCCAATTATCAATCGGTGATCGACCGGGCCATGGAGACCTGGTTTGGTTGCGCTGCGCCCATGGCCAACAAGCAGACCTATTATGTTGGCAATATCGCAGCAGGAGAGAGCATTGTGGTCAAGCATCTCGGTGGCCCAGGCCATTGTTTGCGCATGGAGCGATCATCAGGCCAGCCCATTGCCTACCAGATCTGCCTGCCCTGACGGCAGGCGCAGAAGGCTGCTGGTCGTCATTGCGATGCCGGCGACCAGAACGGGTCGGGACTGTCAGGGGCAGATAGCGCCCCTGACGGGACAGGCAATCGGGGCTGTGTGCAAAGCCTCGGACCAATCGTGCGCCTGACTTGATCGACATCAAGTCGACCGGACACCCGCAGGCCCATATTTGTCTTCCTTTCAGGAGGATAGAATTTCAGGAGAACTAGATGGCGGTGTTCTTGCTTGAGGCATCCGCAGCTGCCGCCGGGCCCATCAGGGCGTTGACGTCATCGGCCAGCCTCCGATGCGCCCTATAGCGAGAGCGGTCCAGGCATTCGCCAACCGGCAGCCTATTGCTGCGGCCCTGACGCTTCTCGGCGCGGCTCTGGTCTTCCGCCTGATCGACATCTTCGTGCTGCGGCTGGATGAGCGACTGGGGGAGATCATCCTCTCAAAGGCGCTCGGCTTTGCCCTGATCGTGCTGTTCCTGATCCTGACGGACCGGAAGTTGGGCGATATCGGGCTACACGCCCGTGCTCTCGGCGAGAGCGTCCTCATCGGTGCCGGCATTACGGCTTTCGCCCTTTTGGTGGGCTATGGCGCGGAGTTACTGGTGCTGCAGCGCGACAGTCCCATGCTGCAGTTTGCCGCGCTCGACCCCAAGGCCGGCCTGTCAGGCGGATGGCCATTCGCCCTGTGGTTGGTGCTTGGCAATGTCGTCAATTCGTTCATGGAAGAGGGATTGTTCCGTGGCGTGATGATTCCGCTGTTTCGGACCCGCATGTCCTTCTGGCGGGCCAACTGGCTCCAGGCCGTGCTGTTCGGCGCCTGGCACCTGCCCTGGGCCCTGAAGTGGTACCTGACGGGCATGCTTGGTACGCCAGGCGAGATGGCTGTCGGGGTGGCGACGAACTTTCTTCCGCAGCTTCTCCTGGGGCTGATCTGGGGCTACATGTTCCTCAAAACCGGCAGCCTCTGGACATGCTGGATCGCGCACACTTTGACAAATACTGTGCTCAACCTGCTGCATACCGTCACCGCGAGTGGTTTTGATGCTGGCATGTCGCTGCGCATGACCGGCTATTCCATCGTGGCGCTGCTGGGCTTGCTGCTCGTGCGAAATCTGGCGGAGCGCTGGCGCCTCCCCGAGGTCCAGCCATGGCTGCCGCCCGCTCCAGGGCAGACCCGGCCAGGGTAAGTTTTGAGCTGCCGCGCGAACCTTGCTGCGTGGCAGCTTTCAGGCGTCTGCACTGGGGCCTGAACGGCCGAAACAGGATCGGCAGCGGCCCATGGCCCCCTCGGCTGCCTGGTTCGGTCCGATCCATTTCGCATGATCCGGAACATAGCGCCATGTGAAGCATTGGCATTGAATAGGCCGAGCAACACAAGGAGACTGCCAGTGCTTTGGACAATAACGATAATCCTGCTCATTCTTTGGGCCGTAGGATTGGCATTCAAAGTGGCCGGTGCGCTCATCCACCTCCTGTTGGTAATCGCCTTGATCATGGTTGTTTTCAAGCTGGTCGCCGGCCGCAAGACGTGACGACTGTTGCCCATTCCCGCGTGACCCGGGGCCGCCCATAGCCCGTGACACCAGCGTAAACCGGGCGGCGTCACGGCATGCCCTATCCGGTTACACCCCTGTGTCTGCTTGCAGGGGGCACCGCCCTGCCCTATATTCATCGTCGCGGGACGATAGAGTGCCGCAATGTTCTCAGGGCGGGGTGCAATTCCCCACCGGCGGTAAAGGCAGCAATGCCAAGCCCGCGAGCGCCTTCGGACTTCACGTCCCTGGGGTCAGCAGATCCGGTGTAACTCCGGAGCCGACGGTATAGTCCGGATGAAAGAGAACGGGACCAACGCTGGCACGTCCGCGTCCGCTTCCCTGTGGAGCCGGCACGGCGCTGGCGAGATTTCCCGTAACCCTGAGGAAACTGGTTACGGAAAGGACTTTTTATGAACCACGTTTCCTCGACTTCCCCCAATGGCGCCACGACCGGCGCCCTGTTCATGGTGGTGGCAAGCCTTGCCTTTGCCGGCACCAACCTGCTGCAGTCATCGCTCCCCACCCCGGTGGACTATGGCGGCTATGGCATGAGCTCGACCGGCATGGCGTTCTGGCAATATCTCATCGCCTCGATCCTGGCTTTGCCGCTGATCGCGCGCATCGGCATCAGCAAGCTGCGCACCACCCGCCCGCTGCAGCATGAAATCCGGGCCTTTGTCTCGGCACTGGGGGTGCATGTCTTCGTCTATGGCTTTGCCTCCGGCGTGCCGATCTGGCAGATGGTGACGCTGCTGGCCACCGGCCCGCTCTTCATCATCCTGGGCTCGACGCTATTTCTGGGTGAACGGGCCTCTCCCGCCCGTCTGCTGGCAGGTCTGGTCGGCTTTGTCGGCGCCATCATCATTTCCGGCGTCGGCAGCGAGGGCCTCAGCCTTGTGACCCTGATCCCCATCGCGGCGGCGGCTTTGTGGGCGACGACCGACGTGTTGACGAAATATCTCTCGCGGGTGGAATCGCCGGAAACCCTCACCCTTTCGCTGCTGGTCCTGGTGACGCCCAATCACCTGCTGATCCTGCTGGCCGTCAACGCCTTTGCCTTCCTGGCCCCAAGCATGGTGC
>CAXBHD010000286.1:0-4051 GCA_963975335.1 uncultured Devosia sp. | reverse complement strand
GACAGCAGCGGCACCAGGGCCAGCTCCTGATGGATGATCACGATGCCCTTGGCTTCGCTGTCGGCAATGGTTTTGAAGTTCTGCTCTTCACCCTGGTAGATGATATGGCCATCATAGCTGCCATGGGGATAGACGCCGCTGAGCACCTTCATCAGGGTGGATTTTCCGGCCCCGTTCTCCCCCACAATGGCGTGGATTTCGGCCTCGCGCACGTCCAGATTGACGTCCGACAGCGCCTTGACGCCGGGGAACGTCTTGGTGATGCCGCGCATCTCCAGAATGGTCTTGGTCATTGGCTGCTTTCTTCATGGCACCGGAAAGTCGCTGCATAGCGCCGAGTTCCGGTACGGGAAAGGGCCCCGCGTTGCCGCGGGGCCCAGATTGAGTATGTATCGATTACTGCAGGTCTTCGGCCTTGAGGTAGCCGGAGTCAACAACCAGTGCCTGGTAGTTGGAGACGTCGACTTCATAGGGGGTCAGCAGGATCGACGGCACAACCTTGACGCCATTGTCATAGGTGGTGGTGTCGAGGCCTTCCGGCGTGCCGCCCGAAACCAGCGTGTCGACGAGGTCGGCAGTGGTCTTGGCCAGTTCGCGGGTGTCCTTGTAGACGGTCGAATACTGCTCGCCGGCGATGATCGCCTTGACGGACGGTGCTTCGGCATCCTGACCCGAGATCACGGGCCATGCCAGATCGGCAGAACCGTAACCAACGCCGCGCAGCGACGAGATGATACCACGGCTCAGGCCATCATAGGGCGAGAGCACGGCATCGACGCGGCTGCCATCCGAGTAGTTGGCAGACAGGATATTGTCCATGCGGGCCTGGGCAACCGCACCATCCCAACGCAGGGTACCAACGGTATCCATGCCCATCTGGCCGGACTTCACCACCAGGGTGCCGTCATCGATCAGCGGCTGGAACACGCTCATGGCGCCGTCATAGAAGAAGAAGGCATTGTTGTCGTCCGGCGAACCGCCAAACAGCTCGATATTGAACGGACCCTTGTTCTCTGGATAGCCCAGGCCCTTGAGGATCGAATTGGCCTGCAGCACGCCGACCTGGAAATTGTCGAACGTGGTGTAGAGGTCGACATTGGCGGTGTCGCGGATCAGGCGGTCATAGGCGACGACCTTGATGCCGGCATCGGCAGCCTGCTGCAGCACGGCGCTGAGCGTGGTGCCGTCGATCGAGGCGATGACCAGGGCCTTGACGCCCTTGGTGATCATGTTTTCGACCTGGGCCAGCTGGTTCGGGATGTCGTCTTCCGCAAACTGCAGGTCGACCGAATAGCCCTTGGCTTCCAGAGCGGCCTTGAGCTCATTGCCGTCCGAAATCCAGCGCAGCGAGGACTGCGTCGGCATGGCAATGCCGATCGCGCCCTTGTCCTGGGCAAAAGCCGCGGTGGATGCGGTCAGCGCCATGGCGCCGACTGCCAGTACGGTGGCAAGCGTCTTGAAAATCTTCACGTCTCGACTCGCTGGACAGCACTGCTCGACGAGCCCCAACCCGATAAAGATACTGCTACGGCCGCCTCACCCGGAGATGGTCGGCCTGCTGGATCTGCATGGAGTCCTCCTGCGCGACGGCAACTGCCGTCAGGGCCCTCCCCAGCCCACGTGGCGGAACCTAGGATAATCAGACAACCCTTGTAAAGCGGCTTTGCCGGCTTTGCGCATTTTTTTCGAGTATCAAATATTAAGCATAATGCATGTTCTACGGCGATTGCGGTCCGCGGGAACTGCCGCTATCGTGCCGCCACCTGAGGAGGAATCTGGCTGCCAAGATCGCTTGAGCGACGCTGCCAGAGGCAAAGGTATCAGATATCTTGGAGGAGATGTGAGCACTACCAGCGGCGACGCACCCGCCGATCAGTCGACGGCGGCGACAACCATTGCCGATCATCTGGCGCGCCTGATTCTGGCCGAGCTGCCCCCTGGCACCAGCCTGCCCAGCGAGGCCGCGCTGGCCACCCGCTATGCCGTCAGTCGTCTGACCATCCGCGAGGCGATCAAGCTGCTCGAGGGTCGCGGCCTGCTCGAGATTGCCCGCGGCCGCAAGGCCGTGGTGCGCGAACCCGACGGCACCGCCTTTGCCGATTTTCTTACCTCGATCATCCACTACGACCCCAAGGGCCTGTTCGACCTGGTCGAGATCCGCCTCTCGCTCGAGGTGCAGTCGGCCACCCTGGCGGCCAAGCGCGCCTCGCGCGCCGGCATTGCCGCCATCGAAAACGAGCTGCAGGGCATGCGCGACACCGTCGGCGCCCCGGGCGAGCCGATGAGCCACGATCAGGAGCTGGGCTTTCACACCCATGATGTCGGCTTTCACGAGGCCGTGGCCCTGGCCAGCGGCAACCGCATCCTGGGCTTCCTCTTCGAGGCCATGGCCCAGCCGCTGCGCGAGGGCTTCTTCATCAGCCGCCGCGGCCATGAGCAGCGCGGCCATACGCTGCACGAAACCATCGCGGCCCATCAGCGCATTCTCGATTGCATCAAGGCCGGCAATAGCCGCGCTGCCGCCGATGCCATGCGGCTCCATCTCAAGGATACCGAGCGCGATATCCGCGTGGCCCTCAGCCAGCTTGCTTTGCGGCCGGCCGCATCGGTGTAGCCCGTGATAAACGCCTTGCAGCGCCTCCCCGCATCGCCGAATAATCCCGGCGCAACGATGCAGGATTCCGGATGGCGCAGCGAATGGACAGTTCCAGCAACCGATTGGACGATGCGGCGCGGGCCGGCTGGCTCTATTACGTCGCCGGCAATACCCAGGAGGAAATCGCCAGCAAGCTTGGCATTTCGCGCCAGTCGGCCCAGCGCCTTGTCTCCCTTTCGGTCAGCGAGGGCCTGATCAAGGTCCGGCTCGATCACCCGATAGGCCGCTGCATGGATCTGGCCAGCCGCCTCAAATCGCGCTTCGCCCTCGATCTGGTCGAGGTCGTCCCCTCCGATCCGAGCAGCGATTCCACCACGATCGGCGTCGCCGAGGCCACCGCCACCGAGATCGAGCGCTGGCTCAAGCGCCCCGACCCCATCGTCATGGCCATCGGCACCGGCCGCACGCTGAAGGCGGCGGTCGAACAGCTCACCCCCATGGCCTGCCCGCATCACAAGGTGGTCTCGCTCACCGGCAATATCGCCCCCGATGGCTCGGCCGCCTATTACAACGTCATCTTCAACATGGCGGACACGGTCAAGGCGCGCTCTTTCCCCATGCCCCTGCCGGTCATCGCCTCCTCGGCCCGCGAGCGCCAGCTGCTGCATGGCCAGCCCATGATTCGCGAAACCCTGGCCTTGGCGGCCCAGGCCGATGTGACCTTTGTCGGCGTCGGCGATATCGGCCCCGATGCGCCGCTCTATGTCGATGGCTTCATCTCCGATGCCGAACTCAGGCAGCTGCAAAAGGCCGGCGCCGTCGGCGAAATCTGCGGCTGGAGCTTTGATGCCGATGGCCGGCTGATCGAGGGCCTGACCAATGAGCGGGTCGCCTCGGCCCCCATTCCGTCGCGCGAAAATGCCCTGGTCGTGGCAATTGCCATGGGCGCCAAGAAATTGCCCGGCATCCGGGCCACGCTGCTTCGCCGATTGGTTAATGGCCTGATAACCGACGAGCGCACCGCCGAAGGCCTGCTCAAACTCCCCTAAGCCCTTGCGGGAAAACCCCTAAATCTCTCCTTTGCCCTCGCGGGCCCGACTCCCTGCCAAGCGATTTGCGCATGGCACGCTTGACTCTGCTGCATGATATGCGAGTATTTGCCCACGGTCGGGACAATTGCCCGGCCTGTCACTGGGAGGAATACCAATGAAATTGACACCCATTCTCGTGGGCGCGCTCAGCCTGGGCCTGATTACGTCCGCCTCGGCGCAGACGCTGACCATCGCCACCGTCAACAATGGCGACATGATCCGCATGCAGGGTCTGTCCAGCGCCTTTACCGAAGAAACCGGCATCGCACTCAACTGGGTCGTGCTCGAGGAAAATACCCTTCGCCAGAATGTCACCACCGACATCGCCACCAATGGTGGCCAGTATGACGTGATGACCATCGGC
>CAXBHD010000285.1:0-4051 GCA_963975335.1 uncultured Devosia sp. | reverse complement strand
GGCCGGCGACAATTTCCAGGGCTCGCTCTACTACACCACCTACAAGTCCAAGGTCGTCTCCGACTTCTTCAACCAGATGGGCTTTGATGTGGTCGCCACCGGCAACCACGAATTCGACGATGGTCCGGAAGAATTCATGAAATTCATCGACGCGGCGGAATTCCCCATTATCGGCGGCAATTTCGACGTGACGCGTGATCCAAACCTGGCCGGCAAGATCAAGGGCTCCTTCGTGATCGAGGTGGGCGGCGAAAAGATCGGCATTATCGGTGCCACCACCGAGGACACACCGGACATCGCCTCGCCTGGCCCCAATGTCGAGTTCACCGATGTGATCCAGTATGTGCGCGGCGCTTCCGAAGCGCTGGATGCGGCTGGCGTCAACAAGATCGTCCTGCTCAGCCATATCGGCTACACCCACGACATGGACGTCGCCGCTGCCCTGCCGCTGGTCGACGTCATTGTCGGCGGCCATAGCCACCCCCTGCTGTCCAACACGGCCGAAGGCGCTGCCGGTCCCTATCCCACCATGGTGACCAATCCCGATGGCGTCGAAGTGCCGGTGGTTCAGGCCAACCAGTATGGCAAATATCTCGGCGACATCGCCATTACCTGGGACGATAATGGCGTCGTCACCAAGGCTGAGGGCGAACCCTACCTGATCGACGCCTCGGTGGTTGGCAACGAGGACTTTGCCGGCCAGCTTGCCGAACTTGCCGCGCCTATCGAGGAAGCCATGGGTGTGGTCATCGGCACCACTACCGGCCCCATCGACGGCGCCCGTGAAACCTGCCGCGCCGTGGAATGCCAGATGGGCAACCTGGTTGCCGATGCCATGCTCGATCGCGTCGCCGATCAGGGCGTGACCATCGCCATCCAGAATGGTGGCGGTCTGCGCGCCTCCATTGATGCCGGTGAAATCACCGTCGGCGAGGTCATCACCGTACTGCCCTTCTCCAATACCCTGGCTACCGTTGATCTCTCTGGCGCCGACGTGATCGACGCCCTTGAAAATGGCGTCAGCGACATCGAGAACGGCGCCGGCCGCTTCCCCCAGGTTGCCGGCCTCAAATATAGCTACACCCTGGCCAATCCGGCGGGCGAGCGCATCAGCGATGTCATGGTCGGCTCGGGCGACAGCTGGTCGCCCATCGATGAGGAAGCCACCTATTCCATCGTCACCAACAACTATATGCGCGGCGGCGGCGACGGTTACGGCACCTTTGCCGAGGGCGACAACCCCTATGACTTCGGCCCGCCGCTCGAGCAGGTCCTGGCTGACTATATCGCCAAGCAGGGCGGCGAATACACGCCCTATACCGATGGCCGCATCACCGTCGTCGAATAACGCACAACAATGCTGAACGAGAAAGGGCGCCCCCTCGGGCGCCCTTTTTCTTGCGTTTCCGCATCGCGCGGCGGACCGGGGCGGCGGCAAGAGCCGCGCTAGGCCTTGTCCGGCGGGGCCATGGCAGCGAGGAATTCGGGCGCGGCCACCTTGGTCGCCAAGGCCCGCAATTGGGCGCCCGTCCCGGCCCCCAGCACCTCGTCCATGCGCTGGTTCACCGCCTGCCAGAGCGCATACATCTGCCGCGTCTGCTGCATGCCCTGCGCAGTCAACACGGCGCGCTTGATCCGCCCATCCTTGGGATCGGCATGCAGTTCGAGCACACCGTCGCGAAGCAGCGGACGCAAAGCGTGGGTCAGCGCCGAAATCTGGATCGATAGGCGCTTGGCCAGGGCCTGCAGCGACGGCCCCGTGCCCCCGGGCGCCCCGCCCATCTCATCGAGCCGGCTGACCAGCATGGCCTGCGCCGAGGTCAGCCCCGACGGCTTTATGGCATCGTCATAGACCTGCGTCAGCTGCCGCGACGCCTGTCGCAGCGCCGTATGCGTGCAGTTCATCGGGCTGAATGGTTCAACGCTGTCGACATCGGGCGGCACTTGCCTGGGCATGCTTGATCTCCTGCCGAAAAAATAGTTGAGTACATCACCATTGACAAGGGTAGGACCTTGCACCAATTAGTTGAGCACTCAACTAAAAGGAGTCTTCATGTCCTCTTCCCAGACCGCCATCATCACCGGGGCATCTTCCGGCATCGGCGCCGTCTATGCCCGGCGCCTTGCCGCCCGCGGCTACGATCTCATCCTTGTCGCCCGCCGCGCCGACAAGCTCGCCGCCCTCGCCGCCGAACTCGAGCAGGCAAATGGCATTGCCGTGCGCAGCCTTGCCGCCGACCTGAGCACGGAAGCCGGCATTGCCAGCGTCGAACAGGTGCTCCGTGACCAAGACATCGCGCTGCTGGTCAACAATGCCGGCATGGGCCCCTTTACCACCACTGCCGGCATGTCCGACGCCGATGCCGCCGCCACCCTGACCCTCAACGTCACCGCGCTGATGCGCCTCACCCGCGCCGCCCTGCCCGGCATGCGGGCCCGCAACGCCGGCACGGTGGTCAATGTCGGCTCGGTAATGGCCTTTTTCCCCTCGCCGATGAGCGCGCTTTACAGCGCCACCAAGGCCTTCGTCCTGACCTTCAGCCGCGGCGTGGCCGACGAAGCCAAGGAAGACGGCGTCCTCGTCCAGGCGGTGCTGCCGGCCGGGACCGTGACCGACTTCTATGAGACGGCCGGCATATCGATCGACAATTTCGACAGGTCGGTCTTCATGACCGCCGAACAGCTGGTCGATGCCGGCCTGGCGGGCATGGACCGCGGCGAACAGGTCACCCTGCCCTCGGTGCATGAGGAGACGCTCTGGACCACCTATGACGGCGCGCGCGCCGCGCTCTTTGCCGGCACCCAGAACGGCCAGCCCGCGCCGCGCTATAGCTGACCCAACGGCCGCTCCAGACAAAAATGGGTGCCGCGAGGCACCCATTTGATCGCACGCTCCCCGCGGTCTAGCGGCGCCGGACCACCTGGTTCCAGATCAGCAGGATGATGACCGCGCCGATAATGCCGCTGAGAAAGCCCACGCCATCGCTTTGGGCGCCGCCAAAGATCTGCTGGCCCAGCCAGGTGGCAAAGACCGAGCCGACAATGCCCAGCACCGTGGTCAGGATGAAGCCGCTCGGCTTGTTGTCGCCCGGCGTGATCCACTTGGCGATCAAGCCGGCAAAAAAGCCGATAATAATGGCCCAGATAATACCCATGTCGAAGACGCTCCTTTGGAAATGCTCTCTTGAGTAATTCACCACCCTGTAACGGGTTGCACGGCGGCCGGCCCAATCCCAAGCATTTGTGATCGCCAATGCTGCAACCACAGCCGACCCGCACCGTTACTTGGCGATCAGGGGGTGATGAAAGGAGTATAAAATGGACAAGATTATCCTCGCGACTACCCTCGCCGCGCTGATGGCTGCCAATAGTCAGCCCGCCCTTGGGCGAGCCACCAGTTCTTCAGATCGCACCGCAAAGACCAGTGCGGATCGCCCTCACCTGGTCCCAAGGCCTGCCACAACGCGTGACAGCGCTCGACCGGATCTGGGCCAGGCCTAGCGGACCGCCAATTCGTGCCGGTCGCGATCGGTCACCGTCGCCAGATCGAGCACTTTCTGGATATTGGTCGCATGCCGGAAGCTGGGCTCGAGATTGCGCCCCATCCGTACCGCTTCAACAAAGCGCTCGTAATTGGTGGGCACCGGATCGACCGCTATTTCGGTCCAGGTCCCGGTCTCCGCATCGTCGCCCAGGCAGGTATAGAGCTTGCTCCAGTCGTGCCGATGCTGCACTTCCACTGAACCCAGCTCGCCATAGATGCGCAGCCGCAATTCGTTGAAATGCCCGGTGGCCCAGCGCGTGGCATGGATCACACCCAGCGCGCCGTTTTCCAGCTGCGCCGTCATGGCAAAGCTGTCATTGGCATCGAGGTCATATTCCCCGATCTGGTTGTTTTCGGCCTTGGCAAAAGTCTCCAGCCGGCAGAACACCTTGGAAAAATCGCTGCCCGCGCCGAAGGCGGCAAAATCGAGAATATGCACGCCGATATCGCCCAGCACGCCATTGGAGCCGTGCTTCTTGCTCAGCCGCCACAGCCACTGGCTTTCGG
>CAXBHD010000284.1:0-4073 GCA_963975335.1 uncultured Devosia sp. | reverse complement strand
CTTCACCCGCTCCACTTTTCCAGCATTTCTCTACAATTCGGGCCTTGTATCATTTGGCTGATGCGGACCCATGACCGCATCTCGCACGGGGTCGGCGGGGCTTTGGCCTCAACTGGTGCGCGGAAAGGGAAGGCAAGGACAGATGGCTGCGGGTGTTGCGTCTAGACAGCGCTGGGTCGGGCTGCCTGGAAGTGAGCCCGGCGCAACAGTCAGCAGAGCGGGCCAGGGATAATCGGCGGCTGTGAGGCCCATGGACTCCAGCTTGTCGACGACGACGCGGCGATACTTGACTGCATTGCCCACATCCTGCTGCCGCAGGATGCCGACTTCGGCCGCATCGAATGGGGTGTAGTCGGCAGGCAGCGAAGGGCTGGCACTGGTGGTGGGCGCCAGCTTCGGCCAGGCCGATGGCGAATTTCCGATGATATTTTCAGCAGGCTCAATCGCTTTGGCCTGTGTGACGGCGCTGCTGATCGGTCTGACCTTTGGCTTCCTGCCTGCGCGCAACGCCGCTCGCCTCGATCCGGTGGAGGCCCTTTCCAGAGAGTGAGGCGCCCCACGGGATCGGCTTGGCGTGACGGGGACGGGCGCATTCGCGCAGGCCGCGTGCAGATCCTCTCCGACAGCACCCCGTTTCTGCACACAATCTGCACGATTCATCGACGCTTGCTGCACACATGCTTGGTGGATGGCGGTTGAACCGATCGGTTCCGCGTCCTCTATAACGCTTGTGTGGCCCATGACCCTGTTGCGCATTGGTATTCTTCTCCCGGCTGCCCTCCTGGCTGGCTGTTCAAGCCTCATGACGCCCTATGTGCGCCCTGCTCTGCCCAACGCACCGGGCTGGCAGGATAGCGCCGGCATCAGCGCGCCGGTCGCTGCGGTGCAATGGTGGCGCAGTTTTGGCGACCCAAAACTCGATATTCTGGTCGAGACGGTGCTGGCCAACAATAACGATATCCTGGCCGCTACGCTGCGGGTGCGCAAGGCGCTGCTGCAGGCGGATATGGCTGGCGCCAGCCAGATGCCGCAGCTGAGCGGAACGGGCAGCGGGCAGCGCAACATTGCGCTGGGCGAGGGCGGCGCTGCCAGCAATGCCTTCAGCTTCAATCTCGGCGCTGCCTATGAATTCGACCTCTGGGGCCGGCTGGCCAGCAGCCAGGACGTGGCCGAGCTGCAGGCTGGCGCTTCGGCCGAGGATGTGGAGAGCGCCCGCACCACCGTGGTCGCTGCCACTATCGAAGCCTATTGGCGGCTGGCTTTCACCAATCAGAACCTGGCCTCGGCCAAGGCCTCGCTCGACATTGCCCGCAAGGCGAAGGATCTGGTCCAGAGCCAGGCGGCGGTGGGCGCGGCGACCGATCTCGAACTGGCCGAAGTCAATCAGTCAGTCGAGAACCAGGCGGCCGGCCTCTCCGACCTGGAGCAGAATCGCGTGGCGCTGCGCAATGCGCTTGGCGTGCTGCTCAACGGCCAGCCCAATCCCGTCGCCGAGCCGCAGCGGCTGCCCGGCCGGACGCCGGTGCGGATCACTGCTGGTCTGCCGGCCGAGCTTCTGGCACGACGCCCTGACCTGCGCGCGGCTGAACTGCGGCTGCGGGCCGCCCTGCGCACGGTCGACAACAGCCGGGCCAGCCTTTATCCGCAGATCAGCCTGACCGGCAATCTGGGCGCCAGCAGCACCGATCTGCTGGCCATCCTGGCCAATCCGATCGCCGCATTGGGTGCCGGCCTGACCCTGCCATTCCTCAATTTCAAAGACGGCCAACTGCGGGTGCAGGTCTCCGAAGTCGACTACCAGATCGCCGTCGCCGAATTCCGCTCTGCGCTGCTGACCGCTTTCAGCGATACCGGAACGGCGCTGAGCGCGCGCATGAAGCTGAGCGAGAAGTCGCACCGGCTCAAGGCGGCCTTTGCGGCGGCGCAGGTCGCCGACCGGCTGACCGAGGAGCGCTATCGCGCCGGCTCGGTCGCCCTGCGGGTCTGGCTGGACGCGCAGGAACGCAGCCGCGCGGCCGAGCGGGCTTTGACCGCCAACCGGCTGGAGCAGCTGGTGAACGAAGTCCAGATCTTCCGTGTCCTGGGCGGATCGCCCGTCCATCCCGCAGCACGCTGACCGCGTCCGCACAGCATACGAGTCATGTCCATGTCCTTTTCCAAGCGTATCACCCTGCCGGCCCTATTGATTGCCGCTCTGCTGTCTGCCTGTTCGGGCCCCGCGCAGCCGCCTGAACAGACAACGGAAATCCAGGCGCCGCTGGTATCCGTCCTGCCGGTAAAGGCCGAGTCCCTAACGGTCTGGGACGAGTTGCCGGGGCGCGTCTCGGCGCTGCGGATCGCTGAGATCCGTCCGCAGGTGAGCGGGCTGATCGTCAAGCGCCTGTTCGAGGAAGGCAGCGACGTCACCAAGGGGCAGCCGCTGTTTCAGATCGATACGGCCTCGTTTGCGGCGGATGTCGCCAGTGCCGAAGCGACCGTGCAGAAGTCCAAGGCGGCCCTGCGCCAGACTTTGGCGGAGTTCGATCGCGCGCAGGCGCTGCTGGCCAGCAACAATATCAGCGACCAGGCGTATGAGCTGGCCAATTCGACCCATGCTCAGGCCGCCGCCGATGTGGCCCAGGCGGAAGCCGCGCTCAAGAAGGCCCGGCTGTCGCTCGATCTGGCCACGATCAAGGCGCCGATTGACGGCCAGATCGGGGCGGCCATGGTCGGGGAGGGAACGCTGGCCGAAGCCACCAGCACCACCAGCTTGGCCACCATCCAGCAGATCTCAAAGGTCAATATCGATATCCGTCAGCCCGCCTCGCGGCTTGAACATCTGCGCGCCCAGGCGCGCACGGGCGGCCTGCAGGCGGACGGGAGCATCCCGATCCGCATTCTGGTCGGCGAGGGCGACGGCAATGTCATCGCGGCGCAGGCCCTGTTCTCCGACATCAGCGTCGATGAAGGCACGGGCAATGTGCGTATGCGGGCCCAGGCCGACAATGCCGATCGCCGACTGCTGCCGGGTATGTATGTGCGGGCCCAGGTGCCGCGCGGCACCTATCGGGATGCCATCAGCGTGCCGCAGCAGGCCGTGGTGCGCGACAGCCTGGGTGCGCCCAGTGTCTATGTCGTGGGCAGCGACGGCAATGCCGGGCCCAGGCCCGTGCAGCTGGGCGAGCTGGTCGAGGGAAACTACATCGTGCGCGAGGGCCTCAAGGCCGGCGAGACGGTAGTTGTCGAAGGCCAGGAAAAGCTCTCGGCGGCCGGGCCTGTGCGCAGCGTGCCTTTCGGCGCGCCCAAGGCTGAAGAGACGACGGACGCCCAGCCGGACGCCGCCACGGCCGCTCCGGCCACCCACTCCTAAACCAGGTATCGAAAATGCCGCAATTCTTTATCGATCGTCCCGTTTTTGCCTGGGTAGTGGCCGCCTTCATCGTGCTGTTCGGCATTATCGCCATTCCGCAACTGCCGGTGGCGCGCTTCCCCTCGATCGCGCCGCCCAGCGTCACCGTTTCGGCGAGCTATCCGGGCGCGACCGCGAAAACGGTCAATGAGGCCGTGGTCATTCCAATCGAGCGCGAGCTGACCGGCGTCAAAAACCTGCTGTTCTTCAGCTCATCGGCTGACAGCACGGGGGGTGGCAATGTGAGCCTGACCTTTGCCCCGGGAACCAATCCCGAGCTGGCCATGGTGGAGGTGCAGAACCTGCTCAAGGGCGTGGAGCCGCGGCTGCCGCCCCTGGTGCGCCAGGGCGGGCTGACCGTTGAGTCGGCCACGGCCGGGTTTCTGGCCATTGTGACGCTCACCTCGGAGGGAAAGCGCTTCTCCTCGCTCGACCTCGAGGACTATCTGGCCAAGTATATCGTGCCCGAACTCAAGCGCATCAAGGGCGTGGGGCGGCTGCAGTCCTTCGGCACCGAAAAGGCGATGCGCATCTGGGTCGATCCGCTCAAGCTGGAAACGCTGAGCCTGAGCATTGCCGATGTCACCGCGGCCATCCAGGGGCAAAACCTGCAGATCGCCCCCGGCCAGCTCGGCGCGGGGCCGACGGTGCCCGGGCAGACCATCACGGTGCCGCTGTCGGTGCG
>CAXBHD010000283.1:0-4133 GCA_963975335.1 uncultured Devosia sp. | reverse complement strand
CGTGCGCGACGCCATCATCATGGTCCGCCCCGGCGATCGCCTGCCCGCCGATGGCGAAATCCTCGCCGGCCAGGGCGCCATTGACGAAGCCCCGGTCACCGGCGAGAGCATTCCGCGCAGCAAGGGCCCGGGCGACACCGTCTTTGCCGGCACCATCAATACCGATGCCGTGCTGACCATCAGGGTGACCGCCAATGCCAGCGACAACACCATTGCCCGCATTGTCGCTTTGGTCGAAGAGGCCCAGGAATCCAAGGCCCCGACGGCCCGCTTCATCGACCGCTTCTCGCGCTGGTACACGCCCGGCGTGCTTATCGCCGGCGCCCTGGTCGCCATAATGCCGCCGCTGCTGCTCGGCCAGTCCTGGGATGAATGGATCTATAAGGGCCTCGCCATCCTCCTGATTGGCTGCCCCTGCGCCCTGGTCATCTCCACCCCCGCCGCCATCGCCGCCGCACTCTCGGCCGGTGCCCGCCGTGGCCTGCTGCTCAAGGGCGGCGCCGTGCTCGAGGGCCTGCGCGGCATTACCACCGTCGCCCTCGACAAGACCGGCACCCTGACCCAGGGCAAGCCGCTCGTCACCGACATCTATCCGGTGGACCGTTCCCCAGCCGAAATTGTCGCCCTCGCCGCCGCGCTCGAAACCGGCTCCAGCCATCCGCTGGCTTTGGCCATCCTCGCCCGCGCCGCCGCCGACGGCATCGCCGTGCCCGCCGCGACCGCCGCAAGGGCCATTGCCGGCAAGGGCCTCTCCGGCACCGTCAATGGCGCCGAGATCGCGCTGCTGTCGCCCGGCGCCGCCGCTGACATTGCCAGCATCGATCCCGATCTGGACAGCGTCATCAATGGCTTCACCACCGCCGGCAAGTCCGTTTCCGTGCTGCTGGCCGGCACCAGCATTGCCGGTCTGCTGGCCATGCGCGACGAGCCCCGCAGCGACGCCAAAGCCGGCATTGACGCCCTCAAGGCCATCAACATTGACGTCATCATGCTGACGGGTGACAATGCCCGTACCGCCCGCGCCATCGGCACCGAACTGGGCATTGATGTGCGCGCCGGCCTGATGCCGCAGGACAAGCAGGCCATCGTCCGCGAACTGCAGGCGCAGGGCCGCGTGGTCGCCAAGGTGGGCGACGGCATCAACGACGCGCCCGCGCTGGCCGCCGCCGATATCGGCATTGCCATGGGCAGCGGCACCGATGTGGCGCTCGAAACCGCCGACGCCGCCATCCTGCATGGCCGGGTTGCCGACATCGCCGCCATGATCGGCCTTTCCAACGCCACCATGGCCAATATCTGGCAGAATATCGCCGTCTCGCTCGGCCTCAAGCTGGTCTTCCTGGTCACCACCATAATGGGCATTACCGGCCTCTGGCCGGCCATTCTGGCCGATACCGGCGCCACCGTTCTGGTCACCCTCAACGCCATGCGCCTGCTCGCCTGGCGGCCGCGCTGAACCACGCTCAGCCGAGACGCATCAAGCCGGCCGCTGTCGCGCCAACCCCGGCCTGGCGGTAGAGCGGCTCGAGCTGCGGCTCGAAATCGACATGCAGCCAGGCGGCGCCGCGTTGGCGCGCCGTCTCGGCGGCCCGGGCCAAAAGGCCCAGGGCAATGCCCTGGCGGCGACAGGCCGGATCGACGCAGGTGTCGAGGATAAAGGCATGCACGCCCCCATCCCAGGCGACATTGACGAAGCCGACGAGCAGGTCCCCGTCATAGGCGCCAATATGGGTGAGGCTCCGGGCAAGGACCGGCCGGAAGGACGCCGGTGCGGCGCTGTCCCAGGCCACCGACCAAAGCCGCCGCAGCGCCGCATCGTCGGGATAGGGGTCGATCCTGAAATCAGTCATGGTCACCTCGCCTTACCAACCTGTCGAACAGTTCATGTCACCGCAAGGTCGCGAAGAGGTGAGCCCGTCTAGGGTGCTTGCATACCGGCAGCGTCCGGGTCCCATGCAAAGGAAGCCTCCAAATGAAATCGCTCAAGACCTCCGCCCTCGTCGCCCTGATGACCGCCGCCATGGGCCTGTCGGCCGTCGCCCCCTCCTATGCCCAGCAAGCCGCCCCGCCGGCCCCGCCCGCTGCCGCTGAGGCCGGCATGCCCGGCGCCGGCCCCATGGCTGGTCAGCGTCAGCACGACGGTCAGCGTCAGGGCGGCCCGCGCGGCATGGCCGGCTTTATCGGCTTCGAGCGTGGTGCCGAAGCGGTGGAAATCGCCCTCGTGCGCCTCAGCCATGCCGTCGACATGACCAGTGAGCAGCAGGCGCTGTTCGATACCCTCAAGACCGATGCCCTGGCCGCCGCCGAGACCTTCTCTGCTGCCGTCGACGGCCTGCGCCCCGCCGCGCCGACCCCTGGCGAGCGCCCGGCCTTTGATGTCGCCAAGGGCCTCGAAACCCACATCGCCATCCAGACCGCCCAGCTCGAGGCCCTCAAATCCGTCCAGCCGTCGCTGACCGCCTTTTTTGACAGCCTCACCGACGAACAGAAGGCCGAACTCGCCCCCCAGCCCCGCGAACGCGGTGAGCACGGCCAGCGTGGTTCGATGGGCGAGCATGGTCGCGGTGACCACAAGGGCCCCCATCAGGGTCGCGGCGCTGGTCCGATGGGCGGCGCTGATGACGCGGCGCCTTCTATGCCAAACAACGGCTGATCGCGTTCGGCGCGTCGCGGGCTGGGGCCGGCGGCGCGTCAACCCGCGATGCCCACCTTGCCCCGATTGGCATCGCGCTTCCGCAGGTTTGCCCAACCGCGGACAGACCCCGGCTCTCAACAGCCGGGGTTTGCTTTTGTCCAAGCTTGCTCTACCAATCGGTAACACGCCGACTGGACCTTTCCATGACCACTTTGCCGCTCGATCCGGTGCGCCTGCGCGCCCATTTCCCCGCCTTTGCCGAGCCCTCCCTCGCCGGCCAGGCCTTTTTCGAGAATGCCGGCGGCTCCTATACCGCCCGCGCCGTGCTCGACAAGCTCGACCACTATTATCGCGCCACCAAGCTGCAGCCCTATGGCGTCTATCCCACCTCCCAGGCCGCCGGCGCGGCGATGGATCTGAGCTATGAGCGGGTGGCCCAGGCGCTCAATGTCACCAGCGACTGGATCCATTTCGGCCCCTCTTCCAGCGCCAATACCTATGTGCTGGGCAAGGCCTTCGGCGAATACCTGCAGCCGGGCGACGCCATCGTGGTCACCGATCAGGATCACGAGGCCAATAGCGGCGTCTGGCGCAAGCTGGCCAAGGCCGGCATCGAGGTCCGCGAATGGGCCGTCGATCGCCAGACCGGGCGCCTGTCGCTCGCCGCGCTCGACGCCCTGCTCGATGCAAAAGTCCGCTTCGTCGCCGCGCCGCACTGCTCCAATGTGGTCGGCGAAATCAATGCGGTGGCCGAGATCGCCGCCCGCGCCAAGGCCGTCGGCGCCCTCACCATCATCGATGGCGTCAGCTATGCCCCGCACGGCCTGCCCGATCTGGCCGAGATCGGCGTCGATATCTATTTCTTCTCCGCCTATAAGGTCTATGGCCCCCATCAGGGCATCATGGCCGTGCGGCCAGAACTGGCTCTGGCTCTGCCCAATCAGGGCCATTTCTTCAACGATGCCAAGCCGCGCTATCGCCTGACCCCGGCCGGTCCCGATCACGCCCAGATCGCCGCCTGTTCGGGCATGGTGGACTATCTCGAAGCCGTCGCCGATATCGCCGGCCCCGCCGTGCCAGGCGAGAGCCCGTTCCGCCGCGCTCACGCCGCCATGCGCGCCCAGGAAGTGGCCCTTGCGACGCCCCTGCTCGATTATCTGCGCCAGAAGAATTCGGTCCGTATCATCGGCCCGGCCGATCCCACCCTGCGCGCGCCCACCATCGCGCTGGCGCTGAGTGAACCCGGCGCCGCCGTCGCCGCACGTCTGGCCAAGCACGGCATCATGGCCAGCGGCGGGCATTTCTATGCCTGGCGCCTGCTCGAAGCGCTGGGCATCGACCCGCAGCACGGCGTGCTGCGCCTCTCCTTCACCCACTACACCACGCCCGCCGAGATCGACCAGCTCATTGCGGCTTTGGAAATCGAGCTGCCCTAGACTCTCAGTCGGTTCTCCCTCCCCCTTGTGGGGAGGGTGGCCCCGAAGGGGTCGGGTGGGGG
>CAXBHD010000282.1:0-4136 GCA_963975335.1 uncultured Devosia sp. | reverse complement strand
TCAGGATGCCGATATAATTGCGCGTGCCGACGCTGCCATTGGCGCGGCGATAGCCTTCAAAGGTGGCGCGCTCGGCGACCGGGATCATCTCGGGCGGCACCGCCCCCTCGCTAAAGGCATAATCATGCGTGAGGCTGCCATCGGCGCCGCCCATGCCGCAATTGTGCTCATGCACCCAGTCGCCCGGCACGATGGGCTCCCTGGCAAAGCCGATAATCTGCCCGAATTTGAAGATCGGCTCGCCCATGGCGATCAGCCGAATGGCGAATTTATGCCCCTTGGGCACGCGCCGCACGATGGCCGGCCCCTGCGGCGTGCTGCTGCCAACCTCCAGATTGGCCAGCGCCACCGCGATATTGTCGGCAGGATTGAGCAACAGCGTGCGAGGCTGCGGGCGGGTCATGGTTTCGGACATCTATCTGCTTTCGCGCTTTCAGGTCTCAACTGCGCTTTACCTCGCCCGCATTACCCGCCAGATTGCATTGGCAATCTGCAGCGATGGGCGTTGTAAAGCACCTCGGCTCTGACTAACATGTTAGCATGAAGATGGCAGCAAGTCCCTATTCTTTTCTGGCCGCTCCCACCGCGCTGACCCGCGGCAGCGTGACCAGTGAGGTTACCAATGCCCTGCGCCAGGCCATTGTCTCGCTGGCTTTGCCGCCCGGCAGCCCCATCGACAAATCCGAGGTCTGCGCCCAGCTGGGCGTCTCGCGCTTCCCGGTCAGCGAGGCGCTGGCGCGGCTGCAGGCCGAGGGCCTGGTCGATATCGCCCCGCAGCGCGGCTCGACGGTGTCGCTGGTGCGCATTGCCGATGTCCGCGAATATATGCTGATCCGCAAGGGTCTCGAAAGCGAGGCTTTGCGCGTGTTTATTGGCCGCCTTGACCATGACCTGATCGCGGCTTTGCACGCCAATATGGCGGCCCAGCGCGGCGCCGCCGAGCGCGACGACGCCGAGGCCTTTCACCAGCTCGATATCGAATTCCACGATATCATCTTTCGCGCGATGGAATTCACCAAGATCAAGAACATCATCGATTCGGCGCGCGCCAATCTCGACCGGGCCCGCTGGCTGATCGTCACGCCGCGGCGCCTGGCCCTGACCATTGCCGAACACCAGGCGATCTTTGACGGCATCCTGGCGGCCAACAAGGAACAGGCCATCGCCGCCATCCGCGCCCATGTCGACGCGGTCATGGTGGAGCTGTTTGCCTTTGCCCGCGAACACCCTGCTCTGTTCGCCGATGGCGCGACCCTGGGCAGCGACAGCGACAGTTTTCCCTTCGGCTGAGGAGGCCAAAGATCATGCTCAAACTCATTCCACCCATTCTGGGCCCCGACCTGCTCGGCATCCTGCGCGCCATGGGCCATGGCGACGAGATCGCCATTGTCGATGCCAATTATCCGGCCGATGCCGCCGGGCCGGCTCTGGTGCGCCTTGACGGGATCAGCGCCACCGATGTGCTCGACGCCATCTTGACGCTGCTGCCGCTCGACGACTTTGTCGATGAGGCCGTCTTCGTCATGCAGACCGTCGGCGACGCCAGCCGGCGCGAACCGGTCGTGGAGGCCTTTGACGCCATTGTGCGTCAGCACGAGCCCAAGATGAGCGTGGCCCCGCTCGAGCGCTTTGCCTTCTATGACCGGGTCAAGCAGGCCTATGCCGTGGTCCAGACCGGCGAGCGTCGGCTCTATGGCAATATCCTGCTCAAAAAGGGCATTATCCGCCCCGACGGCTAGCCCTGCCGGCATCCCCATTATCGCGCTTCCCGCGACCCTGCCGGGCCCCCGGACCTGGCCGCTTTACAAGGACCTGACTGATGAAACTGCTGCGTATCGGCCCCAAGGGCGCCGAAAAGCCCGCCATTCTGGCCGACGATGGCGCCATCCGCGATCTCTCCGGCCTTGTCGATGACATTGGCGGGGCCACTCTCTCGCAGGCGGGCCTCGAAAAAATCCGCGCCACCGACCTCAGCACCCTGCCCCGGCTGGACGCTGGCAGCCGCATCGGCCCCTGTGTCGCCAATGTGGGCAAATTCATCTGCATCGGTCTCAACTATGCCGACCACGCCGCGGAAACCGGCTCGCCCATCCCCAAGGAGCCGATCCTGTTCATGAAGGCCACCAGCGCCATTATCGGCCCTGATGACGATGTCATCATCCCCAAAAACGCCATCAAGCCGGACTGGGAAGTCGAGCTCGGCGTCATCATCGGCACCGAGGCGCGCTATGTCGACGAGGCCGATGCGCTCGACCACGTCGCCGGCTATTGCGTGGTCAATGACCTCTCCGAACGGCATTTCCAGACCGAGCGCGGCGGTCAGTGGGTCAAGGGCAAGTCGGCCGACACCTTCGGCCCCATCGGCCCCTGGCTGGTGACCCGCGACGAGGTGCCCGACCCGCAGAACCTCAAAATGTGGCTCGAAGTCGATGGCCACCGCTACCAGGACGGCTCGACCAAGACCATGGTCTTCGGCGTGGCCCATCTGGTCAGCTATGTCAGCCAGTTCATGAGCCTGCAGCCGGGCGACATCATCACCACCGGCACCCCGCCCGGGGTCGGCATGGGCATCAAGCCCGAGCCGGTCTGGCTGCAGCCGGGCAATGTAATGCATCTGGGCATCGAGGGCCTGGGCGAGCAGCGCCAGAACGTGAAGGCCTATGCCGGCTGAGGATGCGCCGGACGATCCCCCTCCCCTGCAGGAGGGGGATGACGGATTGGCCGGCCATTGCGGGATATCGGGCGGCCTTAGCCGGCGACAAATAGCCCGAAAGGCAGGAGCAGCAGCACCAGCCAGGCCACCAGCATGATCACCGGTGCCCTGGTGGCAAAGTGGCGCCCCTGATGCTGCCGCCGCATGATCGCCTGGCGTGAACGATCGTCGACGGCCAGGGTATAGGGCGCATAATCGGCCGAGGAACTGACCAACTGGGCCTCGCGTTGGCGCCAGTTATCGATGGCCTCCAGCGCCGCTTTCAGACTCGGGCGCGCCTCAAGCACCAGCGCGGCGCCCAGAATGGCCAGAAACGGCGGCAGCACGATCGTGAACAGGCTGTGAAAGTCGCCATTGTTGCTGCTCAGCGTCGAGGCATAGGCAATCACCAGGAAAGACTGCGAGGACATCAGTGAATTGAGCCGGTTGTTGAGCAGGGCGATCTCTTCGCGGATCTCCGATCGTATGTAATTGAGCTGATCGTCCTGCTTGTCGATTCCGGCCATGGGCGCACTCCGCCTTGCTGGTTCCAAACAGGCTGGCGCCGCAGTCGGTTCCGCTGCGGAGGCGATATTGCCCAGGCTGTCGAATGGCGACCCTTGCGCGGGGACTGGCCGACACGCCTGCTAGGGACGCCGCACGATCAGATCGATCTCGACCAGCGCGCCCACGGCCAGCGCGGTGACGCCGACCGTGGTGCGGGCCGGCAATTTGCCGGCATCGAAAAAGCTTGGCCACAGGGCATTGAGCCCATCATAGTCGCGCTCGAACTGGGTGAGGTAGATCCGCGCCATGGTGATATCGCCAAAGCCCAGCCCGATGCCCTCGAGCACCACTTTGAGATTATCCATGACGCGCGTGGTCTGGGCGACGATGCCGATCGGCAGCGGCGCGTCGGGGGCTGCCGGATCGGTCGGCATCTGGCCGGTGACGAAGACCCAGCCATCGGCCTCCACGGCGTGGGAAAATGGGGCCACCGGGCGGGGGCCTGAAGCGATCATGTGATGTAACAAAGAGTTCATGTGACGTCTCTAGAGGATAAAGCTTGAGCCTGTTCGCCCAGGCGCCCATAGTCAACCAGTGCCGGGGCCTGCAGCCACGGCCTGATCAGACCGGACCGGCATGTTTGACTTTTTCCACTCTGTCTCGGTCTATCTCGAAGGGTTCCTCAACGCCATTTCGGGCAATTTCTGGCTGACCTTCTGGTTCATTTTCGCCATAGCCATCGGCGAGGCTGTCTTCATCCTGGGGCTTTTCGTGCCCTCGACCCCCGTCCTGCTGCTGGCCGGCGGCATCATCGCCGAGGGGCGCCTGCCCTTCTGGGAAGTCTATCTGGCAGCCGTTGTCGGGGCGATCATCGGCGACGCGATCTCCTATACGATCGGCCACTTCCTCAAGGACACGATCCGCGACATCTGGCCCT
>CAXBHD010000281.1:0-4143 GCA_963975335.1 uncultured Devosia sp. | reverse complement strand
GGTGCTGGTGCCCCCCAGCCAGTTCATCCGCACGCTCAATGCGGCGCGGCTGGCGGCCGATGTGATGGGCGTGCCGACGCTGATCATGGCGCGCACCGATGCCGAGGCCGCACGGCTGATCACCTCCGATATCGACCCCTATGATGCGCCCTTCGTCACCGACGAGCGCACACCCGAGGGCTTTTACACGCTCAAGGGCGGGATCGAAGCGGCCATTGCCCGCGGCATTGCCTATGCGCCCTATGCCGATCTGATCTGGTGCGAGACCAGCAAGCCGGACCTGGCCGAGGCGCGCAAGTTTGCCGAGGCCGTGCACAAGGTGCATCCGGACCAGATGCTGGCCTATAATTGCTCGCCGAGCTTTAACTGGGCCAAGCATATGGATGAGGCGGCGATGGCCAGCTTCCAGCGCGAGATTGCGGCCATGGGCTACAAATACCAGTTCATCACCCTGGCCGGCTTCCATAATCTGAGCCTCACCACCTTCGAGCTGGCCCGGGCCTACAAGGCCGAGGGCATGGCCGGCTATAGCCGGCTGCAACAGGCCGAATTTGCTGCCGAAAAGCATGGCTTTTCAGCGGTGCGGCATCAGCGCGAGGTGGGCACCAGCTATTTCGACGCGGTGGCCATGGCGGTGAGCGAGGGCAAGAGCGCGACCACGGCCATGGGCCAATCCACCGAAACGGCGCAGTTCCACTAGAACCGTGTCAGGACGGCGCTGATCCAGCCCAGGGCCAGCGCCGTCAGGCCGATGACATGGACCAGGGCAATGGCCCAGGTGGTGGCGACAAAGCGCGGCTTGACCGTCTTGTGGCGATAGACTTCCTGGGCGGCCAGCCCGCCGATAATGCCGAAACAGAAGTCGATGAGGTGCAGATTGGTTTCGCTGACGCGCCAGCGGCCGCTCAATGCATAGAGCTTGTCGAAGCGGTAGAGCAGGGCCGAGGCGGTCCCCATCAGGGCATAGGTGAAGCCGAGCCAGAAGGGGGCCCGATCGGTGCCGATGGCGAGCAGGATCAGCAGCGTCATCATGGTGGCGGCGCTGACGCGCAGGCCGATCGTGTAGCGCGACACGCCGCCCGAGGAACGCTTGATATCGGCCATGGTGCGCTCGGGCAGCGGCGCGGCATTGGCGACCGCGACATTGATGGCCGCCGGGCGGCCATTGCGGCCGGTGGCTATGTCATAGCGCAGCAGATCGCCGATACGGGGGCGCGACTGGCCCTCGGCCAGCTTGGAAATATGGACATAGAAGTCATTGCCGGCCGTGTCGCGGACAAAGCCGTAGCCGCCCTTGTTGTTCCACTGTACCAGCTCGCCCGTTCGCGACATGTCATCCTGCTATCATTCATCCGCGCCCCTGGCAGCGCCGCCCGGACAGGGTCCCTAAACGGGCTTGATCGGGCCGCTGGTTCGGCGTTAGCCTTAGCCCATTATCGATACCCAGTCATTGCGTCGAATCGCCGAGCTGTTGCAACCAGTCTTTGCCATCGTCATGTCCGAATCCGCCAAACGTTTTGTGATCAGCCAAATTGAACGGACCGGCCTGGTGCCCAACGGCCCCGGTCCTGCCGACCCGCAAATCCATCATGATGGCCTGTGGGGCCGCGTGCTGCGCGACGGCACGCTCGGCCTGGGCGAGGCCTATATGGACGGCTGGTGGGATGCCGAGGCGCTTGACCAGTTCCTGTTCACCCTGATCCGGGCCGATGTGCAGAAGGCCTTTCCCCGGGATCTGGCGGTGATGTGGAGCCTGGCGCGGGGCAAGCTGCTCAACCTGCAGCGGCTGCGGGTCACCGAAGTGGCCGAGAAACACTATGACATCGGCAATGACCTCTACGCGGCCATGCTCGACCGGCGCATGATCTATTCGTGCGGCTATTGGCAGGGCGCCAGCGATCTCGATGCCGCCCAGGAGGCCAAGCTCGACCTGATCTGCCGCAAGATCGGGCTGCAGCCGGGCATGCGCATTCTCGATATCGGCTCGGGCTGGGGCGGCTTCCTGCAGTTTGCCGCCGAACGCTATGGCATTTCGGGCGTGGGCGTTACCGTCAGCAAGGAGCAGGCTGCCTTGGCCAATGCCCGCATGGCCCATCTGCCGGTGGAAACAAGGCTGCTCGACTACCAGGCGCTGGACGGCACATTCGACCGCATCATCTCGATCGGCATGTTCGAGCATGTCGGCTACAAGAATTACCGGGCCTATTTCGAAAAGGCCAGGAGCCTGCTGGTGCCGGACGGGCTGATGCTGCTGCATACGATCGGGGGCCATTCGAGCACCACGCATGGCGATCCGTGGAGCGAGAAATATATCTTTCCCAATGGCATGCTGCCCTCGGTGAGCCAGATCGGGCGGGCCATTGAGGGGCTGTTCGTGATGGAAGACTGGCACAATTTCGGCGCCGATTACGACAAGACGCTGATGGCCTGGCTGGCGCGCTTCGAGGCGGCCTGGCCGGCCCTGTCGAGCCGCTACGACCAGCGCTTCTACCGGATGTGGCGCTATTATCTGAGCGTCTTTGCCGCCTCGTTCCGGGCGCGGCAGATCAGCCTGTGGCAGGTGGTGCTGTCGCCGCGCGGCGTGCTGGGCGGCTATTCCAGCCTGCGCTAGGCCGGATTCACGTGAAACACTTGTCCACAGCCTTATGCACAGGCTTCATCGGCCTGCCATGCAGGCGGGCTAATATGGGGCGGTCTGTTCGAGGAGGTTGTCACCATGCTCTTCCGCACACTGGCTACCTTGGCCCTGACCCTAAGCCTGGCCATGGCGGCGCCCACCGGCGCCGTGGACCGCGGCACCGGTGACACGCTCGATGACGCGCAGGAGCTGGTGGACAACCAGAACTGGACGGCAGCGCTGGCCGTGCTCAAGCGCGTCGTCGCCGGCAGCCCCGACGATCCCGATGCCCTCAACCTGCTGGCCTATGTGCTGCGCCATTCGGGAGATTACCGCAATGCGGAGGGATTCTACCTCAAGGCGCTGGGCATTGACCCGCAGCATCTTGGCGCGAACGAATATCTGGGCGAGCTCTACGCGCTCAGCGGCGCGCTGAGCAAGGCACGCGAGCGCCTCGCCATGGTCGAGGCCATCTGCGGCACCGATTGCGAAGAATATCGTGAACTCGCCGCGGCGATCGAAGCGGCCGAATAGGGAGCCATCGCGATGGCGCGACCGGCCGCTGCCTTCCCGCTACCGGAGAGCGGGCGGCACGATTGCGTGCATCCGGCCGGGCTGCGACAGGCGGCGTCAGCCAAGGCCGAAATTGAGCCGATAGCTCAGCGCCTCGGCGATATGGGGGCGGGTGACGCGGTCGGCACCGGCCAGATCGGCCAGGGTCAGGGCCACTTTGAGCACGCGGTGATAGGCGCGGGCGGACAGGTTGAAGCGCTCGGCCGCCGCCAGCAGCAGGGTCTGGCTGTCCTTGTCGGGATTGACCAGGGCCTCGATCAGGCTGGGGCCGGCGGCGGCATTGGTATGCAGGGCCGGCGCGCCATGGTCGAGAAAGCGCTGGCGCTGCCGCTCGCGCGCCGCGGCCACGCGGGCGGCGACGGCGGCCGAGCTTTCGCTGGCGGCGGCCGGCGCGATCATGTCGGCCGCGGTCACGGCGGGCACGTCGATGCGGATATCGATGCGATCGAGAAAAGGCCCCGAGACGCGGGCCTGGTAATCGTCGGCGCAGGCGGCGCCGCGGCGGCAGGTATGGCCGGGCGTGCCGGCCAGGCCGCATTTGCACGGATTCATCGCGGCAATCAGCTGCACCCGGCTGGGATAGGCAATCCGCGCATTGGCGCGGGCGATGACCGTCTCGCCGGCCTCAAGCGGCTGGCGCAGGCTGTCGAGCACGCCGGGGGCGAATTCGGGCAATTCGTCGAGAAACAGCACGCCATTATGAGCGAGGCTGACTTCACCCGGCCTGACCCGCAGGCCGCCGCCCACCAGGGCCGCCATGGAGGCCGAATGGTGCGGCGCCCGGAATGGCCTTCGGTCGGAAATCGCCCCGCCCACCAGTTCGCCGGCAATGGACTGGATCATCGAGACATCGAGCAGTTCGCGCGGATTGAGCGGCGGCAGGATCGAGGGCAGGCGGGAAGCCAGCATGGATTTTCCGGCGCCGGGCGGGCCGATCATGAGCCGTGTATGTA
>CAXBHD010000280.1:0-4161 GCA_963975335.1 uncultured Devosia sp. | reverse complement strand
CCACGGGGGGCGTCTGCCGATAGGTCATCGTGCCATCAAAGCGGGGCGCCATGCCCGGGGTCAGCAGCCCCTCGGCGCTGAACGAGAAACTGTTGTCATTGGCCTGCACGAAGCCCGAGATCCGCGACGTCTCGGCGGCATCGAGCGCCGCAGCCGTCAGCCGCAGGCCATAGCGCGCGCCCTGATAATCGCCGGCCCCCTGGAACTGGAACGGACCGCTAAAGCCGCCCATCCGCAGCTCGCCATCGACCCCGCTGGCGACCAGGCTCTGGCCGATCCGGCGGTCGAGCACCCTGATCGTGCCATCGACAATGCTGGCCTGGCCCAAAGCCACGCCGCTGCCGGCGCCGGCCAGGCTGACCCCACTGCCAAACAGGCCGCTTTCATCAATGGTGAAATCCACGACCGGCCCGCGCAGCACCAGCTTGGTCACGTCGTAATTGTCGCGCAGAAAGTCCATCAGCGAGAATTCGGCGTCGACGCTGTCCACCGTCGCCGCCGGCTCTTCGGGCGAGCCGACCAGCACATCGGAAAAGTTGAGCCGCGGTTGCGGCAGCAGGGCAAAGGCAATGTCGCCGCGAATGGTCACCGGCGTGCCCAGCACCTCGCTGGCCAGCGCTTCCATGCGCGTGCGATAGTCACCCCACTGGATGAGGTAGGGCGCGACGAAGGCGCCGCCCAGCACGATGATGGCCAGCACGCCGACAACGATGTAGATGCGGTTCAGCACAGCGCAAGGATCACCCGGATTGACGGCGCAGAGTGTAGGCAAGAGCAGCGGCGGCGCAACCCCGCCATTGTTGCCAATACATGCAAGCATTTAGCTGCAGCCAGACCGTGCCCGCGCTTCTGCCCTGCCCGGTCCGTCAACGACAGACGGCCAGCCCCGTTGGGACTGGCCGCCTTGATAATGCGCTTGAGCAGCTTAGAGCGCGCCGGTCGACCAGAGCATGGTTTCGCCCGAACTGTCGTCGACGCCGTCATTGTCGGTGATCACGAAGCCATTGCCCTCGGCGTCGATGGCAAAGCTCTCGACCTTGTCGAGGACATAGCCATTGCCGGCCTTGAGCTCGGGCAGCAGGTCGCGCACCAGTTCCTTGCTCACCACCGGCAGTTCACCATCGAGCGGCGCCGCAACCAGCTCGCTTACCGGCACGCGGTAGATCGCCTTGAGCGCGGCCTTGTCGCCGATCTGGTTGTCGCGTTCCACGATATAGGCGAAGTCGCCATGCACGGTGATTTCGCTCAGCCCGACCCAGGCGCCTTCAGCAGGAGCCTCGAGCGGATAGCGGACGGCGCCCCATTCCTTGGAGTCGGTATTGTAGGCGAGCAGCTTGACCGAGCCCTTGTCGTCATCGCCCCATTCGCGCTGCATGGCCACCCAAAGCGTGTCGCCGACCTTGGCAACGCCCTCGGCGCCGAAGCGCTTCTGGCCGGCCAGCACTTCAACCGGCATGCCCACTTCGCCGACAATGGCGCCTTCGGCATTCACATGGATCAAAGCATGGGGCACCAGCTTGGCAGCATCGCCTTCATTGGCCAGCCAGAAGCCGCCCTCGCCGTCCAGAGTAATGCCTTCGAGATCGAGCTTCTGGGCCGGATGGCCGCCGCGGGTGACCACCATCTTGCTGACGATGCGGGCTGGCATGGCCGTGGCGTCGATCGTGTAGATGCTGGGCGCAGTGCTCAAGAAGCTGTCGCTGACGGCATAGAGCATGCCGGGCTTTTCGGCATCGGCAACGGCGCCGGACAGGGCGGCCCAACCGATCGGGTGACCTTCAGCATCCAGGTCCGAGATGATGCTCGGAAAGGCGGCTTCGCCTTCGGCCAGCTCATAGAGCATGACATGGGAGCCGACACCGCCATCTTCGCGCAGGTCGACTTCATTGGCCGTGGCCAAGAGGTTGCGCTCGGGAATGGCGATCAGGCCTTCGGGCGAAATGCCCGAGGGCAGCGACTGGATGAATTCGGGCTCGGCGCCGGTATCCTTGTAGACGGCGATCAGGGAAGCGCGCTCGAGGGCGACGAAGATATACTGGCTGTCACCGAAGCTGGCCACTTCGAGCCCTTCGGGTTCGACGCCCTTCTTGCTGCGCTTGTCGGGATAGTGGCCGAGCTGGGCAGCCTGCACGTCAAGTGCATTGCCCGAATCAAACAGCACGGTGCCGTCGCGGCCGAAAATGGTGAAGCCACGCGAGCCGCCATTCCAGTCGCCTTCATTGGCGGTGACGAGGCGCTCATTGTCGAGCCACTTGATGGCGTCGGGTTCGCGCGGCACTTCCTTGTTGGTGCCCGAGAAGTCGATATTGCCGTCATTCTTGGTATCGACACCCTCGACGCCGGTCGTGCCGGTCGAGAAGCCGCCGGTGACCGTGCCGGTCTTGGCATCGACGATGGCAACCCAGTTGTTTTCCTGCAGCGTCACGGCGATTTCATCGGCGCCATTGAAGGCCACGAATTCGGCTTCGGCATCGTCGCCGGCCACGTCGGACAGGCCGGTAAGCTCGACCCGCTTGATGCCTGCTTCGGTCACGGCGCCATCGGTCAGCGTCACAATGCTCAGAAAGCCCGACGGCATCTGCGGAATTTCGCCGTCATTGAGGTCTTCATCGCGCTCATTCTCGATGGCGATGGCCAGCATGGTATTGTCGGCATTATGGGCGATCGAGTCAGGCTGGCCGCCCAGGTCGAATTCGCCGTCAATGGCCTGGCTGGCAATATCGACCACGACCAGCTTGCCCGATGGCTCGACAAAGCTCGCCGACGTATTGACGGCCACATAGGCCTTGCCGCCGATGACGGTCACCGAGGTGGGCTCGCCATCCATGGTGAGGAAGCCGCCCCGCTTGGGCGCCTTGGGATCGGTAATGTCGACAAAGCCAATGCCGCCGGCCGGGCTGTCCGAATAGATCAGCGTCATGCCGTCATCGGTGGCGGTGATGATTTCCGACGAGGTAGACTCGGCGTCGGGGGCGTTGAGCGCCACTGGAAAGCTGGCAATGCGGTTGAAATGTTCGGCGGCGCCGGCGCCGGCCGTCGTGGCCAGCAGCGTGGCCGTCAGCGCGACGAGAAATTTTGACTGCGACATGGATGGTCCCCCTTTGAGTTCAAAGGTGCCTTAGGCTGGCAGGGCTACACTTCCATGACACGGACATGACAGATCGGTGACGGCGCCTCCTTCTATACAAGCTCGGTGCCCGTCCCTATATTCGCAGGAGAACAAATCAAGATTCGTCAATCGCCGCGCTGTTGCGCCTGGACCGGCGCGCAGCGATGGAAAGGCTATCAATGCCCGGTGCAGACCACCCCCTCGATCGCCCGTCCGCCGGGGCCATTACCGGCCAGTTCAAGCGCCAGCAGGTGCCCGACTACCTGCAGGGCTTGAACGCCGAACAGCGCGACGCCGTCGAGAGCATTGACGGCCCCCTGCTGGTGCTGGCCGGCGCCGGCACTGGCAAGACGCGCGTGCTGACCACCCGCATTGCCCATATCATCAATACCAATCGCGCCTGGCCCGGCCAGATCCTGTCGGTGACCTTTACCAACAAGGCCGCGCGGGAAATGAAGGAGCGCATCGAAAAGCTGGTGCCGCGCCTTGAATCCATGCCCTGGATGGGCACGTTCCACTCCATCGGCGCCCGCATCCTGCGCGCCAATGCCGGGCTGGTGGGCCTGACCAGCACCTTCACCATCCTTGATACCGATGACCAGATCCGGCTGATCAAGCAGCTGCTCGACGCCGACAATATCGACGAGAAGCGCTGGCCCGCCAAGCTCTTCGCCTCGATGATGGACGGCTGGAAGAACAAGGGCCTCTTGCCCAAGGATGTCTCGGTGGCCGATAGCGGCACTTACGCCAATGGCCTGGGCGGCAAGCTCTATTACGCCTACCAGGCGCGGCTGAAATCCCTCAACGCGGCCGATTTCGGCGACCTGCTGCTCGAATGCATCCGCCTGTTCCGCGAACATCCGGACGTGCTGGCCGAATACCATCGCAAGTTCAAATATATGCTGGTCGACGAATATCAGGACAGCAATACGGCCCAATATCTCTGGCTGCGGCTGCTCGCCCAGGGCAAGCCCGCCAGCGAGGCCAATATCTGCGTGGTCGGCGATGACGACCAGTCCATCTATGGCTGGCGCGGCGCCGAGGTCGACAAT
>CAXBHD010000279.1:0-4163 GCA_963975335.1 uncultured Devosia sp. | reverse complement strand
TCCCACGGTTCCAGCAGGAACGAATGACAAGGGGAATATAATGCGGGTACTCCTTATTGAGGACGACAGCGCGACAGCGCAGAGCATCGAACTGATGCTCAAGTCGGAGAGTTTCAACGTCTACACCACCGATCTGGGTGAAGAGGGCGTCGATCTCGGTAAGCTCTATGACTATGACATCATCCTTCTCGATCTCAATCTGCCCGATATGAGCGGCTATGAGGTGCTGCGCACCCTGCGTGTCGCCAAGGTGCAGACGCCCATCCTGATTCTATCAGGTCTTGCCGGCATCGAGGATAAGGTTCGTGGCCTCGGCTTTGGTGCCGACGACTACATGACCAAGCCCTTCCACAAGGACGAGCTCGTGGCCCGCATCCACGCCATTGTCCGCCGCTCCAAGGGTCATGCCCAGTCAGTGATCACCACCGGCGAACTGACGGTCAACCTCGATACCAAGACCGTCGAAGTGCAGACCCAGCGCGTGCACCTGACTGGCAAAGAATATCAGATGCTCGAGCTGCTTTCCCTCCGCAAGGGAACCACGCTTACCAAAGAGATGTTCCTCAACCACCTCTATGGTGGCATGGATGAGCCCGAGCTCAAGATCATCGACGTGTTCATCTGCAAGCTGCGCAAGAAGCTCTCCGTGGCGACCGGTGGCAAGAATTACATCGAGACCGTCTGGGGGCGCGGCTATGTGCTGCGCGAGCCCGACGACGCGGAAAACTACTCCGAGAACGTCGCCTAATTCGTCAATCGACACGGTATCGTCATCCGCCCCGCATAGTGAAAACTGTGCGGGGTTATTTGTTCGCCGTCCGATCTTCTGCGGAACCGCTGTTTTCCTGTCGCGTTGCTGATCACAGGCGATGACATCGAGGGGACAAGCATGGCAGATTTTTCGCAGCGCTTACGTGAGCCACTTGCTCTTACGCTGCTGGTCATTGCCGCTTTCGGCTGGCTGGCTTTTCTTGCCATGTGGATCAACACTTCCAGTCAGTCCGGCTCCCAGCAGGAGGCTATTGCCAGCCTCACGGCGGAGCGCGATGCCGTCACCGCCCAATTGAGCGAACAGGAGGCCTCGGCCGGCAGCCTTGCCGCGCTGCAGGAGCAGCTTGCCAGTGGCCAGCAAGAGCTGGCGGCCCTGTCTGTCGAACTGGAAACCGTCCGGGCGGATCTTGCAGCGCGCTCGGATGAACGCTCCGGCGTAGAGGCCGAGCTTGAGAGCCAGCGCGCAGAAGCGTCGGCGTTGGAGGAAACGGTCAACAGCGCGACGCAGCAGGTTGCCGAGCTTGAGAGCCGCGATACCGAGCTGCGCGCTCAGATCGAGCAAGCCAATGATCAGCTGACCCAGATAGGAGCCCGGGTCGAAGAGGCGCGGGCGCTTGAAGCGACCGCGACCGCCAATGTCGCCCAGTTCACGGCAGAGGCGGCCACGGCCACGGCCGATCTGTCGGAAACGCAGACCCAACTGCAGCAGGCGCGCGAACAGCTGAGCAATGCGCAGTCGCAGCTGGCGGACCTTGCCACGCAAACGGAGACGCGCGGTGAGGAACTTGCGGCGCTGCAACAGGAGCTCACCGACCTGCAGGGTCGCCGTGAAACACTGACCGCCGAGCTGGAGAGCTACCAGCAGCAGCGCGACGCCCTGCAGCCGCAGGTGGAGCAGCTGACCCAAACGCTGGCCGACCGCAGCCAGGAACTGGCCGATACGGAGGCGCAACTGGCCGAGACACGCGCACAATCGGGCAGGTCTGCCGGGATTGGCCGGTTCGCTGTCACCAGTCAGGGCGGCGCGCAGGGGCTCACGCTGTCGCTGAAGAGCGATGGCAGCTTCGAGCTGGAGAGCCGCGATGGGCGGACGGTTTCGGGTCAGTATGTGCTGGACGATGAGCAATTGCGGCTTAGCGACGCCAGCGGCGCGCTGGGCAATGCCCGCTTTCCCATGACCTGCCCGGTCTCCCGCGATGCTACCGGGCTGACCGTCGGGTCAGCGGAAGGCTGCGCCATTGCCGGGCTAACTTTTGAGCGCCTGCCCTAGTGCGAGGCCGGTCGAGACCAGTTGCCGCCCGGGGCGGTTGCTGGTTTCATGGCCGGGATGACCAGCGAATCCGAAACCCATAACGCCATCAGTACCGTCTGGAAGATGGAGCGCCCCCGGCTGATCGCCGGATTGACGCGGATGGTGCGCGACATTTCGCTGGCGGAGGAATTTGCCCAGGACGCCCTGGAAGCGGCCCTCAAGGCCTGGCCCGAGAGCGGGGTGCCCCGCAATCCGGGAGCTTGGCTGATGCAGACCGCCAAGCGGCGGGCAATCGATCACTTCCGGCACCGGAGCATGGCGGCCACCAAGCTGGCCGAGGTGGGCCGGGGCATCGAAGCCGACATACCCGATGTCGTCGAGACCTTGCATGAGGCTATCGATGACGAGGTCGGCGACGACCTGCTGCGGCTGATGTTCACGTCGTGCCACCCGATCCTGCCTGCGGAATCGAGGGTAGCGCTGACCTTGCGGCTGCTTGGCGGCCTGACGACGCAGGAAATAGCCCGGGCATTTCTCGCCGCCGAGCCGACTATCGGGCAACGGATCGTGCGCGCCAAGAAGACCATTGCCGAGGCGGGCATTCCGTTTGAAGTGCCACGCGGGCCAGAGCGGGCCGAGCGGCTCGATTCGGTGCTGGGCGTGATCTATCTGATCTTCAACGAGGGCTATTCGGCGACCGCAGGCGAGGACTGGACGCGGCCGCAACTATGCCAGGAGGCAATGCGGCTGGGGCGGGTGCTGGCGCGGTTGTCGCCGGAGGATTCCGAGGTGCATGCCCTTGTGGCGCTTATGGAAATCCAGGGATCCCGGCTGGGCGCGCGGACCAATCCCGCCGGGGAGCCGGTGCTGCTGCTGGACCAAGACCGCTCACGCTGGGACCAGTTGCTCATCCGGCGCGGGCTGGCGGCGCTGGAGCAGGCCGTGGCTCTGGGCGGGTCGAATGGACCCTATGCGCTGCAGGCGGCCATAGCGGCCTGCCACGCCCAGGCCCGCAGGGCGGAAGAAACCGATTGGGCAAGGATTTCAGCGCTTTATGCAGCCCTGGTCGAGGTGACGCCATCGCCGGTCATCGAGCTCAACCGGGCGGTGGCGATCGCCATGGCGGAGGGACCACAAGCTGCGCTGGCCTTGATCGATAGGATAAGGGACGAGCCGGCGCTCAAGAACTACCACCTGCTCTTCGGGGTGCGCGGGGATATGTTGAGCAAGCTGGGGCGGCACGGTGAGGCGAAGCTGGAATTCAGAAGGGCGGCCGAGTTGACGCGCAATGAACGGGAGCGGGTGTATCTTCTTGGCCGAGCCGAGGAGAATTAGGCGGCCTGATCGCGGTCGAACTTGGCCTCGAGAATGGCGCTGTTGAACGGCTTCATCATATAGTCGCTGGCGCCGGCCTTGAGGGCCAGCGCAATGGCGCCGATATCGTTCTCGACCGTGCAATAGACCACGTGGGGCTTCTCGCCCCCGACGTAACCCCTTAGCAGCTTTAGGAATTCCAGCCCGGACAGGATGGGCATATTCCAGTCGAGCAGAATGGCATCGGGCATTTCCGCGCGGCATTTGTCGAAGGCTTCCTGCCCGTCCTCGGCCTCATCGACGATATAGTCCATGTTCTCGAGGATGCGGCGCGCGACCTTGCGCACGACGCTCGAGTCATCGACGATCAGGCAGGACTTCATGTCGATCAGGCTCCGCAGCGACTGACATCACATTCATTGTGACGCAGCAGTTCCTAGCAATTGGTTATCGTCCTGCTGACCGTTACACCGCCGCAACAGCGGGACGCGGGATTGCGGTGAACTGGAAGACGTCGTTCTCGATGCCGATGCTGATATCCATGTCGGTCATGCGGGCCAGGATGCCGGTATAGAAGGGCTGAATGCCCCGGGCATCAACAAAGCCCTCATCGGGCGTGCCGGCCAGCAGGCCGGCGGCGCCGGACGGGATCAGCGTCTTCTGACGCTTTTCGGGATCGCTCTTGGAGGTGAATTCAAACCGCTCATTGCCGGCATCCCCGGTGATCGACGCGGTCACCTGGCCGCCGCGCGGCACCGACATGGCGGCGATCAGCAGCATGTTCATGAACAGCTTGGCCTTGTGCTTGGGCAGCAGGATCAGCGGC
>CAXBHD010000278.1:0-4173 GCA_963975335.1 uncultured Devosia sp. | reverse complement strand
ATGGGAACGAGAACGGGGCGGCCATTGCCATTGGCCCGCGGATCGTCGCCGCGGGTGGCTTTGACACGCTCTACCGCGAAGGCATGAGCCTGATCGAGGACGTTGCCAGCTATCTCGACGGGGAGGGGCGCGGCGACAGCCGGATCCTCAGCCGCGAGGCCTCTTTCATCTATGCCACCGAATCCATGCGGTTGACGACGCGGCTGATGCAGCTGGCGTCCTGGCTGCTATTGCAGCGGGCCGTCAACGAGGGCGAAATCACCAAGGAGAATGCCCATGCCGAAAAGGAAAAGGTCAAGTTCTCGGCCACGCCCTCCGAACGCGGCGGCCCGGGCTATGACCAATTGCCACCCGCGCTGCGCGATTTCATCGACAAGGGCGACCGCCTGTTTGACCGGGTGATGCAGTTTGATGTGCTCGAGCGTGGCCGGATGAGCGAGATGGATCCGGGCACCGCCAATGGCATTGCCGACCAGCTGGCGCGGCTCAAGGCAGCCTTCGGCCGCAGCTGAGCGCCGGGGCCGCTCCCAGGCCGGCAGTTGTGGCCAGAAACAAAAAACCCGGCACACTGGCCGGGTTTTTCAATTCTCGTGCAGGCTGGCTTAGATGCCCAGGCCCTTGAAGCGCTCCTTGAAGCGCGAGACGCGGCCGCCGCGATCGAGCAGCTGGCCCGTACCGCCGGTCCAGGCCGGATGGGTCTTGGGGTCGATGTCGAGCTGCAGGGTATCGCCGTCCTTGCCGTAGGTCGAGCGCGTCTGGTACTTGGTGCCGTCGGTCATCACCACATTGATCATGTGGTAGTCCGGATGGGTATCAGCCTTCATGGTATTCGCCTCAAATCAAACGGGCGCCGCGGCGCCCGGAGAGCATCTGGAATTGGTGTTGGGCGCTTCATACAGAAAGCCCGGCCGATCTGCAAGGGCGTGGCGCGGCAATTTCACGCCGGACAAAGCGGTTGCCGCGGCTGGAGCCAGTGCCTATATCGAAGCCTGAGCGCGGCCCGGGACCTCCGGACCCCATCTCCCAAAGAGTGGCGTAACCGAGCGATGACAGACCAATCCGTCCCGGTTGCGGCCGACAGTGTCAATCCAGAAGCCGAAGTGGCGGTGGCGCCGCGCAAGCTGCAGCCGCTCAAGCGGCTCCTGCCCTTCATCCTCAAATATCCGGTGCGGCTTGGGCTGACCGTGCTGTTCCTGCTGATCTCGGCGGTCTCGTCACTGTCGATCCCGGCCGTGCTGGGCGGGGCGATCGATGAGGGCTTTATCGAGCAGAACCTCGAAAATGTCGCCCGCTATGGCTGGCTGATCGTGGGCATTGCGGCGGTGATGGCCATTGCCAGCGGCGCGCGGTTCTACTTTATCTCGGTGATCGGCGAGCGCGTGCTGGCCGATCTGCGGCAGGCGGCGTTTTTGCATCTGCTGCGGCTCGATGCGCGCTATTTCGACACCAACCGGGTGGGCGAGCTGACCAGCCGGCTCAATGGCGACGTGGCGGTGATCCGCAATGCGGTGGGCTCGAGCTTTTCGCTGGCGCTGCGCTCGCTGGTGACCATTATCGGCGCATTGGTCATGATGTTCCTGACCAGCCCGACGCTGACGCTGGCGGTGGTCATTGCCGCGCCCGCCCTACTGCTGCCGCTGATCGCCTATTCGCGCCGGCTGCGCGGCATGTCGCGCAAGACCCAGGATGCCCTGGCCGATCTCAGCGCCATGGCAACCGAAATGCTCGGCGCCACGCGGACGGTCAAATCCTTCACCCAGGAAAAGACCCAGTCGGCGATCTATGACGCCCATAGCGAGGACAGCTACCGGGCCGAAGTGCAGCGCCTGGGCGCGCGTTCGGTGCTGGTGGGCATGGTGATCTTCCTGGGCACTTCGGCCGTGGTGTTCCTGGTCTGGTGGGGGGCGCGCTCGGTATTTGCCGGCACGGTCACTGCCGGGCAGCTGACGCAGTTCCTGGTCTATGCGCTGATGGCCTCGGGCGCGCTGACCAATGTCAGCGAAGTGCTGGGCATCCTGCAGACCGTGGCCGGCGCCACCGAACGGCTGACCGAAATCCTCGATACCGAGGCGACGATCGTCGATCCCGAGCATCCGGTTGCGCTACCCGCGCCCGCTTTGGGCACGGTGGAATTCGACCATGTCGATTTCGGCTACACTACAAGCGGCTACGAGCATGTGCTGAGTGATCTGAGCTTTTCGGTGGGCACGGGGCAGACCGTGGCGCTGGTCGGCCCGTCGGGCTCGGGCAAATCGACGACGCTGTCGCTGCTGCAGCGGTTCTATGACGTGAACAAGGGTGCCATCCGGGTGGATGGCGTGGATATCCGCCATGCGCGGCTCGAAGAGCTGCGTCAGCGTTTTGCCTATGTCGAGCAGGAGCCGACGATCTTTGCCGGCACGATTGCCGACAATATCCGCTTCGGCAAGCCCGAGGCAGCCTTTGCCGATGTCGAGGCGGCAGCCAAGGCGGCGCTGGTGCATGACTTCGTGATGGATCTGCCGCTGGGCTATGATGCCATTGTCGGCGAGCGCGGCGTGATGCTGTCGGGCGGGCAGAAGCAGCGGCTGGCGATTGCGCGCGCCATTCTCAAGAATGCGCCGATCCTGCTGCTCGACGAGGCGACCTCGGCGCTCGACGCGCAGAGCGAGCAGCTGGTGCAGACGGCGCTGGAGCATCTGATGCGCGGACGGACCACGCTGGTCATCGCGCACCGGCTGGCGACGATCCGCGATGCCGACAAGATCCTGGTGCTCGATGCCGGCCGCATCATCGATGAGGGCACGCATGACCAGCTGGTGGCCAAGGGCGGGCGCTATGCCGAGCTGGCCCGGCTGCAGTTCCGGCTCGATGACATAGGCTAGGGCGTCCCGCCGTCGGCGATTACCCCTCGGTAAGCTTGAACTCGATGCGGCGGTTGCGGCGATAGGCGTCTTCGGTCTCACCCGGATCAAGCGGGGTGAACTCGCCAAAGCCGGCGGCGACCAGCCGGTTGGGCGAGACGCCGCGGCTCACCAGATATTGCGCCACCGAAATGGCGCGCGCCGCCGACAGCTCCCAGTTCGACGGGAAGCGCGCATTGCTGATCGGGCGGCTATCGGTATGGCCGTCAATGCGCAGGACCCAGTTGATGTCCTCGGGAATCTCGGTTTCAAGCTGCAGGATGGCGTCGGCCAGGGCATCGAGGTCGGGCAGGCCGCCGGCCTGCACGTCTGCCTGGCCGGGATCGAACAGCACTTCGGACTGGAAGACGAAGCGATCGCCAACCACGCGCACATCGGCGCGGCCTTCAAGAATTTGCCGCAGGCGGCCAAAGAAGTCGGAGCGATAGCGGGTCAGATCCTGGACGCGCTGGGCCAGGGCCACATTGAGGCGGCGGCCCAGATCGGCGATCTGGGTGCGCGACTGGGTATCGCGGCTTTCGGAGGCCTCCAGCGCCGTTTCGAGCGCGCCGATCTGGGTGCGCAGGGCGGCCAGCTGCTGGTTGAGCAGGGCCACCTGGGCATTGGCCTCGTCGGACAGTTCCTGGGCGGCCTCCAGGTCGCCCTGCAGCCCGGCAATGGTGGCGTCCTTGTCGCCGATGCCGGCGCCGATACCCTCGAGCTGGCTGGACAGGCTGGCATTGTCGGCCTGGGCGCTGCCCAAAGTGGCGGTCAGGTTGGCGATCTGGCTATTGAGGTCATCGGCATTGGCGCGCTCAAGCTGCAGCAGATCGGTCAGCTCGGCGATCTGGCTGTTGAGGCGGGCGAGCGCGGTGTCACGCCCCTGCAGTTCCTGGCCAAGGAAGAACTGGGTCAGCATGAACAGGCTGAGCATGAAAATGATGACGAGCAGCAGGCTCGACAGGGCATCGACGAAACCGGGCCAGTAATTGGCCTCGATGCGCCGGCGGGAACGGGCTCCCGGCATGGGTCTAGTTCCGCCGTTCGTTGTCGGACTGGGTCAGGACCGCGTCGATCAGCTCGCGCAGCTTGCGGTTGGTTTCGCCCTGCTCCTCGATATGCTTGCGCAGATCGTCCTGCTCGGTGCGGATATGCTTGACCAGACCGTCGATGCCGCGGGCCAGCTCGGCCATGGCGCGGATGGCGTTCTGGCTCGAATTCTGGTTCTGCATGGAATTGCCGAGCTTGTCGAACATGGCCTGCATTTCGGGGCCGCCGGCATTGGCCTGCA
>CAXBHD010000277.1:0-4183 GCA_963975335.1 uncultured Devosia sp. | reverse complement strand
GGCGGCCCTTGTCCTCTCGGGCATCCTCTACAAGAAGTTCGACCTGACCTTCGTCATCAACGGCGCGCTGGCCGGTCTGGTCGCGATCACTGCCGAGCCGCTGACCCCGGGTCTGGGCACGGCGGCACTGATCGGCGCCATTGGCGGCATTATCGTCGTCCTGGCGGTGCCGCTGCTCGACAGGCTCAAGATCGATGACGTTGTCGGCGCCATCCCGGTCCACCTGCTGGCGGGTATCTGGGGCACTATCGCGGTGGTGTTCACCAATCCAGACGCCAATCTGGGCGGTCAGCTGATCTCCATCGTCATCGTGGGTGTCTTCACCTTCGTGGTCAGCTTCGCAGTCTGGTTCATTCTCAAGGCCACAATGGGCCTGCGCCCGACGGCTGAAGATGAGGACGCCGGCCTCGATGTTTCGGAAATCGGCATCGAAGCCTATCCCGAGTTCAAGTAACCGCTTCTTCGAAGGCCGGGTGCGCCCGGCCTTCCTCATCCGCCGTTTCTCGCTGCCGCTACAGCCTTTTTGCACTGCCGGTCATCGGCTCCGCCCTGCGACAATGCTGCGCAGGCAAGCACAGGCTTTGGGCGTTTTGCCCAAAAAATGGGCAAAATACCGCGCCCATTTGCGGCTTGTCGCGCCCAACTTATTTAAATCATTGAAAACATTGCTGTTTTGCTGGTCGTCACACTTGGCACGGCGCTTGAGTCTATTGGGGCATTCCAAACCAAGCACACAGTTGCAAAGGGGGCACACGTGAAACTGGTTATTGCCATCATCAAGCCATCCCGCCTCGAAGAGGTCCGCCAGGCGCTGACCTCGCTCGACGTTCACGGCATGACCGTGACCGAGGTCAAGGGTTACGGTCGCCAAAAGGGCCATTCGGAAATCTATCGCGGCACCGAATATGCCGTGCATTTCCTGCCCAAGCTCAAGCTCGAGATCGCGGTCGACGACGCCATTGCCGACGAGGTCTCCAACGCCATTCGCGACAGCGCCCAGACCGGCCGCATCGGCGATGGCAAGATTTTCGTGCTCGACCTGCTGGCCGTCACCCGCATTCGCACCGGTGAAACCGGCGCGGCTGCCCTGTAAGCGTCACCGGAGAAACCAAGATGAAGACGTCCAAAATCCTCGGGGGCAGTGCACTGGCCTCCCTCCTGCTGGCGCTGCCAGCCCTTGCCCAAGAAGCTGCCGCGCCAGCGGTTGAAGCTGTTGTTGAAACCGCTGCCATCGTCGACAAGGGTGACGTAGCCTGGATGCTGGTCTCGACCATGGTCGTGATCGTCATGACCGTTCCCGGCCTGGCCCTGTTCTATGGCGGCCTCGTCCGCTCCAAGAACGTTCTGTCCACGCTGACCCAGGTCTTCCTGGGCTTTTCCATGATTGCCATCCTCTGGGTCGCCTATGGCTATTCGCTGGCCTTTGCCGGCCCGACCGAAGGGGGCCTGTCGGCCTTTGTCGGCGACTTCTCCAAGTTCTTCCTCTCCGGCGTGACCCTCGATTCGCGTGCGGCCACCTTCTCGGCCGGCTTCGAACTGCCCGAAATGGTCTTTGTCGCCTTCCAGATGACCTTTGCCTGCATCACCTCGACCCTCATCGTCGGCGCCATTGCCGAACGCATGAAGTTCGGCGCGCTGATGGCATTCCTGGCCATCTGGTTCACCTTCTCCTACATTCCCATGGCCCATATGGTCTGGGCCGGCCCCGGCCTGCTGTTCGGCATGGGTGCCTATGACTTTGCCGGCGGCACCGTGGTGCATATCAATTCCGGTGTGGCCGCTCTCGTCGCTGCCATCGTGCTTGGCCCGCGCCTGGGCTATCTGCGCGAGCCCATCGCACCGCATAACCTGGTCTGGACCTATGTCGGCGCCGGTCTGCTGTGGTTTGGCTGGTTTGGCTTCAACGCCGGCTCCAACCTGGAAGCCAATGCGCTGACCGCCGTCGCCCTGATCAATACCGTGCTGGCCCCCGCCGCCGGCGCCCTGGCCTGGGCCATCGGTGAAAAGGTCACCCGTGGTCACTCCTCGACCCTGGGTGCCGTCTCCGGCGCCGTTGCCGGCCTCGTCGCCATTACCCCTGCCGCCGGCTTTGCCGGCATTGGCGGCGCCATCGTTCTCGGTGCCGTTGCCGGCATCGTCTGCCTCTGGGCCGTGGTCAATCTCAAGCCCATGCTCAAATATGACGACAGCCTGGACGTCTTCGGCATCCATGGCGTGGGCGGCATTGTTGGCGCCCTCGGCACCGCCATTGTCGCGGCACCCGGCTTTGGCGGCTATCCGCTGGGCGATGCGGCTGCCTATTCGATCGGTGGCCAGTTCATGGTCCAGCTCACCGCCGTGGCCATTGCCGTGGTCTGGTCCGGCGTCGTCGCGCTGGTCGCCATGTTCATCGTCAAGGCCATTTTCGGCGGCGCCCGCGTCCCCGAATCGGCCGAAAGCGATGGCCTCGATCTCTCCAGCCATGGCGAGCGTGCCTATAACTAAGCCTGCTGGACCCGGTGGCGCTGGCCGTCACCGGGTCCCTTCTGCCACGGCTGGGCGTGGCGTGCGGCTCGTGTCCCTCTTGGCCCGCCACAGAGGCTTCCCACTCGCAAACTGCACGGGCTGCACTCCTCGCCCAGCCAGCGGCAAACGTGATCAAGGCCCGCCCTTCCGGCGGGCCTTTTCGCCTTTTGGGGCCCCTCCGGCCGCGGTCGCCGGCCGATGGTTAGCCTTAGGTTAACCCGACCCCACTAGCATGATGGCTGATTGGGCCCGGATCGGACCGGGCCATTGCGGACACGCCCATGCCCAGTTCTCCTTCGCCCATTCTCGACGAAATCCGCTCGGTGCCCCAGCGCGGCACCCGGGCCTCGACCAAGCCCCTGCCCACGCCGCCCCCGGCGCTGGCGATCCGCATTCCCGTGCGGCTGGCAGGTCTGCTGTTGCTGGGCTTGGTAGCGGTCTGCCTGGCGGCCTTGGCGTCCTGGTCCGTCGATGATCCGAGCTTCACCTATGCCACAACCAAGCCGGCCGCCAATTGGCTGGGTTTCCCTGGCGCCGTCATTGCTGACACGCTGTTCCAGGTTTTTGGCCTGGCCGCCCTGGTTCTGCTGGTGCCGCCGGCCCTCTGGGGCTGGACCTTTGCCCGTCGCCGCATGCCCAGCCATATGGGCCTGCGTCTGCTCGGCTGGATCGGCGGCAGCCTTCTGGCCGCCGGCGTCCTCGCCTTTGTCACCATGCCCGCCACCTGGCCGCTGCCCACCGGCCTAGGCGGCCTGGTCGGCGCCGGCTTCACCACTTTGGCCACTCTGGTGACCGGCGCGCAGCCGCAGGCCGTCACCAGCGTGCTGTTTGCCATCATCATCGCCGTGCCTGCCCTGGCTCTGTTCTGGATCGCCATGGGTCTGGGCACCTCTATGCCGACCGGCCCGCGCAAGGCGGCCGCCAGTGCCGGCCGCAAGAGCGCTGCCGGTCCGGCCACGGCCGATGAACCCGACAGCAATCCCATCGTCGATATCGCGCTCGGCGCCGTGGTCCATATGGGCTATTCGCTGCGGACCGCCTTCCGCCGGGCGCGCGAGAGCCATGCCGAGCGCCGCGCCGCTGAAGCCAGCAGCTGGCGCGAAGACGAGGTCGAACCCAGTCTTGATGGCCGTCCCACGGCTGATGATCGACAGGAGCCGGTGGTGGCACCCGCGCAGCGCCGCATCCATGCCCCGCGCGAAGCCGCGATCGAGCCCGGCTTTGCCACCGCGCCTGGTTTTGCCGCCGAGCCCGCTGGCGTGGCCGCACCCTCCGCCCGCATCAATGCCCGCCCCAGCTATGACGATACCGAGATCGACTATCCGGACGAGCTCGAGGACGACATGCCCTTCGTGCCCGACGCGCCGGCGGCGCCCGCCAGCCATCGCCAGCAGGGCGATTCGCGCTTTCATCCGGTCGACCCGGCCAAGCCCCGTGTCACCGCGCCGGCGCCGCGCCCGCAGCCGGGCAACCGCATGCTGCGCGAGGCCCAGACCTCCTTCTTCAGCGAACCCGGTGGCTTCGAGCTGCCCCCGCTGAGCCTGCTTTCCGAACCCAAGCATAATGGCCCCTCGCCCGAACACGCGCCCGAGCGGCTCGAAGCCATGGCGCGCCAGCTCGAAGGCGTGCTGGAGGATTTCGGCGTCAAGGGCGACATCATCAATGTCCGGCCCGGCCC
>CAXBHD010000276.1:0-4243 GCA_963975335.1 uncultured Devosia sp. | reverse complement strand
ACTCGATGCTGAAGACGTCGCCCGCCGCGCCATGAAGATCGCCGAGGAAATCTGCGTCTATACCAATGGCAATGTGACGGTTGAAACCATCGAGCTCGACGCGTGAGCTTTGCCATCCGCCGCCTGACCCGCGCTGATGTCGATGCCTATCGCGCCATCAGGCTCGAGGCGCTGACCAATCATCCCGAAGCCTTTACCCGCACGGCAGAGGATTTTGCCCTGCAGGCGGTGGTCGACCTGGCGGCGGTGCTCGACAAACTGGCTTTCTTCGGCGCCGAAAGCCCCGATGGGCAGCTGGTCGGCATCATGGCGTTTGACCAGGGCAGCAAGCGCGAGGCCCATCGCGGCTGGCTGCTGCAGGTCTATGTACGGCCGGCCTTTCGCGGCACCGGCTGCGCCCCGGCGCTGCTCGAGGCGGTGCTGGACCATGCACGGCACCACGTGCTGCAGGTCCATCTCGGGGTGGCGGCGGATAATCTGCCGGCGCTGCGCCTCTACCGACAAGCCGGCTTTGAGCTTTACGGCACCGATCCGCGTTTCATGAAAGTGGATGGGCGCTATATCGACGAACATTTGATGGTGCGCTTTTTGGACCGCGACCCGGTCCAGCTGCAAGGCACCGCAGAAAGTGACAAAAAGTGAGTGAAACCAACTTCTCCCCCCGCGAAATCGTCAGCGAGCTGGACCGCCACATTGTCGGCCAGAACGACGCCAAGCGCGCCGTGGCCGTGGCCCTGCGCAACCGCTGGCGCCGGCAGCAGCTGCCGCCCGAATTGCGGCGCGAGGTCAGTCCCAAGAATATCCTGATGATCGGGCCGACCGGCGTCGGCAAGACCGAGATCTCCCGCCGTCTGGCCCGCCTGGCCCAAGCCCCCTTCATCAAGGTGGAAGCCACCAAATTCACCGAAGTGGGCTATGTCGGCCGCGATGTCGAACAGATCATCCGCGACCTGATGGAAGCGGGCATTGCCGTGCTGCGCGACAAGCGCCGCGCCGATGTGCAGGCCCAGGCGCATCAGAATGCCGAGGACCGGGTGCTCGACGCCCTGGTGGGTGGTTCAGCCGCCCCATCGACGCGCGACAGCTTCCGCAAGAAGCTGCGCAACAATGAGATCGATGACAGCGAAATCGAGATCGAAATGCAGCCGGCGGCCAATACCGGCGGCTTTGAAATGCCCGGCATGCCCAATGGCGGCATCGGCATGATCAACCTTTCCGACATGTTCAAGCAGGCCATGGGCGGGCGTGGGGTCAAGCGCAAGATCAAGGTCAAGGATGCCTATGCGCCGCTGATCGCCGAAGAGGCCGACAAGCTGCTCGACCAGGACCAGCTCAAGAGCGAGGCCATTGACCTGGTGGAAAACCACGGCATTGTCTTTATCGACGAGATCGACAAGGTGGCCCATCGCGAGGGCGGGGCGCAGGGCGGGCCGTCGCGCGAAGGCGTGCAGCGCGACCTCCTGCCGCTGATCGAGGGCACGACGGTGGCGACGAAATATGGCCCGGTCAATACCGACCATATCCTGTTCATCGCCTCGGGCGCCTTCCATGTCAGCAAGCCCAGTGACCTGCTGCCCGAACTGCAGGGCCGCCTGCCGATCCGGGTCGAGCTCAAGGCGCTGACGCGCGGCGATTTCATCCGCATTCTCAACGATACCGAGGCCAGCCTGATCAAGCAGTATATCGCGCTGATGGGCACCGAAGGGGTGACGCTGGAATTCTCCCAGGGCGCCATCGAGGCGATTGCCGATGCCGCCGTGCTGGTCAATGACAGTGTGGAAAATATCGGCGCCCGCCGGCTGATGACAGTGATGGAACGGCTGGTGGAGGACATCAGCTTTGAGGCGCCCGACAAGCACGGCCAGACCATCTCGATCGATGCGGCCTTCGTGGCCGACAAGGTCGGCGCCCTGGCCGGCGATACCGACCTCAGCAAGTTCGTTCTCTAGGACGGCTATCCCTCTCCCCATACGGGGAGGGGGATCATTTTTTCTTGCCGCTGCGCCGCACCAGCTCGTCGCGCAAAGCGCGCAGGTCCTCGGCATCGAGCCGGGCGATATTGGCCGCCAGCCGATTGGTCAGCTCGGTGGCCTCGGGCAGCAGGCCTCCCGTATCGATGGTGATTCTGGGATCGCTGATTTCGGCCAGGCGCTGCAGTTCCTCGGCCTCGTCCCAGATGACGTTGAAAAAGGTGATCATCCGGTGCAGCAGGAAGCCGGTCGGCTTGCCGCGTCGGCCATGCTCGAGCGCCGAGAGATAGGCGCTCGAAATATTGAGCGCCTGGGCCATGTCCTTGAGCGAAATGCCGCGCTCCTCGCGCAGCTGCCGGATGCGAGCGCCGAGCGGGGTCATCGGCGGCGCAGGCGCACATACCAGGCGCCCTCCCCACCATGGCCGCGATTGGCCATGGACCAGCCCGAGACCATGGGCGCCAGCGATGGCTCATTGAGCCAGATCGGCAGCATGGTGCGCAATATTCCCCGCCCCGTCATGGCGGCGATATAGTCGTCATCGGTCTTGAGCCCCTTGCCGGTAATGACCAGCACGGTGCGGGCGCCCTGAGCCACCTTGGCATGGACAAAGCGCTGCAGTGCCGCCCGGGCTTCGGACTGGGTCATATCATGCAGGTCGATGCGCCCGTCGATCTCGATCTTGCCGCGACCGAGTTTCTTGCGGATGGCCGGATCGACGGCCTTGTCGGGCGGGGCGCTGCCGGGGGCCGGGGCCCGATAGGGCGGCAGGAAGGGCTGGCGCGGCGCCTGGCGCTTGGGCGCGGGCTTGCTGGGGGATGCCTGCGGTTCTTCGGCCGCCGGTAGCGGCAAGGGACCATGGCTCAGCTTGAGCAGGCCCTTGCGGCGCAGCGGATCGACCGTCGCGGCGACGGCCGTCCAGAGATGAAAATCATGCGGCAGGCGCTTGGGATCCCGCTTGGACATGGCGCTGAACCGGGCGCGGGGGGCCGCGCCTAGTCGAGCTGGCTGGTGGAGACGACCTTCCAGTTGGGATCGCGCGACTTGGGATTGCGGGCAAAGGTCCATTCATCGGCAATGGTCTGGACCTGATCGGCGTTGCCTTCGACCAGATTGCCATCCTTGTCGCGGGTGGCCGAGACCACCTCGGCATGGAAGCGCACGGTGACCAGCACATTCTTCTTGTCATATTCGGCGTCGGCATATTCCACCTTGGGCAGGCCGACAAAGGTGAAGTCGACGGTCTGGCCGGCGGCCTCGCGCTCGCTGATGGCACGCTGGAAGCCGTCAAAGACATCCTTTTCGAGCAGGTTCTTGAGCGTCGTCCGGTCGCCCGTGGCATAGCCGGTGACGATCATCTCATAGGCCTGCTTGGCGCCTTCGAGGAAGGATTTGGGGGTAAAGGTCGCGTCGGCCTCGGCCACATCGCGGAAACCGGCAGCCAGGGCCGCGTCGCCATGGGAAAACTGCTCGATCTCGGCCTCGACCTTGCGGGCGCGGCGATCGTCATCGAGCTCGGGTGCGGCGGCCGTGCGCGGGCGCAATGGCACCACGGTATCTTCATTGGCCGGTGTTTCGGCGGGCTTGCGGCGTTCCACCGGCGGCCGTTCCGTACCGGTCCTCGTGCCCAGTACCGAGCGGAGGCGAAACAGCACAAAAACCGCGACGGCAATGACGATGAGAGTGGGCAGATCGAAGAATTCGTCCATTGGGCAAGCACCTTACGGTCGGCAACGTCGGAAAATGACGCGGGAACGCTCGTTGAGCGCGCGATTTACCCTATATATAGGCAAAGGCTCACCCCAAAACCAGTTCACGATGGGGTCAATGCCGTTTTGCCGCGCTTTTTGCGAGAAGGATACCCGATCTTGGCCCGATTCTTTGTTCTGAGCCTGCTTGTGCTGCCGCTGATCGAGATCGCCATCTTCATCAAGGTGGGCCAGACCATCGGCCTGCTGCCGACGCTGGCGCTGATCATCGGCGCCGCTTTGGCCGGCGGACTGCTGCTGCGCGCCCAGGGGCTGCAGGTGGTTGGGCAGATGCGCAACAATATGAGCAGCGGACAACTGCCCGGCCGTACCATTGCCGATGCAATGATGATCGGCCTGGCCGCGCTATTGCTGCTGCTGCCGGGCTTTCTCAGCGATATTGTGGCGCTGGCTTTGCTGCTGCCGCCCGTGCGCGGCTGGATCTATGCCCGCCTGGCGCGACGGGTCACGGTGGTCAGTGCCACGGGCGGCTATCGTCGGCCGCGCCAGCCGGACGATCCCCGG
>CAXBHD010000275.1:0-4250 GCA_963975335.1 uncultured Devosia sp. | reverse complement strand
CCCGCCGCGCCACCTGCTGGCCGCGCACCTCGCTGAGATCGGGCAGGGCGGCGGTGGGCAGATGCCGCGCCGGCAGCGGCCGGGGCGCGCGCTGATGCCCGGTCAGGTGATTGGCCAGAGCCAGCAGGCTTTGCGCGGCGATGATGTCGAGCGTCTCGCCGGCCCAGGCCGCTTCGGGGCCGGAAGCGGCGGCGCAGATCAGGCCGAGCTCGCGGGCCTGGGCGGCAATGGCAGCCGGCAGCACGCCGCCGACATGGGCCAGGCGCCCATCCAGCCCCAGCTCGCCCAGCGCCAGATAGCCATCGAGCGCATCTTGGGGAATGGCGCCGATCGCCGCCATGATGCCCAGCGCAATGGGCAGGTCGTAATGGCTGCCCTCCTTGGGCAGGTCGGCCGGCGCCAGATTGACGGTAATGCGCTTGGGCGGCAGGCCGATGCCGGAGGCAAAGAGCGCGGCGCGTACCCGCTCGCCCGATTCCTTGACCGCTTTGTCGGGCAGCCCGACCAGGATGAAATTGGCATTGCCCGGCGCGATCTGCACCTGGACGTCGACCGGAACGGCCTCGATGCCCGCAAATGCTACAGTGGCGACACGGGTGACCATGCCCATTCCCCCTGACCCGGGGCAAATCTAGCAAAGCCGGCCGGGGCCCACAAGAACGTAGGGCGAACAAAAAACGGCCTGTTAACCACGCCCGGTGCCACAATGGTTAACCTAAGCTTCCATTAACCGCGCCATGTTGATTGAAAGGCAGATTTCCGTTTCGCTTAGAGTGTGGCCCTCATGATGTTCCGCCGACCTTTTCCCTCGTCCTTCACGATCGCAAAGGGTTTGCTGGGGGCGCTGCTGGGCCTTGTCCTGGTGGCCTGTTCCTCGGGCGGCGGTCTCTACGGCCCGATCCAGGGCGACAATCGCCCGCATTCGGGGGTCGACCGGGCGCGCGGCATGCCGGTGCAGGGCATTGACGTGGCGCGCTATCAGGAAAATGTCGATTTCCGCGCCGCCTTCCAGGCCGGCATCCATTTCGTCTTCATGAAGGCGACCGAGGGCAAGGACTATATCGACCCCAATTTCCGGGTGAACTGGGTGCGGGCGCGCGAGGCGGGCATGCCGCGGGGCGCCTATCACTTCATGACCTGGTGCTCGCTGGCCTCCGAACAGGCGGCCTGGTTTGTCGCCAATGTGCCCAATGATCCCGATGCCCTGCCGCCGGTGCTCGATCTGGAGTGGAACAATCATTCAAGCTGCAAGGTCAAGCCGAGCCGGGCCGATGCGCTGGAAAAGATCCGCTACATGCTCGAGGCCATGGAGCGCCATACCGGCAAGCTGCCGATCATCTATACGGATATGAATTTTCACCGCGACATCATGGATGGCGAGTATTTCCCCAATGCCTTCTGGCTGCGCTCGACCGCGGCCGAGCCGCATGAGCGCTATGGCAGCCGCGTCTGGACCTTCTGGCAGTGGACGCAGACCGGGGTGGTGCGCGGGGTGCGTGGCGAGGTGGATCGCAATGCGTTTTTCGGCAATCAGAATGACTGGCTGACCTTCCTGCTGACCGGCTGCGATCCGCGGGCGATTGCAAGCCTGGCGCCCAGCGGCCGCTGCCAGCCATCCAAATAGGGCGGAGCAGTCAGCGCCAAGCAGGCCTTGCCAGCGCTGGGGGGCAGGGCTAGCGTCAAACCGCATTGAGGCGGGCCCTGTGACCCGCCCTGAGGAGATGAGCGATGGCCAAGGGTCAGATGAAGAGCAACAAGGAAGCCAAGAAGCCGAAGAAGGACAAGGTGGCGGCGGTCAAGCAGGTCACCGGTCTGGGTTCGGGCAGCGCCGGCAATTCCGCCAAGAAGTAAGGTCGACAGATGGATGGGGGCGGTCGACAGGGTCGATCGCCCTTTGGCATGCAGGCTGACTCAGATCGTGCCGGCAGGCGGCAGCACGATTTCCGCGCGCGGCACCACCACGGTCGTGGCATTGGCGGCGCAAAGGGCCAGGATCAACAGGGTTACGACGACGGCAATACGCAAGGGGGCAGCTTTCGTGGCAACGGGTCGTTTTAGGTGCGCCCCTATGCCCGCCTGGTCAATGCCGCCGTTAAGACATGCTTAACGCTAAAATTTTACCTGTCGTTAAGCCAGGCGGCGCGCTGGCAGGCCGGCTCAGGCGCCGAACAGCGCGCTCGATTTGATGCCGTCAAAGACGAATTGCACGGCCAGGGCTGCCAGCAGGATGCCGACGACGCGCGACACCACGGCCAGGCCGGTCACCCCCAGCAGGCGCTGAATGGGAATGGCCAGCAGCAGCGTCAGCCAGGCCAGGAACAGGATCACCACCACCGCGGCCAGCACGGCCCAGAATTCGAGATCGGTCCTTGCCCCGGTGGCGAGCAGGATCACCGCGCTGATGGCGCCGGGCCCGGCTAGCAGCGGCATGGCCAGCGGGAAGACGGCGATATCGTCGCGCGAGCGGGCTTCCACCTCTTCCTCGTCGGTCGTGCCGGTGCCGCCCGAATGGCGGGCAAAGACCATGTCGATGGCGATCAGGAAGAGCAGCAGGCCGCCGGCCGTGCGCAAAGCCGGTATGGTAATGCCGAAGACATCGAGAATGGCGCTGCCCAGCACGGCAAAGATCAGCAGGATGACGGCAGCGATGATGACGCCGCGCGTGGCAAAGGCAAACCGCTGCTTGGCGGTATTGCGCTTGGTCAAAGCGGCAAAGATGAAGGCGATGTCGGCCACGCCCACGGTGGCGAAGAGGGTGGCGAAGGCGGCCAGGAAGGTCGTTGTGGGCATGACGCTGCTCCGGTTTTCATCCTCTTACGACATTTGCCACACCGGGCCAACTTGCCACTGCCGCAGGACGCTTCTAGGCTTGCGCGCCATCAGCGGGAGCCATGATGCTAGCCACCGGCGCCATACGCGGCATCCTGTTCGACAAGGACGGCACGCTGATCGACTTCAACCAGACCTGGTTCGGCATCATCGCGACGCTGGCGCAGCAGGCAGCCCTGGGTGACGCGGGCGCGGCGCGCGAGCTGATCGCGCAGGGCGGCTATGACTGGATGGCGCAGAAATTCGTCGGCGGTTCGGTCGTGGCGGCCGGCACGATCGAGGATCTTGTCGATCTCTGGCACCCGGCCCTGGCCGGGTCGGCGCGGGCCGAGCGCATTGCCCGCTATGACGCCGTCGCGGTCGCCGCGGGCAGCCGCAACGCCGTGGGCCTGGCTCGGCTGCTGCCGACGCTGGAAACGCTGCGGGGCGCGGGGTTTTTGTTGGGCATTGCCACCAATGATTCGGAGGCCGGCGCGCGGGCCACCGCCGCAGCCCTGGGGGTGACGCCGCTATTTGCCGCCATTATCGGCTATGATTCGGTCGCCCGGCCCAAGCCGTGGCCCGACCAGCTGGCGCTGTTTGCTGCCCGCACGGGCCTGCCGCCCGGCGCCATTGCCATGGTGGGCGACAATAGCCATGACCTGGAAATGGCCCATGCGGCGGGAGCCGGGATGGCGATCGGGGTCTTGTCGGGCAATAGCACGCGCGACGAGCTGGCCGATCTGGCCGATATTATCGTGGACAGCATTGCCGACCTGCCGGGACTGTTTGGGGCCCTATAGCAGCCGGGCCAGCGTCGCCAGGCCCGCTAGCAGGAGCAGCGCCGCCCCATCGAGCCAGCCCTTGGACCGCGTGAGCCAGACTGGCCTGGGTCTGGTCGTGGGCAGGAAGCGCATGAGCCAGAGCCCGCCATAGAGCACCCAGACGGCAAAGAAGGCCACCATGACCAGATCGGCCCAGCCGGAGCGGTTGAAGCCGACCATGATGCGGGTGACGCCGGCGCCCAGCAGCACGAATAGCAGATAGGCGCCGGTCAGCAGCAGCGAATTGCGCCAATAGGGCAGGGTCAGCCGCTGATCGATCGGCAGGCTGCGGCGCCAGCGGCGGAACAGGAACCAGAACAGGCTGGCCAGGGCCGCCGCCAGCAGGACCCACATCAGGCGCGGCGCTTTTCGATGGCGTCCCAGATCATGACGGCGATATCGGGTCCGCCAAAGCGCTTGATCTCGCGAATGCCGGTGGGGGAGGTGACATTGATCTCGGTCAGATAGTCGCCGATCACGTCGATGCCGACAAAGATCATGCCGCGCTCCTTGAGCGCGGGGGCGATGGTGGCGCAGATTTCACGCTCCCGCGCCGTCAGCTCGGAAATTTCCGGCCGGCCGCCGACATGCATATTGCTGCGCGCCTCACCATCGGCG
>CAXBHD010000274.1:0-4258 GCA_963975335.1 uncultured Devosia sp. | reverse complement strand
CTTGATCCCTCCCCACAAGGGGGAGGGAGACGACTGCACCACTGGGCCCAAGCCCCACGAAAAGACCCCAAAAAATGTCCCGTCCCGTCGCCGCCCTCATGCTTCTGATCTGCACCATGCTCTGGGGGCTGGCCTTTATCGCCCAGAAATCGGCGATGGATTCCATGGGGCCGCTGACCTTTTCGGGCCTGCGCTACCTGATCGGCGGCCTCGCCGTGCTGCCTTTGGCCCTGTTCGAGCGCCGCCGGCGCCCCGCCCCGCTCAGCACCAGCCACTGGTGGCTCATCGGCGCGGTGAGCCTCGTCTTCTTTCTCGGCTCGGCGCTGCAGCAGTTCGGGCTGATCAGCACCACCGTCACCAATGCCGGCTTCCTGACCGGGCTCTACGTCTTCTTCGTGCCGGTGCTGGGTTTTCTGATCTTTCGCACCCGCCCCCATCCCATCATCTATGCCTGCGTGCCGCTGGCCCTGATCGGCATCTATTTCCTCAATGGCGGCGGCCTCGACAGCTTCAATGCCGGTGACGGCCTCATGGTCATCGGCGCCGTCTTCTGGGGCCTGCATGTCATCCTGCTCGGCCAGGCGGCGCGCGTCACCGGCCTGCCCATCTTCGTCTCGGCCATCAGCTTTCTTTTGGCCGGCGCCTTCGCCTTGGGCTGTGCCTTCATTGTCGAACAGCCCGATTTCAGCGCCATCGGGTCCGGCTGGATGGAGCTGGCCTATACCGGCCTGCTCTCCACCGCCGTGGCCTTCACCTTCCAGGCCATCGGCCAGCAATATGTGCCACCCGCCAATGCCGCCATCATCCTGTCGGCCGAAAGCCTCTTTGCCGCTCTGGGCGGCGCCCTCATCCTGGGCGAGCGCCTGCCGCCCATCGGCTATGCCGGCGCCCTGCTGATCTTTGCCGCCATCCTGGCCGTCGAGGCCCTGCCCCCGCTCTGGACCCGCCGCCGCATGCACATCCCGCGCAATACCAATTAGCCCCGGCCGCTATTCGACATAGCGATAGAGCTGGTAGGTCTTGCAGATGATGCCGAAGGCACAGCCGGTCAGCGTGATCTGGTCATCGCTGACCTGGGCGATCGTCCCGGCGGCCGATTGCCCATAGATATGCAGGTCGCCTTGCCATTGCCCCGGCCCGGTGGGCCGCGCATGGTCGATCAGCAGCGTGTTGAGATAGGGCAGGTTTTCCGGGCTGTCGGCGCCATTGCCCAGCCAGATCAGCGTGCCGCACAGAGCCGCGCCGTCATCGCCGCACAGCTCCACGCGATAGCGGGAATCCTTCATCTCGATTTCCCAGATACCCTCGGGCGAGGCCGCCAGGGCCGGGCTCACGCCCAGCAGCGCCGCCAGGGCGACAGCCAGTCCCATGCCTGTCATCGCTTTCATTCGCTCACCTTGAACATCTGATAGGTCTTGCAGATCACCAGCAGCGCACAGCCCTGCAGTGTCATCTGCGTCTCGCTCTGCTGGGTAATGGTGCCCTGGACCTTGTGCCCGAACAGCTGCATGGCGCCCTTCCACCGGTTGGGACCGCTCTGCTTGATCGCTTCGGCCACCGGCGCATTGAGCAATGGCTTATACTGTTCATTATAGTCGACGTCCGACAGCCAGACCAGCGTGCCGCACAATTGCGTGCCATCCCCGCATAGCGCCAGGGCAATGCGCGTATCGCGTGAATCCAGCTCCCACACGCCATCGGGGGCCGCCTGGGCCAGGCCCGCACTGGCCAGCAGCAGCATCAAGCCGGCCACAAGGCCGCGTCCATTTCCCACCATGATCGATCTCCTGCACATCCGGGCTCTCACCCCACCATGCTTATATACGGCTGAACGCGGCCTGAACGGCGCCGTCACTGCAATGTCATCCGCTCCACCTAAGCTGACCTCGTTCCCGGCCCAGCCCCAACGGCCCGGACCGCCGCGCCCCACGTCCCCAACGTGGCCCGGCCCTTTGGAGAGCTCGGCCGCCACCCCCGGCTCTCCCTGCCGATCAGATCGGCTTTGGCCGTCCCTTGTGACGGCCTCTTTTTTTGTGGAGCAGCATTCTTTAGGCTCGCTTGCACGCATCCGCTCCGGCACAACGGGCCACCATGGCCAAACTCTATTTCTCCTACGCTGCGATGAATGCCGGCAAGTCCACCTTGCTGCTGCAGGCTGCCTATAACTATCGCGAGCGCGGCATGCGCCCCCTGCTCTATACCAGCGGCCTCTATGCCCAGAATGGCGTCGGCCTCATCGCCTCGCGCATCGGCATTTCCGAGCCGGCCGAGCTCTATTCGGGCGATGACGATCTCTATCAGGCCGTGCGCGAGCATCTCGATGCCGGCAAGGTCGATTGCGTCTTTGTCGACGAGGCCCAGTTCCTCACCGCCAGCCAGGTCTGGCAGCTGGCCCGCGTCGCCGATCGCCTGAAAATCCCGGTCATGTGCTTTGGCCTGCGCACCGATTTTCAGGGCAAAATGTTCCCCGGCTCTGCCGAACTGCTGGCCATTGCTGACGTGCTGCGCGAAATTCGCACCATCTGCGCCTGCGGCGCCAAGGCCACCATGGTGGTGCGCCAGAATGCCGATGGCCGGGTGCTGGCCGAAGGCGAACAGGTCTCGATCGAAAAGTCGGTCTATGTCTCGCTCTGCCGCAAGCACTGGGAAGAAGCCATTGGCCGCTGGCCGACGAAAGGACCTGCTGCATGATCACCACCGCGACCGAGCCCGCCGGCGCCCTCACCATCCGCACCCTGGCCATGCCCGCCGACACCAATCCGGCCGGCGACATTTTCGGCGGCTGGGTGATGAGCCAGATGGATATTGCCGGGGCCATCGCCGCGGTCGAGCGCAGCCAGGGGCGGGTCGTCACCGTCGCCGTCGAGGGCATGACCTTCATCGCCCCGGTCAAGGTCGGCGACGTGCTCTGCGTCTACACCACCGTCGAGCGGGTCGGCACCACCTCGATCACCGTGGCCATCGAGGCCTGGGCCCGGCGCGACCGCATCGCCGATCGCGTCAAGGTCACCGATGGCCGCTTCATCTATGTCGCCCTGGGCGAAGATGGCAGCAAGCGTCCCATTCCGCCCGTGCCGCACGGTACCGACTGATCCGTTCAGCCACCGTTCAGCCAGACTGTGCTTTGTGCGGCAGACACCCTGCTGGAGCGTCCTTCAAGCCAGAATACCTGCGATTGATCTGAACTTTTCGTCCGGCGGGGAACTATTCGTTTTACCTGTCCGTTTCTTCAGCCATGAATATGCCGTGTTTGGCCAGAGCTCCCGCTGAGCGGCAGCCGTCAGATACGTCGCGGAGACCGTCATGAATCGTACCAACCGTAAGATGCTGCTCAATATCGCCACCGGGGTTGCCGTCGCGGCCACCGCTTTGGTGGTCTTCCTGCCCGCCGCCAATGCGGCCCCCGGCACCGTCACCAGCAATGTCAATGTTCGCTCCGGCCCGGGCACCAATTACGCCGTGGTCGACACCGCCCGCCGCGGCGAGCGCGTCGACGTCCAGCAGTGCCAGGGCTCCTGGTGCTATATCGAAAAGTCCGGCCCGGATGGCTGGGTTTCCTCCACCTATCTCAGCACCGGCGGCGGCTCGGTCAGCCCGGCCCAGCCTGGCGCCTCTTTTGGCATCCAGATTCCCGGCGGCCCCAGCATCAATTTCGGCGTCGGCCAGCCCGTCGAGCCACAGCGTCCGCCCCGCCCCGGCCGCCCGCCCGTGATCGCCCCGGTCATCGATGACGAAGTCTGCTTCTTCGACCGCAGCAATTATCGCGGCGACTCGTTCTGCCTGGCCGCAGGCGACAGCACCCGTGATCTGCGCAGCTGGGCTGATCGCATCTCCTCGATCGACAATCCCGGCGGCTATGAAGTGCAGGTCTGCTCCGAGCCCAACTACCGCCGCTGCCGCACCTATACGACCAGTGCCTCCTCGCTGGGCGACTATGACGACTACATCGTCTCGGTCCGCGTCCGCTAGGCCGTTAACGCTCTCCTCCCGAAAGGCGTCCACTCCGGTGGGCGCCTTTTTCTGTCCGGGCGCTCTTTCGCGGGCCAGAACGCAAAAAGCCGCCCCATGGGGCGGCATCGGCTTGGCCAGACAGACCAAAGGCCACCCTGTTCGCACAGGACGGCCTTCGGAAAAGTCTTGGAAAGACTAGAGCAGGGTCAGGTTCGTTGCCGAAACCTTGCCGTCGCGGCCGGTCTCGAGCTCATAGGTCACCTTGTCGTTTTCATACAGGCCCTGCAGGCCCGAACGCTGAACAGCG
>CAXBHD010000273.1:0-4284 GCA_963975335.1 uncultured Devosia sp. | reverse complement strand
CGCGCCGGCGACCAGGTTGTCGGTAATGTCGAGCAGCGCCCCGATGAAGATCTTGTAACTGGCCACGCCCTCGGCCTGGAACGCCTCGCGCGGCATGCCGGCCACCAGCCTTTTGGGCACAAAGCCACCCTTGGCGCCCACCGGCACGATCACCGCATTCTTGACCTGCTGCGCCTTGACCAGGCCCAGCACCTCGGTGCGGAAATCCTCCGGCCGGTCCGACCAGCGCAGCCCGCCGCGCGCAATGGCGCCAAACCGCATGTGAATGCCTTCGACCCGGGGCGAATAGACTGAGATCTCCCGGAAGGGGCGCGGCGCCACCATGCCGTCGACCTTGCCGCTGTCGAACTTGATAGCCAGAGCCGGCCGTCGCTGGCCCGCGCCATCGCGCTGGAACGCATTGGTGCGCACCGCCGCTTCCATCAGGTTGCGGAAGCGCCGCACGATCGTGTCCTCGTCCAGCGAGGCCATGGCCTCGAGCGCCGCGCCGATCTGTGCCCTTGCCGCATCGGCCTTGACCGCGCGGTCCTGCTCGGCGGGGTCATGCAGGGCGTTGAACAGGGCCACCAGCCCCTCGGCGGCTATTGGCTGGTTCACCAGCACCTGGGCGATATAGCGCTGCGAATAGGAAATGCCGATCTGCCGCAGATAGCGCGACAGCGCGCGCAGCAGCGCTGTATCGGTCCAGCCCAGCGCGGTTCGGCTCACCAGCGTGTTGAGCTGATCGCTTTCGGCCAGCCCGTCCCATACCGCCAGCAGGCCTTCTTCCACGGCCCTGCCATTGACGGAAAGGTCAAAAAAGCTGCCATCGGCCGTCGCCAGCACCATGTCATGCAGATAGCGCGTCACCCCATCGCGCGGATTGATCGTATAGGTGCGCTCGTCGATCACCCGGAAGCCGAAGGCCTCGATCATCGGCACCCGGTCGCTGAGCGGAATGGCATGCTCGCGATGATAGAATTTGAGCCCCAGCGCGCCATCGCCACCCACCCGGTCGCGCAGCCTGATCGCCACCCGGCCGCTATCGCCCAAGGCGCGCAGCACCGCGATGTCGTCATGTGCGGTTTCGGCCGTGTTGCGCGACTGATAGGCCGCCGAAAACGCCATGCGGTAATCGCTGATCGCTGCGGGATCGGCGGCCGTGGCCATCAGCAGATCGCCGAAATTGCTGGTCAGCGCATCGACCCGTGCCTCGAGCTCGCCGCGGCTCGGTTGTGGCGTCTTGCCCGCCACCCGCCCGATAATGGCATGCACCCGCACCAGTTCGCCTTCGGGGAAATGCGGGTAGAAGGCCGAGACGCGCCCGTCATAGACGTCGGCCAGATAGGCGGTTATGCGCTCGCGCGCCGCCCCGTCATAGCGGTCGCGCGGCACATAGACGAGCACCGAGACGAAATTGTCGAACCGGTCGATGCGCGGCAGCACCCGCACGCGGGGCCGGTCATAGAGCCCGGCAATGGCGGTGGCAAACTCGAACAGCTGCTCCACCCCGATCTGGAACAGCTCGTCGCGCGGATAGCTGTCAAGCGCGCTCAGCAGCGCCCGCCCGTCATGGATGATCGGCACGTCGGTATGCGGCGTTGCCAGCGCCTGCGCCGTGAACAGGCCGACAATGCGCAGCTCGCCGACGGCCATTTCGGCGCTGTCATAGATCTTGATGCCCACATAATCCATGTGCTGGCGCCGATGCACCCGTGCGCGCACATTGGCTTTGGTCACCAGCAGCGGCTCGCCCGAGGCGATGAAGGCGGCGTGCTGCGGCGTCGATTCGACAAAGGTCGGTCCGCTGCGCAGCACCTTGACATCCGGATCGGTCAGAATGCCCAGCCCGCTGCCCGCCACCGGGACCAGGACGTCGCCGGCAATGCGATATTCCCGCATCCCCAGAAAGGTGAAATTGTGCTCCGCCAGCCAGTCGAGAAAGCGCAGCGATTCATCGATCTGGCCGGTTTTCAGCTTGCCCAAAGCCTCGATCTTGCGGCGCAGCCGCTCCAGCATGGGCTGCCAGTCCTGCACCGCCTTGGCCACCTCGCCCATTGTCGTCTCGATTTCGGCCACCAGCGCCGGCACGTCGCTCACCGGGTCGCTGTGGATATGCAGCACGCTGAGCGCCTGCCCATTGGCCTGGCGCAGCACCGGATGGGCAAACAGCCGCACCGTGCCACCGGCGGCCCGCAGGGCGGCCAGCGCGCTGTCGACGATGAAGGGCATGTCGGGCGAGACGATATCGAGCACCAGCGGATCGCCGGCCTGGGCCGGCGGCGTCAGGCTGATCCGGCTGCCCGCCCCGTCATAATCCTGCAAATGCCCATAGGATTGCCGCAGGATGGCCTCGAAGCGCGCCGGTACCTGCCGGCTGAGGTCCTCGCTGTCGGTGGCCAGCACCGCTGCCCGGAAGAACTGCGCAAAGGCAGCATCCTCGCTTGCAAGGGCGGCGGCCCGTTCCAGCAGGACAGGGCGATTGGCTTGGACCACGTTCATCCGGCGACTCCTCGGTTCGGGCACCATTCTAGGGCTCGCCTGCGGCCCTGTCTGCCATGCCTTTGGCCCATATCACGGCAAAACCAAGCGCAAATGACGCCAGCTGGAAATTAAGTCGCCGGTAAGCTTTGGGAATGAGATTGCGCCGATGGCGGCGGCAGCGGCCGAATGGCGGCATAATTGTCGCTTGCATGCTATTTGAAGCAAAAGGTTTCTACTGGCCACGCGCGGCGCCCCGTCAGCGACCTTGCAATACCCTACCAATGTGGTAGTGTTTACTAACGCGATCTCAACGGGGAAAACGCATGACTGACATGTCGAGGCTTCTGCCCTACCTCTCCAAGCTGCTCGCCTATGCCGCGCTATTGGCATCCATCGTGCTGGTCTTTTCCGTCACCGGCCACGGCTAGCGCCCGGTCGGGGCGCCGGCACCTTAGTGCACCGTTACCGGTTCCACCGGCGCTTCTGGCTCATCCTCCAGCTTCGGGCCCGCCCAGAACACCAGATAGAGCAGTTCTTCGCCCGCAGCATCGGTAATCTCGATCGACCGCGGCACGCCCGTATCGTCGCCCTTGCTGGCGGCGCGTTCGACGATCGCCTTGGCCAGGGCCGCCGCATTGTGTTCGGCCGCCTCGAGATCGGGCAGGTCGCTGCCCGCTGTGTCCTCGATCAGTTCGTCATCGGTGCGGTAGTGAAAATAGAATCTTGGCACGCGCTCTTTCCGGGCGAACCCGGAACCTCTCGGGGTCGCCCGACGGCGACCGCATCAGTGTAGATCCGCACAGCCTGCCAGCAATCCGGTCTTCAGTCGAGCCCGCCCAGCCGGTGATAGTGATGGCGTTGCCACAGCAGCGGCGAGCGGCTGGTAATGGTCTCGGCCTCGATAATGGCGCCGGCAAACAGCACATGTGTGCCCGTCTCGATGGCGCCGATCACCTCGCAGTCGAGCGCCGTCACCGCCCCGGCCAGCATCGGATGCCCCGATGGCCAGCGCGACCATTCCCCGACGCTGAATCGTTCAGCCGCCGGCAGCGCTCCGGCGAAGGCATTGCCGACATCCTGCTGGTCGTCGGCCAGCATGGCCAGCGAGAAGCCCTGCGTCTTGGCAATGACATCGGCCAGCCGGCTCATGATGTCGATCGACACCAGGATCGTCGGCGGGTCCATGGCCAGCGACAGCATTGAGGTCACGGTGCGCCCGATCCGCTCATCGCCCCGCTGCGCCGTCACCACGCTGACCGTGGCGGCCATCGCCGCCATGGCGGCGCGGAATTCGGCGCTGCCGACCAGGGGGTGGCGGGGCAGGTGCAGCTTCATGCTGTCAGGCAGGTCAAAATCGGCCATAATCGTGGTCATGATCCTTCTCCGGGCTGTTCGGAAAACAGGTCGCGGAGTTTGTTGGGAACGCCCGCCATGGCCTTGGCATTGGCCGGCGGCACGCCCATTTCGGTGATATTCGGCCAAAGCCGGGCATATTTTCGGTTGAGCTCGATCCACGGCGCCAGTCCCGCTTCCATATCGGGCTTGATCGCGTCAATCGGACATTCCGGCTCGCATACGCCGCAATCTATGCACTCGTCGGGGTTGATGACCAGCATGTTCTCGCCTTCGTAAAAGCAGTCCACCGGGCACACCGCGACACAGTCCATATGTTTGCAGGCAATGCAGTCTTCCGTCACCACATAGGTCATGCTCACCCCGCCTTCGCCGCAGCGGTGTCATCCCGACGCTCGGACTGACACCGCATCAGGCTGTCCTCAGCCCAGATTGGCTTCGGCGAACGCGTAGTTTGCCAGCGTGTCG
>CAXBHD010000272.1:0-4292 GCA_963975335.1 uncultured Devosia sp. | reverse complement strand
CGGCTCGAAGCTCTCAAAGCCCAGATCGGCGATCTCGGCAATGCGCTCGGCCGACTTGCCGGCGCTGGCGCTGACCATGGTGCCGATACGAATGGATTTAGCGGGATTGGTCACGGGAATATCCTAACTGGCAATGGTGACGCGCTGGCCTCGGCGCGCGCTGTCGATGGCGGCAAAGACCATGGCGAGGCTCTTGATATTGTCGCTGCCCACCGTTTCCGGCTGACGGCCGGATGCGATGGCATTGAGAAAGTCGGCAATGACGCTGGCATGGCCATGGGTCTGGTCGGGATCGGCGGGCAGGGGCACTTCGATCTCCCGCTGCTCCCGCAGAAAGCCGCTGTCGCCGGCCGCGACATGGGCGGAAAAGCCGTCTTCGCCGTCCCAGATCAGCGTGCCCTTGCTGCCGATGATGCGCCAGGCGCTTTCCCAGCTGGTATTGGCGCCCTCGGCGGCCCAGGAGCCGCGATAGTTGAACACCACATTGTCGTCGAATTCGAAGATCGCATTGGCCGCGGCACCATGCCGATACCAGGAGCCCGGCGGATTGGTCTCGAGACAATAGACCGCGCGCGGCGCCTTGCCCGCCATGAAGCGGGCGGCGTCCAGCGTATGGATGGCCATGTCGAGCAGCAGCACATTGTCCATGTCTTCGCGGAAGCCGCCAAAATGGGCACCGATGAAGAAGTCGCAGTTGAGGCTGGCCAGCTCGCCCAGGGCGCCGCTCTCGATGAGCCGGCGGATCCGGCGGACCCCGGCAATGAAGCGGCGGTTCTGCACCACGGCATGGATGCGGCCGGCCGCGGCGGCCTGGGCAATCATCGCCTGGGCCGCCGCAAGGCTGGCCGCCATCGGCTTTTCGCTGAGCACGTGGCAGCCATGGGCAAGCCCCGTCTGCACCACGTCGGCACGGGCGCCCGGCACGACGACATCAAACAGCAGGTCGGGTCTGGTCGTGGTCAGGACGGCATCGAGATCGGTGCCGATGACGGCATCGGCCAGGCCGTATTCGGCGGCGCGGGCCGCCGCTGCCGTCCGATCCAGATCGACCAGCCCCACCACCTGCACCTTGCCTGCCAGCAGGGGATGCTCGGTAATGGCCGTCAGCCAGCCCTTGGACATGCTACCGCAACCGGTCAGCACTGCCGTCAACATAACGCTATCCTCCCTGTGAACTGTCGGGTGCCGCCACCGTCTTGAGCGACAGTCGGCACACAGTTCCGTAAACGTTTACGACGCTATTATTTTGCCCGTGAACCTGTCAAGTAGCCTTCGCAAACGTTTACGATCAAAGATGTGTGGTTTGGGGGTTTCCGCGATATCATGACGGGTATCAAACTTCTGGCGCAGCAGCTGAATGTGTCGATCGGCACCGTGTCGCGCGCGCTCAATGGCAAGCCCGATGTCAGCGAGGAAACGCGGCGACGGGTCATCGATGCCGCTGCGGCCATCGGCTATGCGCCCAATCAGGCCGGACGCTCGCTGCGCAAGGGCACTACCGGCGTGGTGGGGTTCATGATGCAGACCGGCGCCCAGATCACCGGCGAGGGCGACGTCTTCTTCATGAGCGTCTTTGACGGCGTGCAGACCGTCTTCGCCCGGCACCAGCTCGATCTCGTCGCCTTGCTCTGCTCGTCCGAAGAAGATCCGGACGCCTATATGCAGCGCATCGTGGCGCGCGGCTTTGCCGATGCCCTGATCATTTCCTCGACCAAGCGGATCGATCATCGCATCGATTTCCTGGCCTCGCGCAAGATCCCCTTTGTCGCCCTCGGCCGATCGCAAACCGATGCCGGCCATCCCTGGCTCGACCTCGATTTCGAGGGCATGGCGGAAGTGGGCGTGTCCCGGCTGATTGCCAAGGGCCATCAGCGCATCGGCATCTATGCCCCGCTTGACGATATCAATCTGGGCTTTGTCATCCTGGACGCCTATCGCAAAGTGCTCAGCCGGCACGGCCTGGCCTTTGACCCGGACCTGGTATTCCGCGCCCATCCCAACGAGCAGGGTGGCCACCAGATCGCCCGGGCGATCGCCGCCATGCCGCCCGAAAAGCGTGTCACCGGCTTCGTGCTGCCCAATGAGGTCATGACGCTGGGCCTCTATAACGGGCTGCATGAAGTGGGGCTGGTGCCGGGCAAGGACTTTGCCATTATCGGGCGCGACAGCCCGCAGGCGCATTATCTGGTGCCCAAGCTCACCTGCTTCCGCCTGTCGCTGCGCCAGCTGGGCATCGATCTGGCCGAGGCGCTGCTCGCCACCATGCCCGCCTATGCCGAGGCCTATCCGCTCGGCATTACCCGCCGCGTGGTTCCTCTCGAGCTGGTCGAGGGCGACAGCGACATGGCCCGGCCGCTGCGCTAGAGATCCATCGATATTTGCCGGGGCGGCGATGGTGCTGCCTCGGCGGGTGCCTGTGTCAGGCCTTCGAGAAAGGCCTGCGCCTCGTTGCGAATGGTGTCGCGCTCGGCAGGGGCCAGCCGGTCGAGGTTTTTATACGGCATGGCCATGCGCGCATTGCCGCGCAGGCGGCCCTCATTCACCTCGAGAAAATTCCAGTACAGCAGGTTGAACGGGCAGGCGCCGGGCCCGCTGCGGCGCTTGGGATCATAGCGGCAGGCCGCGCAATAGTCCGACATGCGGTTGATATAGGCGCCCGAGGCCGCATAGGGCTTTGACGCCAGCACCCCGCCATCGGCAAACATCACCATGCCATGGGTATTGGGCAGCTCGACCCAGTCATAGGCATCGACATAGACCGCCAGATACCAGGCCTCGATCGCGGCGGGCTCGATGCCGGCCAGCAGGGCAAAATTGCCGGTGACCATCAGGCGCTGGATATGGTGGGCATAGCCATTGCGGCGCGTCTCGCTGATCGCCTGGTGCAGGCAGTTGAGCGCGGTCTTGCCGCTCCAATAGAACCAGGGCAGGGGGCGGTGGGCCCCCAGCGCATTGGTCTGGGCATAGTCGGGCATCAGGTGCCAATAGAGCCCGCGGATATATTCGCGCCAGCCGATCACCTGGCGGATAAAGCCCTCCACGGCATTGAGTGGCGCGGCGCCTTGGGCATAGGCGGCCGCGGCGGCATCGCAGACCTCGCGCGGGCTGAGCAGCCCGATATTGAGATAGGGCGACAGGATGGCGTGATAGAGAAACGGCGCGCCGGTCTGCATGGCATCCTGGTAGCGGCCGAAATCGGGCAGGGCCTCGGCAATGAAATGGTCGAGGGCTTCCAGGGCATCACGGCGGGTGACGGCCCAGCCGAAATGCTCGGTTTCGCCGAAATTGTCGCCGAAGTGCCGGGTGACCAGGGCGATCACCGCTGTGGTGATGGCATCGGGTTCAAAGCGCAGCCGGGTTGGCGGCCGGTGTCCCTTGGGCAGCGCGCCGCGATTGTCGTGGTCGAAATTCCACTGCCCGCCGACCGGTTCGGCCCCATCCATCAGATAGCCGGTATCGCGCCGCATCTGCCGGTAGAAATGCTCGAGGCGAAAGCCCTTGCGATCCTGCGCCCAATCGGCAAAGCGCCGATGGCTGCACAGGAACCGGTCGTCATCGCGGATGAAGACGGGCAGGCCGATCCGTGTGCTCCAGCCGCGCATGGCCACCAGTGCGCGATGCGCCCCCGGCTCGGTGACAACAATCCGGTTCGGACCATGGCGGGCCACGGCCCGTTCCAGCTCACCGCCCAGGCTCTGGCTATTGCCGGGGTCGTCGAGACAGACATAGTCCACCACAATGCCATCGGCGCGCAATTGCTCGGCGAAATGGCGCATGGCCGCATAGATCAGCACCAGCTTTTGCTGGTGATAGCCCACTGTGCTGGAGGCCGAAGCCACTTCCGCCATCAGCACGATGTCGCGGTCACGGTCGATGTCGCGCAGCGCCGAGAGGTCGGCCGTCAACTGGTCGCCCAGGACCAGGCGCAGTGTCTTCACGCTGGATGGCTGCGGCGGCGCGGTCATTACGTCACTCATGGTCTGTTTACCGCTGCCCGGCGCCGCCTGGCGCACAAGACATTTACGGTCGGCCAGACGGGCTGGATCAGTAGAGCGCCCGGGCCGGGGCCCGCTGGCTCGCTTATCCTTTGACCTGCCGGACGACTATCCCGGCCGTTGATCGCGGCAGGGCGGCGAGAGGCGGGATGGGCACGGTTGCTGACTCAGGCAGTCTGCAGCACAGGTGAAGCAAGGGTGAGTTCGCTGGCGCGATGACAGGCGACCGCCTGGCCGGCGCCGCGCGGGGTCAGCAGCGGCTGTTCGGCGCGGCAGCGCGCGACGGCATAGGGGCAG
>CAXBHD010000271.1:0-4313 GCA_963975335.1 uncultured Devosia sp. | reverse complement strand
GCCGCGTCGGCGCGGAACATGAAGCGGGCCAAAGCCGAGCGGCAGGTATTTTCGTCGGCAGCCGGATTGAGGGCGCGGAAATTGTCACGAATGCTGAGCGCCGGATCGAGCAGGCTGACGGTCTGATCGAGCAGGGCATGGGAAACGTGGATCTGGACGGTGCCCGATAGCGGCGCGAGCTCTCCGGTGAGCAGGCGCAGCAGGCTGGTCTTGCCCGAGCCATTGGGGCCGGTTACGGCGAGGCGCTCCGGACCCGTCAGTTGCAGGGACAGGTCACGGATCAGCGGCTGGGACCCGTCCGGGCCGCCCGAAAGGCTATCGGCCTGCAGCACATTGCGGCCCTGAGGCAGGCCAGTCGGGGTCAGAGTGACGGTCAGGGGCGTGAGAATTTCCACCTGGGCGCGGGCGGCGCTGGCCGCCTCGGCAGCATCACCGCGCAGGCGACCCGCAAGGCGGGCGCCGTCGCCGCTGGTATTTTCGGCATTTTCCTTTCTGCCGCCCAGCAGGATCTTGGGCGCGCCGCCGCGGGCGGCCTGGCGCTTGCCGGCGCCATCCTTGCGGGCTTTCTTCTCGGCAACGGCCTGCAGCTTGCGGACGATCTCGGCGACCTTGCGCTCGGCCGTGGACAGCTCGTGTTCGGCCGCCGCCAGCTCCAGCGCCTGGCGCTGGACATAGAGATCCCAATTGCCGCCATAGGTGCGGGCGCCCAGGCTGGTCAGCTCGACAATGGCATCCATTTCGCGCAGCAGGGCGCGGTCATGGCTGACGACAATGGCGGCGCCGCGCCAGGAGCGCAGCAGATCGAGCACGGCCTGGCGACCATCGGCATCGAGATTGTTGGTTGGCTCATCGAGCAGGATGATGTCGGGGCGGGCGAGGATCAGCCGGGCCAACGCCAGACGGGTGCGCTGACCGCCGCTGAGCGTATCGAGGGGGCGGTTGCGGTCAAAAGCGGGCAGGCCCACTTGCTGCAAGGCCGCATCCATACGGCCGGGCAGGGACCAATCGGCGGTGCCGGCATCCGCGATGGTGCCCAGGCCCCGTTCGAGCCGGTCGAGCGAAGACATGGCCTGGGCGATGCCGAGATGGTCGGCGACGGTGGCGTCGTGTGCCACTTGTACCGATTGCTCCAGCATGCCGAGGGTTCCGGCAAGGGTGACCGACCCGGCGGCAGGGGGGAGATATCCGGCGATGAGGCGGAGCAGGGTTGATTTGCCCGTGCCGTTGCGGCCGACAAGCCCGGTACGGCAGGGGCCGAAGGAGAGCTCGAGATCGGTAAAAAGCGGCTGGTTAGCGGGCGTGGACCAGGAGAGCTGGTGCAGAGAAACGGCGGCGGGCATGGGCGGATTCCAGATGAGCGATGCGGGCGAGGCAGTCGGTCATCGTGCAATCCATGGGGTACCGTCCGGTCAGTGCTGCGGGTGAGGGAAAGATAGGCGGTGGGGCCAGGATGTCAAGTTTGGGTATCCTGCCCAAACGCCCCCCCCCCTAATCCCTCCCCACGAGGGGAGGGAGACGATGAACAATTGCAGCGGATCTAGCGCTTCCCTCCCCTTGATGGGGAGGGATCGAGGGTAGAGGTAGGCTTGGCGCGATCTAGGCCAGATAGCGGCGCTTGAGATGCGCCTTGAAGATATCGGCATTGAGCGGCTCACCGGTGGCGCGGGTGATGAGGTCCGGGGTGGACCAGCGCGAGCCCTGGCTCCAGATATGCTCGCTGCGCCACTGGTTGACGCCGGTGAAATCGCCCTTGCGGATATCGTCGCGCAGGCTGGGCTGGCTCTGCTCCAGCGCGGCCCATTGCTGGGCAGCGATCATGGCGCCCAGCGTATAGGAGGGGAAATAGCCGAAGGCGCCGCCGGGCCAGTGCACGTCCTGCATCGGGCCGTCCTTGGGGTCATTAATGGTAGAAATGCCCAGATAGTCGGTCATCTTGGCGTCCCAGGCCTGGGGGATCTGGCTGGCCTCGAGCTTGCCGTTGACCAGATCCTGCTCCAGTTCGTAGCGCAGGATCACGTGGAGCGGATAGGTGACCTCGTCGGCATCGACACGGATATAGCCGCGCTCGACGAAATTGACCTCGTTGAGCACGTCGGCAACTTCCCAACCGGGAATGGCGTCGGGTCCCAGATGCTGGTGCACCAGAGGCAGAGCGAATTCCCAGAATTCGGGGCTGCGGGCGAGCTGCATCTCGACGAACAGGCTCTGGCTTTCATGGATGCCCATGCCGCGCGCCTTGCCGAGCGGCCAATGCGACCAGTCCTTGGGCAAGCCCTGTTCATAGAGGGCGTGGCCGGTTTCGTGCAGTACACCCATCAGCGAGGACAGGAACTCGTCGGTGCGGTAGCGCGTGGTCATGCGCACATCGGTCGGTACCCCACCGCAGAAGGGATGGTGCGAGACGGCCAGTGAGCCATGGGTGAAGTCAAAGCCGACGGCGCGCATGGCGGCGAGGCCCAGCTCGCGCTGCTTTTCGATCGGGTAGGGGGCGTTGAGACTCTTGCGCGGGCGGCGGGCGAGGCGGGCTTCCTGCGCGGCCAGCGCCTCGGGCACGAAGCCCTTGAGGAAGCTCTTGAGATCGGCAAAGAGCGGATCGAGCTCGACGGTGCGGTTGCCCGGATCGTACTGATCCATCAGGGCGTCATAGGGGGCCAGGCCAGTGGCAGCGGCGCGCAGTTGCGCCTCCTCGCGCACCAAAGCGATGACGCCTTCGAGCGCGGGCAGGAAGCTGTCCCAGTCGCCCTTGGCACGCAGCTCGCGCCAGAGCTGTTCGGAGCGCATGGTGGCGGCGGTCTTGCGCTCGACGAATTCGGTGGGCAGGCAGGTGGCGCTGACATACTGGCGCTTGAACTCGGCCAAAGCCAGGCGCTGGTCCTCGCTTTCGGGCCGGGCGGCCTCGATCCAGTCGGCGATTACGGGGGCGGTGGACTGGGCATGATACATGCCGGCCAGGTTGGCCATGGCCTCGGCGCGCTTGTCGCCGCCACCGACTGCCATATGCGTGGCTTCGTCGGCCCCCAGAATGGATAGAGCATGCTCGAGGGATTCAAGCTTGCGGCCAAGGTCGTCAAGTTTTTGGAAGGACACGGGGCAGACTCCGGAAATTCGTTGCAGGAGATGTTCCATAGCCGGCGTCGTGGAGCAAGCGTGCCAAGGGCGCCTGAGGATGCGGGTGCCGCGTGTGGACGGATCCCGAGACGGCTTTCGCCCCTGGTAGATTATGAAAGACGAGACGAAAACCGGCTCGGGCTTGCCATTCGAGCCTCGCTCTCAAGGCCTTCTCGCCCAAAAATCGCTCCACTGGAGCGATTTGCCTGCGGCCGGTTCGACGTTTTTGGAACTGTCCGGTCCCAAGGAACGCTCGCCCTGTCGCAACCGAAGCATGGACCTGTGGGAGAGGCGTGCTCCACCCACCCCACCACTATTCGCCTGCAGGCCGCCCATGCGGGGTGGCAGGCGGTAGAGGCGCGATCTGGGTGGTGGGGATAAGCGAGAGGGGATTTGCCGGAACGGCCAAAAGGGAAGAGGCGCAGCCGGGGGACTGCCCCGGGTTGCTGCGTAGGGGAAGAGGCGCAGCCGGGGGACTGCGCCTCTGGGGAGGGCCGGCTCTGTTCTGGAAGTGGCCAGGTCGCAAGTTCCGCGCGACCGGGGAGCCTGGCTGCACCATTGGGGGATTGTGCAGCCAGGAAGGGGAAGGCGGGGTGCCTAGAAGGGCAGGATGGCGTCCATCACCTGCTGGCCGTAACGGGGCTGCTGGACCTCGGTGATCTGGCCGCGGCCGCCATAGGCGATGCGGGCTTCGGCGATCTTGGCCGAGGGGATGGTATTGTTGGCCTGGATATCGGAGGGGCGCACAATGCCGGCAACGACCAGGTCGCGTACTTCGAAGTTCACGCGCACTTCCTGGTGGCCCTCGATGACCAGATTGCCATTGGGCAGGACCTGGGTGACGATGGCGGCGACCGAGGTCTGCAGGCTTTCCGAGCGGTTCACCGAGCCCTTGCCGGTATTGGTCATGCCGGAGTTGAAGTCGACAGCCTTGGTGGTGTCGATAGTGCCGGCCGAGGCGGTATCTATGGCACTGCCCAGAATGCCGCCCATGCCGGCCGAATTGGTGGAGCCGCGGCTGGACTGGGTGGTATTGGCGATCTTGGCACTGTCATTGACCGTGACGATGACGGTCACGATGTCGCCGATGCGGTGGGCCCGCTCATCCTTGAAGAAGCCCTTGGCCGAGGTGCGATAGAGCGAATTGGCCTGATAGGTATCGGCAATGGCCTGCGGCATGGGCATGTTGACCGGCTGGTACCCGG
>CAXBHD010000270.1:0-4335 GCA_963975335.1 uncultured Devosia sp. | reverse complement strand
GATGTAATAGGGCTGCTTGGACTTGTCGGGATTGGTGTGCCACTCGTAATAGCCGCTGGCCGGGATGATGCAGCGGCCATGCTTGAGCGCGTCGCGGAAGGCGGGCTTTTCGCCCATGGTTTCCACCCGCGCATTGACCAGCAGGGGAAATTCGCGCGGATCCTTGACCCAGCGCGGCACCAGGCCCCAGCGCGCGAAGTGCCCCTCGCGCCGGCCGCCTTCCTCCCAGATGGCCACCACGGGCTGGGTCGGCGCTATATTGTAGCGCGGCACCAGATCGATATGGTTGAGCAGCTTGAACAGCTCCTCCATCATTTCGGGCGGCAGGGTGGAAGCGTAGCGGCCGCACATGTTCGGTATCTCCCAATTTACCGACAACAGGTAGTGTGTAAGCCAACGAATCGCAATCGGACGTCCCGTGACCCACGACCTCGCCGATCTCCCCAATGCCGCCAGCGTCGCCCTGGTGCGCGATGGCAAAGTGCTGCTGATCAAGCGCGCCTACGATCCCTATAAGGGGCTGTGGACCCTGCCGGGCGGGCGCCTCGAGCCGGGGGAAAGCATCGAGCAATGCGCCATCCGCGAAATTGTCGAGGAGATCGGCGTCACCATCCGCAATCCGCGCCCCGTCATGCTGCAGGCGCTGGGGCGCGACCTGGCCTTTCGGCTGCAGGTTTTCGTGACCGGTGACTTTACCGGCAAGGTGACGCCGTCCGACGAGGTGGCCGATCACAAATGGGTCGAGCCGACGGCGCTGATTTCATTTCGCACCACCAGCCGGCTCGATGACGTCTTGGCGAGGGCCTTCGCCGTGCTGGCGCAAAGCTGATAGAGGGAACCCGTAATTCGCGGACCACCATGACAAACCAGCTTCGCTCCCTCATCGCCGTCCTGTTGCTTGGGCTGGGCACCCTGCCCGCGCTGGCCATCGACCCGCCCTATCAACGGCAGATGGAGCGGCTGTCCGAGATCATGGGGAGCCTTTATTTCCTGCAGCCGCTGTGTGGCCGCAGCAGCGAGGACTGGCGCGCCCAGATGGCCGACCTGATCGCGCTGGACCAGCCGGACGAAGACCGTCGGCAAAGGCTGGCCGGCGCCTTTAATTCCGGCTACACCGCCTATGCGCGATTTCATCATGCCTGTACGCCGGCTGCGCGCGAAGCGCTTTTCCGCCTGCTGCAGGAGGCCGAGCGCACGGCCCGCGATATTCATACGCGCTATGCCGAATAAGCTGGATTAGGGGCCAACATCGCTATAAATGCGTACGCTTTGTTAACCTTCGGGTTACTTCTGGCGCGCCCGCAGCAGCCGCCTGTGCTACCGGAGGTATCATGACCACGAGCAAAACCAGCTTTACTCCCGCTTCCGGACTGGGCGTTTTCGACCGCGAACAGGGCGAGCGCCAGATCGCCCTCGAATACCTGGCCGAAGCCTGGAACGATGCCGAAGAAGACGGCGTGCAGACCGGATCGCTGGCGCATGCCTCGCTATTTGCCGCCCTCGCCACCCTGGTCAAGCTGCATGGCGACGAAGCCGCGGCGGACCTGGTGGCCATGCTCCCCGACCGCATCCGCTCGGGCGAATATAATCTCGACCGGATTCTGCAGTAAGCGGCTCGAGCCTCTGCGCTCGCCCTGGAATTCAGCGACTGTGGCGACAGCCGACACCAGGCGGTCGTTTACCCTGCAATATCGGCCGAAAGCTGCCGCCAGCGGGGATTGGGATCAGCCTTCAGGGACCTGCCTCGACGATTGACTGCAAGCTGTCGGCGTCGCGGCGCGGCGGCGCGCCAAACAGTCTTTTATACTCCCGCGAAAACTGGGACGCACTTTCGTATCCAACCGCATAGCCCACGGTAGCGGCTTCGGCATGCTCGCTGACCAGACGGCGGCGCGCTTCGTGCAGCCGTATCTGCTTTTGATATTGCAGCGGACTGACATCGGTCAGCGCCTTGAACCGGCGATGAAACACCGAGACGCTCATGCCGGCAACCGCAGCCATGGCGTCAACGCTGAGGCGCTCGGCATAGTGCTGACGAATCCAGGCCATGGCGCGGCGAATATGCGCCAGGCGGGTGTCGGCCCCGGCCATCTGGCGCAGCAGCGAGCCGTGCGGGCCCATCAGCAGCCGGAACATCAGTTCATGTTCAAGATGTGGCGCCAGGACCGCCATTTCCTCCGGGCGGTCAAGCAGACCGATGAAGCGGCGCCAGGTCTCGAGCAGCGCCGGCCCCGCCTTGGCCACGCCGAAGGCGGACCCCATGGCGGGTTCGGCAAAGCCGTTCATGTCGAGCAGGATGGTCGCGATCACCGCCGGGTCGAGATAGAGATTGACCGCCAGGTAGGGCTCGTCCGTCGAGGCTTCGCAGACCTGGCCCATGGCCGCGACCTCGGCAGCCACCACGATGCATTCGCCGGCGCCATATTCGAATGTGCCGTCGCCGATGAATGTGCGTTTGCGGCCTTGGACCAGCAGGCAGACGACCGGCTCATAGACCAGCCCACCGATATCGGTGGGGTTGTCGATGCGATAGATGTGAAGCCGCGGCATGGCCGGATTGGGCGGGCCTGCATGGCGACTGGCAATGGCGCGGATATCGTCGAGGTCAGTCATGTCGCTATCGGACAGCGCTTGCCTCAAAAGGTCAAGTGATCGGCAGGATCAGGCAATCATTCGGGACCATCAGCCATCCAGTTCGGCGCCTCCCCTCCCTACATTCCGGCAGTACATGCAGGAAAGGATATTGCGATGCAGCAGCGCAAACTCGGCAAGAACGGCCCGGACGTTTCAGCCATCGGCTATGGTGCCATGGGGTTTCACCTGGCCTATGGCGCGGCCGACGCCCAGTCGGGCCTCGACCTCGTCAGGCGCGCCTATGATCTGGGTGTGACCTTTTTCGACACCGCCGAACTCTATGGCTGGGGTGAAAACGAGAAGTTCATCGGCCAGGCCGTGAAGGGCTTTCGCGACGACATCACCATCGCCACCAAGTTCGGCTTCACCTTCGATAACGGCACCTTCGGCGCCAATAGCCAGCCCGAGCATATCCGCAAGGTCACCGAGAACAGCCTGCTTTATCTCGGCGTCGAGCAGATCGACATTCTCTACCAGCACCGCGTCGATCCCAATGTGCCGATCGAGGATGTCGCCGGCACGGTCAGGGACCTGATCTCGGAGGGCAAGGTGAAGTATTTTGGCCTCAGCGAAGCCGGGCCGCAGACCATTCGCAAGGCCCATGCCGTGCAGCCGGTAACCGTGCTGCAGACCGAATATTCGGTTTTCGAGCGCGAAGTCGAAGCCATTTTCCCGACCTTGCGCGAACTGGGCATCGGCTTTGTGGCCTATTCGCCGCTGGGTCGGGGCTTTCTTACCGGAGCCGTCAAGCCGGCCGCCGACTATGAAGACAGCGACATGCGCCGGTCTGATCCACGTTGGCAGCCCGGCAATTTCGAAAAGAACCTCGATGCGGTTCGCCAGCTCGAAGCCCTGGCCCAGGCCAAAGGCATCACGGTGTCGCAATTGGCGCTGGCCTGGCTCCTGGCGCAGGGCGACGACATCGTGCCGATCCCGGGCACGCGCCGGATCGCGCGTCTCGAGGAAAATCTGGGCGCAGCCGACGTCACCCTGTCGGCCGATGACCTCGTCAGCATTGGCACTATCCTGCCTGACGGCGCCTTCGGCGCGCGCTATGCCGGCGACATGGTCCCAGACTGGGTCTGACAGACAAGGGGTGGCCGGCATGGCCGGCCGCCCGTCACGGCCTTGACGAGCGGCTGCGCGCGTGGATGTCGGCCCACATACCGCCCTGCGCTAGGCCGGCTGTGGCAGCGCTTCGAGAAAGCGCATGGGCTGGCCGGTCGAGGGCGTTACCAGTTCGCCCTGCCACATCACTGTCTTGCCGCGCACAATGGTGCCAACCGGCCAGCCGGTGACCGTGACGCCGTCATAGGGCGTCCAGCCGGCGCGGCTCTTGACGTCCGCGTTGCGGATGGTCTCGCGCCGCTTGAGGTCGACAATGGTCAGGTCGGCATCATAGCCCACGGCGATGCGGCCCTTATTGGCGATGCCGAACAGGCGGTTGGGGCCGGCGCTGGTCATGTCGACGAAGCGCTGCAGCGTCAGTTTGCCGGCATTGACGTGATCGAGCATGATCGGCACCAGGGTCTGCACGCCCGTCATGCCCGAATGGCTGTCCGGATAGGCATGGTCCTTTTCCGCTCGGGTATGGGGCGCATGATCGGAGCCCAGAATGTCGGCCACGCCATTGGCGACACCGCGCCAGATGCCCTCGCGATGCGCCTTGTCGCGCACCGGCGGGTTCATCTGGGCATAGGT
>CAXBHD010000269.1:0-4346 GCA_963975335.1 uncultured Devosia sp. | reverse complement strand
AAAAGATCTGCGGCAGACTGCCGCCGCGCCGCCAGACCATGCTGTTCTCGGCCACCATGTCCAAGGAAATCGAGCGGCTGACCAAGAAATTCCTGACCGATCCGGTGCAGATCCAGGCCTCGCGCCAGAGCTCGACAGCCGATACGATCGACCAGAAGCTGATCCGCGTCGGCTCCAAGCCCGAAGACAAGCGCGAGGCCCTGCGCGCCCGCATCGCGGCGGCAGACGGCCTGACCAATGCCATCATCTTCTGCAACCGCAAGCGCGATGTGGCGACCCTCGCCCGCTCGCTCGAACGGCACGGCTTCAGCGTCGGCGGCCTGCATGGCGACATGGACCAGAAGAGCCGGACCGAGACGCTTGACGCCTTCAAGAACAACCGCCTGACCCTGCTGGTGGCCAGCGATGTCGCGGCCCGTGGCCTCGATATTCCCGCCGTGAGCCATGTGTTCAATTTCGACGTGCCCGTGCATGCCGAGGACTATGTCCACCGCATCGGCCGCACCGGCCGGGCCGGTCGCTCGGGCGTGGCCTATACGCTGGTATCGCCCGCCGACACCAAGCATCTCGACGCCATCATCAAGCTGATCCAGAAGCCGATCGACTATCTGGAAGACACCGGCAGGCGCCCTGCGGCACCGGCAGCAGCTGCCGCGACCGAAGCCGGCGATGCTGCCGCCCAGGATCGCCCGGCCCGCCCTGCCCGCACCCGCCGCGGCGGCCCGCGCACCCGGCCACAGGCCGAAGCGGCAACGCCCGCCGCCGCAGCAGCCCCGCCAGCCGTCGAGGCGCCCGAGGCCCAGACCGCGGCAGAACCCGCCGCGTCGCGTGAACCAGCCCCCCGTCGCCAGCCCCGCACGCGCCCCGCGGCCAAGCCAGCGGGTGATGCCGAGGCCAGCAACGAGGCCAAGCCGCGTCCTGCGCCCCGTACGCGTCCCGAGACCGCGCCAGCGCCAGCGCCGGCCGAGGCTCGCCCCGCGCGCAGTCGCAATCGCCCGCCGGCAGAAACCCGCGAAGCGGCGGCCGAAAGCGAAGTCAGTTCGCCCTTCGGCAATGACGGCCCGGTTCCGGCCTTCCTGCTGCGATCGGCACGTATTGACCCTTAAGTGTTGCATGACTTAATTTTTTATTGGTCGCGAGACATCTTGCGGCCAACTGGCCCGACGTTTATTACGGCCGTTCTGTTGTGTTGATTACTGTACATGCGGTATGCATAGGGAATGACGGTTGGCGCGGGGGCGCCTCCAGTCGTGGCGCAAGAGGGAACAGGTGTCCGATCAGGAATTCAATCGAGCGCTTGGCTATGCCAATGCGGCCTTTGACCTTCTCAAGCGCAGCCGTATCCCGGCCTATCCCCAATTCTACGAACTACTCTATACCTATGCCACCGGCGTCAATCCGAGCCTGAACAACCGTATCAACGCCCTGTTTCGCAACGGTGATTCGCCCAGCGAAAGCGTGGCGGAAACGCTGTACAACGAGTTCCTGAAGTCCGACGTCAACGACCGCATGACCGCGGTTTCCCAGCGCATGCATGACCGTATCGATGCCGTGCATGACGCCATCGACAGCGCCATGACCACGGCCAATGCCTATTCCGCGTCACTGCAATCGGCCAGTGGCGATCTCAATCGCGATATCTCGGCCGCGACCATGCATGCGCTATCGGTCAAATTGCTCGCCGAAACCCGCCAGATGCAGGATACCAACCGCTCGCTCGAGCAGAAATTGCAGGCCTCGCGCGACGACATAGCTGCCTTGCAGCGCGATCTCGATGACGTCCGCCGGGAATCGCTGCTCGACCCGCTGACCAAGATCGCCAACCGCAAGAGCTTCGATCAGGGCCTTGACGCCGCCATTGCCGCGGCCGGCAGCAGCCGCGACCCGCTCTGCCTGATGCTGGTCGATATCGACAATTTCAAGAATTTCAACGACACCTATGGCCACCAGACCGGCGACCAGGTGCTGCGTCTCGTTGCCATGACCCTCAAGTCCAATATCAAGGGCAAGGATCTGGCCGCGCGCTATGGCGGCGAGGAGTTTGTCGCCATCCTGCCCCATACCGACATCGAAGGCGCCATCATCGTTGCGGAAAATATCCGCAAGGCGATCCAGGCCAAGGAACTGCTCAAGCGCTCGACCAATGAGAAACTGGGCCGCATCACCGCCTCGTTCGGCATTGCCTCACTGCGCCCGTCCGACACGGCGACGTCGCTGATCGAGCGCGCCGACCGGTGCCTCTATGCGGCCAAGCATGCCGGGCGCAACCGGGTGATCACCGAAGGCGACCTCGTCAACGACGTCGTCCCGGCGGGCCGCGCCGGCGCGACGGCGGCCTGATCTAGCCGGCGGGCGTCAGTTCCACGCCCAGGCTCGCCAGCATGTCCCAATAGCCAGGATAGGTCTTGCCGGTACAGGCGGGATCAAGGATGACAATGCCCGGCAGCCTGAGACCGGCCAGGGCAAAGCTCATGGCAATGCGATGATCGTGATAGGTCTCGATTTTGACCCGGCTGTTGCGCCCCGCCAGCTTGCCGGCCAGGTCGGGATCGGACGCCACCAGCAGATCATCCCCCTCTTCGGTGCCCAGGCCCGGCAGAATGCGGTTGAGCTCATTGGCGACGGCGCGGATCCGGTCCGTCTCCTTGACCCGCAGATTGGCAATGCCGACAAAGCGCACGGGATGGTTGTTGAAGGCGGCCAGCACGGCCAGGGTCGGCACGGCATCCTGCATCTGCGAACCGTCGATGACGGCAGGCATAGTGGGAAATTGGGCAATAATGGCCTGTGCGGCAGCGTCTGGCTGGGTAAAGGCCGCCGCCTCGACCCCAAGGTCGATCTGCCCGCCCGTCAGCGCCTGTGCGCCCCATAGATAGGTTGCGGCCGAGGCGTCGGGCTCGATCAGCAGATCGGCGGCGGTGTAGCCGGTGGGCTGCACCAGCCAGGTGCCGGCATCGACCTGCTCGACGCTGGCGCCGAAGCTGCGCATGGCCGCCAGGGTCAGATCGACATAGCCGCGTGCGCCGATCTCGCTGCCGGTCAGCGCGACCTCGATGGGCCCCTCGCCCAAAGGCGCCGCCATCAGCAAGGCAGAGACATATTGGCTCGAGAGCCCCCCATCGATCTCGACACGCCCCTGACCGAAACTGCCGGTGCCCCTGATGGTGACGGGCGGGCAGCCGGTGGGGCTGGTCGCATCAATGCCTAGGGACTGCAGGGCGCTGACCAGCGGCCCGATCGGGCGCACCCGCATCTCATCATCGCCATCGACAATCACGGTGCCATTCACCGTTGCCACGGCCGCAGTCAGGAAGCGCGTTGCCGTGCCGGCATTGCCCAGGAAAAGCGGCGCGTCCGGGGCCAGCAAGGTGCCGGTGCTGGTCACCACAAAACTGGTGGCGTCGGGCTCTTCGACAACCACGCCCATCTGGCGCAGCGCCGCCGCCATCAGCACGGTGTCCTTGCTCTTGAGCGCGCCGGACAGCTGGCTGGTGCCATTGGCCAAAGCGGCCAGCAGCAGCGCCCGGTTGGTAATGGATTTGGAGCCCGGCGGCGATACGCGGCCGATCAGCTTGTGGGTGGGCGGGGTAATCATATAGCCCGCAGGCAGAGCGGTCATGAGGCGGTCTCAAAGGCTGGAGCCGGAATGCCCAGACCTGTTAGGCCAAACCGCCCCGCCGCGCAACCAGCCCCTAGAGCATCTGACCGTTTCGCCAGAACGGCTCTATAGCCCTATGGCTCTAGGTGTTTGCTTGGTCGCCTTTTCGAACCGCAAAAGTGGGGCCCACTCTTGCTGAAAACGCTCTAGGCCGAGGCGCGCGCCTCGGCAATCGCCTTGAGATCGGCCGGCTTGAGCTGCACGCTTTCGCCACAGCCGCATTCGCCCGTCTGGTTGGGATTGCGGAAGGTGAAGCCCGCACTCATCTTGGATTCGGCATAGTCCATGACGGTGCCGAGCAGGAACATGGTGGCCTTGGGCTCGACATAGACATCGACGCCCTTGTCGGCAACGTGGTCGTCACCGGCCACCGGCTCGGTGACATAGTCGAGCGTATAGGCCATGCCGGCGCAGCCGGCATTTTTGACGCCGACGCGTACGCCAATGACGGGCTTTTCGGAATCTTCGATGATTTCACTGATGCGGGCCGCTGCGGCATCGCTCAATGACATGATCTTGAAGGCCATGGGCACAAACTTTCTATCGGCGTTTCACGATATATAGGCGCGAATGCCGAAAATTACCACCAGTTCAACGCAACTTGCGCTTCTTCACTCATGCGCGTGGCGTCCCATGGCGGATCAAACACCATGTTGACCGTGACATCCTGGATGCCCTCGACGCTGCG
>CAXBHD010000268.1:0-4360 GCA_963975335.1 uncultured Devosia sp. | reverse complement strand
TATGCCCGTACCGGCACGCCCCCCAGCACGCCGCAGAACCTGGCCGGCATGAAGCTGAGCGCGGGCTATGCCACCTTTGCCGAGACCTTTTCGGGCTGGCGCAACAACCCGGCCGATGCCGCCGGCATGACCACCAATGCCAGCAAGGCCGGCATTGCCGTCAGCTTCAATGCCAGCTCGACCTATGGCACCTATTGGGTTCTCGTTCTTGGTCAGTGACACAATCGACGCCAGGGGGCTCAAATGCCCCCTGCCGGTGCTGAAAATGGAAAAACGGCTGCAGGCCATGGCGATGGGCGACACCCTGACGGTGCTGGCCACCGACCCCATGGCCCGCATCGACATTCCGCTCTATTGCCGCCAGCGCGGCCATGACTGCACGCTCGCCGCAGAGGGCGAGACGCTGCGCTTCACCATCATCAAGGCTTGAGCGCGCGGCGCTAGAGACTATTGGGCCGGGCCAGCGGCAGCGGCACAGTGGCGCCGGCGCTATCAAGCCCGGGCCGCAATTCGACGGCCAAGGCGGCGGCGCTGCTGGGCGGGGTGAACTGGGGCAGGTGGGCCGGCCGCGGCCGCGGCAGGCTGACCCCGACGGCAATGCGCCCCAGATCAGTGGCCACATAGGCGCGCGGCGCCACCACGTCATTGAGATAGCTTGGCTGGCCCTTGAGCCCCATGGGGAAGGCCGCCTGCGCCGCCGCCGCATAGGCCGCCGCCTCCTTGCCGCAGATCTGCGCCCGCATGTCGACCGGTGGCAGGCCCGGATTATTGCCCAGCGCCAGAATAGTCGTGCCGGTCGGCTGGGCCGCGCCGGACAGTCCCCTGAGCACCAGCTCGGCCGCCCGCTCATTGCGCTCACGCGCCGACTGGCCGCCCAGCACCACGGCCAGCATCCGCCGGCCATTGCGCTCGACCGTCGCCACCATATTGAGCCCGGAGGCGCAGACAAACCCGGTCTTCATCCCGGTCGTGCCGGCAAAGCCGGTCAGCAGGGCATTCTGCGATTCAAGGGTGGCCGTGCCCAGTTTGACCGCCTCGGTGCCGAACATGGGCATATATTGGGGAAAGCTCTGCGCAATATAGAGCGACAGCACCGCCAGATCGCGGGCCGAGCTATATTGCGCCGGATCGTGCAGCCCATTGGGATTGGTGAAATGGCTGGCCGTCAGGCCCATGCGGGCGGCCACATCATTCATCTTGAGCACGAAGCCGGCCTCGCTGCCGCCAATGGTCTCGGCAATGGCCATGGCCACGTCATTGGCCGACTTGACCACCATGATATAGAGCGCATCCTGCAGGGTGAGGGCCGAACCCACCGGCAGGCCGGACTTGGACGGCGCCTGGCCCACGGCATGCTTGGACAGAACCACCGGGGTTTCGAGCGTTACCGTGCCCTTGGCGATTTCCTCGAAGGCCACATAGGCCGTCATCAGCTTGGTCAGCGACGCCGGATGCCAGGGCTGCCCCGCCTCTTCGGCATAGAGCACGTCGAGCGTCTCCATATCGACCAGCAACATCGGATTGGCCTCGGCACGGCCCAGGCTGAGCAGGGCGATGAGGATCACGAGGGCAAATTGGCGAACAAGCGACAAGGGGAAACGGCTCCGGAGGGGCAGGCAGGGACGGGCCCCTCTTACCAGCGCGGCTGCCCGGGCTCAAGGAAGCGCCGGCCCCGCTGACAGTCTTTTGACTTGCCCGCCCATGGTAATGATTTTTTGCCGCAATTGCGTGCATGGTAGCCACCATCTTAGCGGGGCCTGATTTGCGCACCACCAGTCTTGTTGAACTCGCCGCGCTGGCTGCGCTGTCCTCGGCATCCACCGCGGCGCTGGCCTGCCCCGACCTGGCCATGGCGCCCGGTGGCGTGGTCGTGCAGGTCACCGATGGCGACACCATCGTGCTCGATGACGGGCGGGTAGTGCGCCTGATCGGCACCCAGGCCCCCAAACTGCCGCTGGGACGGGAGGGCCATGATACCTGGCCGCTGGCGCCCGAGGCCAAGACGGCGCTCGAAAGCCTGCTGCTCAACAAGAGCGTGCAGCTCGGCTATGGCGGCGAACGGGTCGACCGCTATGACCGCCAGCTCGCCCATGTCTTTGTCGAGACGCCGCAGGGGCCGGCCTGGGCACAGCAGACCATGGTGGCGCTCGGCCTGGCGCGGGTCTATTCCTTTGCCGACAATCGCCAATGTCTCGATTTATTGTTTGCCGCCGAGGGCCGAGCCCGGCTCGCCGGCCTTGGCATCTGGCGCGATCCCTATTACAGCGTGCGGGCGGCAGCTGCGCCGGACGAATTGCTCGCCCGCGCCGGCCATTACGAACTTGTCGAAGGCAGGGTCCTGCTCGCCGAAGAACGCGGCGGGCGGATCTACCTCAATTTTGGCCGGTTCTGGAAACAGGACTTCACCGCGGTGATCGAAGGCCAGGCGCGCAAACTATTTGCCGCCTCGGGCGTTGACCCCCTGGTGCTGGATGGCGCGCTGGTTCGTATACGCGGCTGGGTGGACGATCGGGATGGTCCACGCATTGAATTAACCCATCCCGAGCAGCTTGAGGTCTTGGCAATACGATGACGGGCATGGGGCATATCGCAAAGGGTTTGCGCACCGGGATTGTGGCTGTCTCGCTGCTGGCGCTGTCGGCCTGCACGACATTGCCCGCCTCCACTATTGCGGTCAGCCAGACCGGCGATCGCCCGGCCCCCACCGTTGTCCCCGCCGGCACCGAGCCCGACGACGCCGCCATCGGCAGCCGCGAACATCCGCGCATCGTTGCGGCCTATGGCGGCATCTATTCCGATCGCCCGGCCGAGATCATGGTCGCCCGCATTGTCGGCCGCCTGCTCGCCGCCGCCGACCAGCCCAATGCCCAGTTCCAGGTGACCATTCTGGACACGTCCGAGGTCAATGCCTTTGCCCTGCCCGGCGGCTATATCTATGTCACGCGCGGCATTCTGGCCCTGGCCAGCGATACCAGCGAGCTGGCCGCGGTGCTGGCCCATGAAATCGCCCATGTGACCCTGCGCCATGCCCGCGCCCGCACCGACCGCACCCGGCGCACCGAAATCGTCGATCGCGTCATCACCTCGGTCTTTGGCGGCGACACGTCGAGCGACGCCACCGCCAGCCGCACCCGCGAATCCCTGGCCGCCTTCGGGCAGAACCAGGAACTCGAGGCCGACCGCGAAGGCATCAAATATGCCGGCAAGGCCGGCTATGACCCGCAGGCGGCAGCCCGCTTTCTGGGGGTGATGAGCCGCTTTGCCAGTTTCTCGGCCGGCTCGGGCCATGGCAGTGAAGGCTTCCTGTCCTCCCATCCCTCGACGCCTGCCCGCATCCAGAAGGCCATCGACACGGCCAGCACCATGTTCGGCAAAGCCGGCATGGGCGAAGTCGATCGCGCGGGCTATCTGACCTCGATTGCCGGCCTGACCTTTGGCGACAGCCCCTCGCAGGGCTCGATCGTCGGTCGCCGCTTCCTGCATCCCGCCTCCAAATTCACCTTCACCGTGCCTTCCGGCTATACGCTGCAGAATTCCCCCAGCGCCGTGGTCGGGGTGGCCGGCGACGGCGAGGCTGTCCGTTTCGACAGTGCCGAAGTGCAGCCCAGCATGGCGCTGGCCGATTATCTCAAATCGGGCTGGATTGCCGGGCTCAAGACCGACAGCGTCACCAGCGAGACCCGCAATGGCATTGAAATGGCCTCCGGCCTGGCCCAGACCGACCAGTGGTTCTTCCGCGTTTCGGTAATGCGGCTGGACGGCCAGGTCTATCGCTTCATCTTTGCCGCCAAGGCCGACAGCCCGCGCTTTGCCCAGGGCGCCAGCGAGACGCTGGCCAGTTTCCGGCGCACCACGGCCAGCGACCTGGCCTCCATCCGCAAGGTGGCCGTCCGCATCGTCACCGCCAAGGCAGGCGACAGTGCCGACAAGCTGGCGAGCCAGATGAGCACGCTCAGCCGCGGCACCGAACTGTTCTACATTATCAATGACCTCTATCCCGGCGACCCGGTCCAGGTCGGCGAGCAGTACAAGATCGTCACGCTGCAATAGGGCCGCCGGGCCCTATGGCGAGCCGGCCCCGCGATCGGCCAGCACCTGCGTGGCGCCATTGTTGAACAGCGCCTCCACATTATTGCCCAGCACCGTGAAAGTGCCGATAATGGCCATGGCGATCAGCAGAACCAGCAGGCCATATTCAATGGCCGTGGCGCCGGACTCGGCATCCCAAAACTGCCCGATCGTTCTGATCTGCACGCCTCGTCCCCCGTTCAAACCCGACCGCCCCTAGAGCAGGTCGCACAGCGCCGCAATCAGCGGCAGGTCTGCCGGCGGCATGGCATAATCGCGCAGGGCGGGCGGG
>CAXBHD010000267.1:0-4364 GCA_963975335.1 uncultured Devosia sp. | reverse complement strand
GAATTAGCGGGTGATTATCTTCTTATGGCATCCACGCTCATCGCCTTCGTGCTGGGCTACGCATCTGCGCTGGCGCTGCATCGCGATTTCGCCGGCCGCGCCGTGCTGCGGGCGATTCTGATCATTCCGTGGGTCATCAGCGCTGTCGCCGCATCCTATATCTGGAAGTGGATGTACCATTCCGATTTCGGTATTATCGGCGCCGTCATGGTGCAACTGGGCCTGGTCGAGCAGCAGCCCAATTTCATCGACAATGTGCATACGGTGCTGCCGTCGCTGATCGTGGTCAATATCTGGCGCGAGTTTCCCTTTGCCATGATCATGATCATGGCGGGGCTGCAGACCGTGCCCGAGCAGCTGCTGCGGGCCGCCAGGGTCGATGGCGCGTCGGCCTGGCAGCGGTTCTGGCACGTGACCTTCCCCTATCTGGGCGGGGTCTCGACCGTCACCATCCTCCTGCTGGCCGTGGCCAATTTCAACTCGTTCATCGTGCCCTGGATCACCACGGGCGGCGGGCCATCCAATGCCTCCCATATCTGGATCACCCATATCTATGAGCTCGCCTTCGGCCGGCAGCGCTGGGGCGTGGCGGCGGCCTATTCGGTGCTGCTGTTCATCATCGTGATGTCGCTGGGCTACTTCTATGTGCGGGCGCTCAGCGGCAATGAAAAGAAGGAGGACGGCGCATGACCGCCCTGTCACCAACCGGGACGCCGCGCGGCCGCAAGGGCATAGACGGCTGGCGCTGGGCGGGCCGCATCTTCCTGGCATTCATGCTGCTCTATACGGCACTGCCCATGGTGTGGATGCTGCTGACCTCGATCAAGTCGGGCTTTGCCGCCATGCAGTTTCCGCCGCAATGGTGGCCATCCGAGCCGACACTGGCGAGCTACCAGAAGCTGCTCGATCCGCAGAACAGCGTGGGGCAGGATTTCCTGCGCTTTTTCTGGAACAGCCTTTTCGTATCCACCGTGACGACGATCCTTGCGGTGGCCGTGGCCGTTCCGGCGGCCTATGCCTTTTCCCGGTTTCGCTTTCCCGGCCGGCAGTTCCTGTTCTTTGCCGTGCTGCTGCGCAATATGTTCCCGGCCGTGATCTTTCTCGTGCCGCTCTTCATCCTGATGCGCTGGCTGGGCCTGGTGAACACCCATGGATCGCTGATCCTGACCTATCTCACCTTCGGCCTGCCGCTCGCCATCTGGCTGCTCAAGGGCTTTTACGACAATATTCCGTTCCAGCTCGAACAGGCGGCGCGCATCGATGGCGCCACCCGCTTCCAGGCCTTCCTCTACATCGTCATGCCGCTGTCGGTGCCCGGCATCATCGCCACAGCCATCTACTCGTTCATCGGGGCCTGGAACGAATATATCTATGCCGCCACCTTCCTCACCAAGAACGAGCAGCTCACCCTGCCGGTGGGCATCCAGCGGTTCTTCTCGGAGAATACGACGGATTTCCCCGGCCTGATGGCGGCCAGTTTCATGATGAGCGTGCCGGTCGTCGTGCTGTTTCTCCTGCTGCAGAAATATTTCGTGCGTGCGCTCACCGAAGGCGCGGTCAAACACTAGGAAGTTGCATTCATGGCCCAGGTGGTTCTCAAGGATCTCGTCAAGACCTATGGCTCGATTTATGCCGCAAGGGATGTGTCGCTGACCGTGGCCGATGGCGAGTTCGTGGCTTTGGTCGGCCCCTCGGGCTGCGGCAAGACCACGACGCTCAACCTCGTGGCAGGCCTGATCCCGATCACGTCGGGCGACATCATCATCGGCGACCGGGTGGTCAATGACCTCGACCCCAAGGACCGGGACATTGCCATGGTGTTCCAGAACTATGCGCTTTATCCGCAGAAGTCGGTGTTCCAGAACCTGGCCTTCCCGCTGCAGATGCGCAAACTGCCCAGGGCCGAGATCGACAGCAAGGTGCAGGCGGCAGCCAAGGTGCTCGACATTACCCATCTGCTCGAGCGCAAGCCGCGCGAGCTGTCGGGCGGCCAGCAGCAGCGCGTGGCGCTGGGCCGGGCCCTGGTGCGCGATCCGGCGGTGTTTCTGATGGACGAGCCGCTGTCCAATCTCGATGCCAAGCTGCGCGTGCAGATGCGCAGCGAGATCAAGCGCTTCCACCAGGATCTGGGCGCCACCATCATCTATGTGACGCATGACCAGCTCGAGGCCGTGACCATGGCCGACAAGATGGCGGTGATGAATGGCGGCCTGCTGCAGCAATATGATACGCCGGCCCAGGTCTTTGCCAATCCCGTCAACATGTTCGTGGCCAGCTTCATCGGCAGCCCGGCCATGAGCCTGGTGCCGCTCGAGGCGTCGACGGTCAACGGCCAGGCCGTGCTGAGCAGTGCCGAGGGCTGGAGCCTGCCGCTATCCGACCGCAATGGCCGCAAGGTGGCGGGGGCCAAATCCAGCAAGGTCGTGCTCGGCGCCCGGCATTCGACGATCCGGCTGCACAAGGCCAAGGTCGATGGCGCCGTGCCGGCCAAGGTCTATACGGTGGAGCCGACCGGCGACATCACCTTTGTCCAGGCGTTTCTTGCCGGATCCATCGTCAATATCAGCCTGGCACCAAGCGTGGTGGTTGCGCCGGATGAAATGGTCTGGCTGGAATTCGACCAGGAGCGCATTCACCTGTTCGACGGCCAGACCGAAATGGCGCTGCATGCCGATTGATCGTCCATTGCCCGAGACCACCATGCCGCCCAAGCTCAAGATCACTGCCATTACCAGCTATCCCGTGCGGGTCGGCATCCGCAACCAGTTCCTGGTCAAGGTCGAGACCGACCAGGGCATTTTCGGCTGGGGCGAGAGCGGGCTGACGGGCCGCGAAAAGGCGGTGGCCGGGGCCATCGAGCATTATCGCGAATTCCTCATCGGCCGGGACGCCATGCAGATCGGCCGCATCTGGCAGGAACTCTATCGCAGCCAGTATTTCGAGGGCGGGCGGGTGCTGCAGGCGGCGATCTCGGCCATTGACATCGCCCTGCATGATATCAAGGGCAAGGCGCTGGGCGTGCCGGTCTATGATCTGCTGGGCGGCAAGCAGCGCAACGTCATTCCCACCTTTGCCTCGACCGGCGACAGCGCCGGCGAAGGCGCCATTGCGCGGGCGCATGAACTCAGGGCAATGGGCTTTGACGCGATCCGCTTCTTTCCCATCGGCCAGGACAGCCCGGACCTGTTCGAGCCGCGCCAGTCGATTGCCGCCACCGCCCGCATCCTCAACAGAGCGCGGGCGGAACTGGGCAGTGACGTGGTGCTGGGCATTGACTATCACCACCGCCTGTCGGTGGCCGAGGCGGCCAGCTTCTGCGCCAAGCTCGACCGCGGCGTGCTCGACTTCCTCGAAGAGCCGATCCGCGACGAGACGCCGGAAGCCTATGAATCGCTGCGCACAATGACCGAGATCCCCTTCGCCATCGGTGAGGAATTTTCCAGCAAATGGCAGTTCCTGCCCTATATCGAGCGCGGCATTCACCAGTTCAACCGGCTCGATGTGTGCAATGTCGGCGGGCTGACCGAGGCGATGAAAGTGGCCGGCTGGAGCGAGGCGCATTATGTCGACCTGATGCCGCATAATCCGCTGGGGCCGGTCTGCACCGCGGCGACGATCCATTTTGCCGCCGCCGTGCCCAATTTTGCCTGGCTGGAGACAAGGGCGCCCGAGCGGGGCCTGGGCTTTGACAATGCCGATTTCTTCCCCGTGCAGCCGCAGCTGGCAGGCGCCGTCTATCCGGTCAGCGATGCGCCGGGGCTGGGCGTCGAGGTCAATGAGGCGCTGCTGGCCCAGCAGCGTTTCCAATTCTGGGAAGCCCCCCATCTGCACCGCCAGGACGGTTCGGTAACCAATTGGTAGCGCTTACCCCCAAGTGGAGAATGCCATGACCCTATCCGCCGATATCACGCGGCCCGCCAAGCACCTGATCGAGGGGCTCAGGGGCCTGGGCGCCGCCACCATTGCCGGCACGCTGGGCCATATGGGCTTTCGCAATCCGCACATGACCGGCATCCTGCCCCAGACCCATGGCAAGGCGATCTGCGGACCGGCTTTGACGCTGCAATGCCTGCCGCAGCGGCCGGACCTGTTCAGCGAAGGCGAATATGCCGATCCCGAGACGCAGCTGCACCGGCATGTGCTTTACCATGTGCAGGAGGGCGACGTGGTGGTGGTGGATGCGCGCGGCGACATGCGCTCGGGCATTTTCGGCGACATGATGAGCACCTATTTCAAGGGGCGCGGCGGCGCCGGCATCATCATCGACGGGGTGATGCGCGACCGGCCCAATGTGGAAAAGCTCGACCTGGCGCTGTGGCTCAAGGGCTGGTCGCCCAATTACCATGTGCAGACCGATATCTATC
>CAXBHD010000266.1:0-4385 GCA_963975335.1 uncultured Devosia sp. | reverse complement strand
ACCGGCTTCGTCTTCAAGGTGCAGGCGAACATGGACGCCAATCACCGCGACCGCATCGCCTTCGTGCGCCTGTGCTCGGGCACGTTCACCCGCGGCATGCGGCTGAAGAACGTGCGCTCGGGCAAGGACATGGCCGTGAGCAACCCGATGTTCTTTTTCGGCAATGACCGCGAGCTGGCCGAACAGGCCGTGGCCGGCGACATTGTCGGCATTCCCAATCACGGCACGTTGTCGGTGGGCGATACGCTGACCGAAGGCGCCAATATCAATGTCACCGGCATTCCCAATTTTGCCCCGGAAATCATCCGTCGCGTCCGGCTGGTCGATCACATGAAGACCAAGCAGATGGCCAAGGCGCTGTCGGACCTTTCCGAAGAGGGCGTGACCCAGGTGTTCCGCCGCATGGTGGGCGCCGACTGGATTGTCGGCGTGGTGGGGCAGCTGCAGCTTGAAGTGCTGAGCTCGCGCGTCGCCGGCGAATATGGCGTGCCGATCACCTTTGAAAGCCTCAATTACGAAGTGGCGCGCTGGGTGGAGAGCGATGATCCGGCTGAGCTCACGCGCTTCATCACCGCCCAGAAGATGAACATGGCCGAGGATCGCACCGGGGCGCCGGTCTTTCTGGCGCAGAATGCCTGGTGGGCCGACCGCGCCAAGCAGGACTTTCCCAAGATCCGCTTTCTCACCACCAAGGAACGCCATTGAACTCCCCCGCGACTGGCCCCGATCGCATCGAAGAGCTGCTGAGCGCCACCAAGACCGCCTTCATGGCCGGTTCGCTGCTGCGGCTCAAGCTGGGCGGCTATCATGGGGCCGAGCCGGAGCTCAAAGGCGTCGAGGTCAAGAAGATCACCGTCAAGGACGGGGACAAGTTCTCCTTCACCTATCGCTACAAAACGCGCGACATCATCAAGAACTTCATCCAGCCCGAGGCGCTGGCGCTGCTGCGCGCCGGGCTCAGGGACGAGTTCCGCAGCGCCCAGCTGGCGACCACCGAATTCGACCTGGCCTTTGAGCGCAATGGCGACAAGATGCGCCTCAAGCGCACCGAGGTTGCCGGTCGCGAGGCGCCCTCGACCGAGCATAACCGCGCCAAGAACCGGCCGCTTGCCGGCTCCGACAAGCCCTGGCTCAAGGCATTGGGCATTGCCGGCAAGGATGGCGCCATCCGCCATGATGCGCAGGACAAATATCGCCAGATCAACAAGATGGTCGAGATCTTTGCGCCGCTGATTCAAGCGCTTAAGGCGGAACAGCCGCTGATCGTCGATATGGGTGCGGGCAAGGGCTATCTCGATTTCGCGCTCTACGACTATCTGGCCACCGTCGCCAAGCGCCCGGTCGGCGTGGTGGGGGTCGAGCTGCGCGAACAGCTGGTGGCCGATGGCAATGCGACGGCGCAGCAATCGGGCTTTGACGGGCTGAGCTTTCAGACCGGTACCATTCTGGATTTCGACGCCAGCGGCGCCGATGCGGTCATTGCCCTGCATGCCTGCGACACCGCCACCGATGACGCGATCTACAAGGGCATCCGCGCCGGGGCCGCGCTGATCGCGGTGGCGCCGTGCTGCCACAAGCAGATCCGCCGGCAGATGGAGGCTGGGCATCCCGATGCCCAGCTCGACTTCCTGCTGCGCCACGGCACGTTTCTGGAAAAGCAGGCCGAAATGGTCACCGACGGGCTGCGGGCGCTGCTGCTCGAGCTCAATGGCTATCGCACCAAGGTGTTCGAGTTCGTCTCCGATGCGCATACGCCCAAGAACAACCTGATCGTTGCCGAGCAGGACGGTCGGGCGGGGCGCGATCGCGAGACCATCCTCAAGCAGATTGCCGATATCAAGGCCCTGTTCGGCATCGAGCAGCACTATCTCGAAGGCCTGCTGGCGGCCGACGCCGCCGCCACGCCATAGGGCAGGTGGGTTTCAAAGCCCGCCGCCATCGCCTATATCGGCTGACAGAGCCAACCCCGTGAGACCCATGACCAAAATCACCTTTGTCCAGTCCGATGGCGAGCGTATCGAGACTGAAGGCCAGACCGGCTCCACCGTGATGGAAACCGCCATCATGAACGGCATTCCCGGCATCGTGGCCGAATGCGGCGGCGCCTGCACCTGCGCCACCTGCCATGTCTATGTCGATGACGCCTGGACCGAGACGGTCGGCGGCCCCTCGATGATGGAGGAGGACATGCTCGACTTCGCCTTCGACGTGAAGGCCACGAGCCGGCTGTCCTGCCAGATCAAGGTCAAGGACGCGCTCGACGGCCTCGTCGTGCATGTGCCCCGCCGGCAGGGCTGATGCCGGCCGTTTGAGGCGGGTGGACGGCAAGCGAAATTTGCTTGGGCGGCCCCCGGCACAGATTCTTTTGGCGGCGACGCGGCTTTGGCAAAGCGCCCATTCCAAGCCGTGCCCGCTGAGGGAAATATAGAAGCGATTGAACATCATCGCCTTGCTGGAAAGGGCCGGTTTCGCCTATTTTGGCGGACGGTCAAAGCAGGGTTCCAATGGGTCATCTCAACACATTTCCGTTGAGCTTTAAGGTTCGTGGTTTGCGCATCGCCATTATTGGCGGCGGCGAGGAAGCCCTGAACAAGGTCCGATTGGTCACTAAGACGACCGCGCAGGTCGTGATTATTGCCCGCCATGTCGAGGTCGATTTTTCCGCCTTCGACGTCCAGGTGCTGGAGCGGCCGCTTCTGGCCGCCGATCTCGATGACGCGGCGCTGATCTTCGTCGCCGAAGACGGTGACGATGCCGAGCTGGCCAAGGCCACGGCGCGGGCCCGCAATATCCCGCTCAATGTGGTCGATGTGCCGGCCGAATGCGATTTCTATACCCCATCGATCGTCGATCGCGCGCCGCTGACAGTGGCGATTTCGAGCGAAGGCGATGCGCCCGTGCTGGCCCGGCTGGTGCGCGCGCGCATCGAGGCCATGCTGCCGCCCGGCTTCGGCCGGATTGCCCGGCTGGCCGGCGGATTGCGCCAGCGCGTTGAAAGCCTCATTCACAATGGTCCGGCCCGCCGGCGCTATTACGAGGCGCTGGTGACCTCGCCCCAGGTCGAGGCTGCCGTCGCCCTGAGCCCGATTGCCGGACGCTTTGAGGCCGAAAAACTGCTGGAGCAGCACCAGGCGCAAAGCAGTACTGCCGGCATTGTCTGGCTCATCGGCGCCGGGCCGGGCTCGGAAGACCTGCTGACGCTGCGGGCCCAGCGCCTGTTGCAGCAGGCCGATGTCATCGTGCATGACCAGCTGGTGCCCGATCTCGTGGTGCAGATGGGCCGGCGCGATGCCGAGCAGATTTCCGTGGGCAAGGCCAAGGGGCATCATTCCTTCAGCCAGGCGCAGATCAATACGCTGCTGGTGCGGCTGGCCGGCGAGGGCAAGAAGGTGGCGCGGCTCAAATCGGGCGATCCGATGATCTTTGGCCGGGCCGGCGAGGAGATATCCGCGCTGCGCAAGGCCGGGATAGAATATCAGATCGTGCCCGGCGTCAGCGCGGCCATGGCCGCCGCCGCCGATACGGCGACGCCCGTGACGCTGCGCAAGGTGTCGAGCGGCTTCATCATGGCCACCGCCCATGGCGCCGATGACAGCGAACTGGCCCATTGGGCGGCCTTGGCGCAGTCAGGCCTGACGCTGGCGCTCTATATGGGCAAATCCATCGCCTCGGACGTCGCGACGCGCCTGGTCAGCCATGGCGCGAGCCCATCCACGCCGGTGGGCATTGTGGTCAATGCCGGGCGCCCCCTGATGACAACATATTCGGGCCATCTGTCATCCTTGATCGAATGTGGTGTGACGCTCGCCGATGGCCCGGCAATCATTTTCGTGGGCGAGGCGGTCGCCGCCGGCGATTGGGCCAATGCGGCGCCGATCGCCGCCCAGCATTTCAAGGTAGCGTGACACTATGGAAATTCTGACGGGCAATGAGCTGACCTCGGGAGGCACGGTTTATCTCGATAAATCAGGGGCCTGGGTCGAAGACCTGCAGGCCGCGCGGGTCTTTGCCAAGGAGGAGGAAGCCCAGCGCGACGCCGCCCTGGCCGCGAGCAAGGCCACCGGTCGGGTGATCAGCCTCGAGATTGAAGAAGTGACGCTCGATCAAGGGCTTATCGTGCCCAAAAGGTTGCGCGAACGCATTCGGGCGGCGGGTCCCACCGCGCCTTTGACACTGAATGGCGCGATCTATGACCGCCAGCATCTGGGTGAGGACGGTCATGTATCGATATGACGAATTTGACGCCGCGTTCGTGGCGGGTCGCACGGCGCAGTTTGCCGACCAGGTCAATCGGCGCCTGTCGGGCGAGCTGAGCGAGGAACAGTTCCGCCCGCTGCGGCTGATGAACGGGCTCTATCTGCAGCTGCACGCCTATATGCTCAGGA
>CAXBHD010000265.1:0-4408 GCA_963975335.1 uncultured Devosia sp. | reverse complement strand
AAGGTTTCGTAGATGATGGACTGAATGCCATTGACCACGCCCTGGGCGATTTCGTGCACGCTGGAAGGGCCCGCAGCGGGTGCGAAATAGCGCTGGCCGACAAAGCGCGACTGGGCCAGGCGCACCTTGAAATCGGCATAGCTGTCGCAGCCCAGGCGGCGACAGAAGCGGGTGACGGTGGGCGGGGAGACATCGGCCTGGGCGGCCAGATCGACTATGGAGAGCTTGAGGGCGCCATCGACATCGGCCAGGACGATTTCCGTCAATGCCCGCTCGGAACGGGTAAAGGCGTTCTTTTCAGCCTGCAGCAGCCCAACGATATCCAGCATGATCCCCGCTTCCCATGGGCGTCCAGGCGTCAGTAGACGGCCAGACCCGCAGAATCAAACAGATGTACCTGATCAAGCGCGAACCCGACCGCGCTGGCCTCTCCTTCGACGAGCGGCGGGGCGCCTTCGAACAGGGCGATGAAATTCTCGCCGCCAGGCAGGGTCGAATAGGCCACGGTGTGGATGCCCAGATGCTCGACGATGTTGGGGGTGATCGTCATGCTGAAGTCGCCGGCCCCCAGCTGCAGGTGCTCGGGGCGCACGCCCAGGGTGACGGCCTGTCCGGCAATAGCGGTCGAACGGCGCGGCACCGCAATGGCGCCGAGCGGGCCCAGGTCGACCGTGATCGTGCTGCCATCGGCCTTGGTCACCGTGCCATTGATGAAATTCATCTTGGGGCTGCCGATAAAGCCGGCCACAAACAGATTATCGGGCTTGTGATAGAGTTCGAGCGGAGAGCCGACCTGGGAAATCTGGCCGGCATCGAGCACGACGATCTTGTCGGCCATGGTCATGGCCTCGACCTGATCATGGGTGACATAGATCATGGTGGAGCCCAGGCGCTTGTGCAGCTCCATCAGCTCGATGCGCATTTCGGAACGGAGGGCCGCGTCGAGGTTGGACAGCGGCTCGTCGAACAGGAAAATCTTGGGCTGGCGCACGATGGCGCGGCCGATGGCGACGCGCTGGCGCTGGCCGCCCGAAAGCTGGCCGGGGCGATGCTGCAGGCGCGATTCAAGCTGCAGCACCTTGGCGGCGGCGCCGACCCGGGCATCGACTTCGGACTGGGGCAGTTTTTCGACCCGCAGCGGAAAGGCGATGTTCTCGTATACCGTCATATGCGGATAAAGCGCATAGCTCTGAAACACCATGGCAATGCCACGCTGCACGGGCGGCAGGTCGTTGACCACCTTGCCACCGATCTCGATTTCGCCCTGGGTCACGTCTTCGAGCCCGGCGATCATGCGCAGCAGGGTGGACTTGCCGCAGCCGGAAGGGCCGACGAAGACCACGAAATCGCCCTCGGCCACTTCCAGGTCGATGCCCTTGATGATGCGGGCCTCATTGAAGGACTTTTCGAGGTGCTTGAGGCTCAGTTGCGACATGGGTCGTCTCCGGTCGGCGGGGCTTGATACCTGCGGGCAGGCTGTATCGGGAAGGGTGCCGCCGCCCCGATGGGCGACGGCGCAAGTCTCGTGCCATTCGGGCATAGCCCTCATGGCCTTCTCACCTAAAATCGCTCCACCGGAGCGATTTTGCCTGAGGCCGGTTCGAAGTTACTTATACTGCTCGAGTTCGCCGGCGGCCTTGGTGAGGGCGTCAGCCGGTTCGGCCGCGCCGGTCACAACCGACTGGACCATTTCGATCATGACGTTCTGCAGGCCGACATAGTCGGTGAACAGCGGCTCAGGACCACCGAATTCGATACCGTCCAGGAAGGGCTTCCAATAGGGCTTCTCGGCAATCAGCTCCGCGGTCTGGGGCTCGAGCGGACGGAGCGGGGTCAGACCCTGGGCCATTTCGGCAGCCCACTGGCGCTCGCCATCGGTGATGAACTTGGCAAGGCTGGTTGCCTGTTCTTCAACGCCGGTGCCCTTGAAGACGGCAAGCGCGTCGGTAATGAGCAGCGTGCCGGGGCCCTGTGCATCCGGGCCCAGGGGCAGGTCTGCAACGCCCCAGTTCATGCCAGCTTCCTCAGCACGGATGGCCGCACCTGGAGAGGCTTCGATCATGGCAACACCGCCGTCCAGCCAGATGGCGCGGACTTCGTTCTGCTCATAGGCGGTCGGGCCTTCTTCGGAATAGGGCACGATGTCCTTGAGGGCGGTCAGGGCGGCCAGGACCTGTGGCGAGTCGAGGGTGATATTGCCCTCGGCGTCGATCACCGAGCCATTATTGGTGTAAACCCAGTGCAGGAACTGGTGCAGGGTATTGTCGAAGGTCTTGGCGACCAGGCCATAGCCGGCTGCATCGGTGTTCTCGGTGATCTGCTTGGCGAAAGCGATCTTTTCTTCCCAGGTCTTGGGTGGCATTTCCGGATCGAGACCGGCAGCCTCAAACAGGTCCTTGTTCCAGAACAGGGCCTTGGTCGAGAAGGCAACCGGGACACCCCACTGGGTGCCGTCAAAGGTAACGGTATCGGGCACGTAGTTGTAATAGGCGGCCTTTTCTTCGTCCGTCATCGGCACGGGAATGATCAGGTCGTTGAGCGCGAACTGCTTGAGGGTGCGCGAGCCGACATAGGCCAGGGCGACCGGGGTGCCGGCGGCAGCCAGCGTGGTCACCTTGTCCTGGCACTGGCCCCAGCCGACGATTTCGGGGGTAACCTTGAAGCCGGGATTGGCGGCTTCCCATTCGGCGAAGTAGTCGGCATAGCCGGCCGTCAGTTCGTCACCGCAGTTGATGAAGGTGATTTCCTTGACGTCCTGGGCGAAGGTCGCCGGAACCGCTGCGGCCATGGCCAGCAGTGATACCGCGGTAAGTCCGATGGTTTTCTTCACGTTGTAGTCTCCCTTTGTGTGCGCCCGAAAGGCGACTTCCCTCAATCGGGATCATGCGATCCCGATCTCGATTCCCTCGATACAGGCCCCCTCGGGCCTGGTTTACTGCTTGACGGCACCTGCGGTCAGACCGGCGACGAGGTAGCGCTGCAGGAACACGATGACGATCATGACCGGCAGGATTCCGACGAAACTGGCTGCCATCAACTCGTTCCAGATCACCTCCTGCTTGCCGAAAAAGGCGAACAGGCCCACCGGCAGCGGCATGAATTCGGTCTTGGAGTTGAAGGTCAGCGCGAAGATGAACTGCTGCGCATAGGCGCCGATAAAGGTCATGATGGCGACCACGACAATGCCGGGCATGGCCAGCGGCAGTATGACCCGGCGCAGCGTATAGAGGCGGGAGGCACCATCCACCCATGCGGCCTCGTCCAGCTCGCGGGGGATGCGCATCATATAGGTGCGCAGCAGCCAGATGGAGCTTGGGATCAGGAAGGCCGCGCCCGGCACGATCATTGCCCAATAGGTATTGAGCAGGCCCAGCTGGCGCATCAGGCGAAACAGCGGGATCAGCAAGACGGCACCCGAGAACATGTTGACCGCCAGGAACCCGCCCAGCATCAGGCTGGAGCCGGCAAACTGGAAGCGGGCAAAGGCATAGGCCGCCGGCACGACGATGATGACCACGATCAGCGTCACCACCGAGGAGATGAAGAACGAGTTGAAGATGTGCATGCCCAGCGCCGGCACCGACTGCCACATGCTGAAATAGGCGTCGAAAGAGCCATTTTCCGGCCAGAAGCTGTAGGGCGTGGAAAATAGCAGCGCCAGCGGCTTGAGCGAGACCAGGAAGCCCTCGATGAAGGGCGCCAGGATGAAGAACAGGAACACGGCCATGGCCGCATACATCAGCACGATTTCGTGCGGCTTGTAGCGGTCGATCATGGCCTTGGTGGAGCGCTTCCTGAGGCGGGGGGCGGACTTGGCGATTGCCCCCATGTCCTGGGCTATCGGGGCGGCTGTACGGGCCAGCTGGCTCATTTGGCTTCTCCCTGCGACAGTTTCCGCACGGCCCGGAAATAGACGATGCAGAACAGTGAAACGAAGATGCAGATGACCACGGCGCGGGCAGCGCCCTCACCATATTTGCGGCTGCCCATGGCGGTCTTATAGGTATCGATGATCATCGTGGTGGTGGAGCCGGAGGGGCCGCCCTGGGTGAGAATCCAGATGATATCGAAGGAATTGAAGGTGGCGATCAGGCTGAGCAGGCTCATGGTCAGCAGCGCCGGCACCAGCAGCGGCAGGGTGATGCGGCGGAAGCGATAGCCGCGGCCGGCGCCATCGGTCCAGGCGGCCTCATAGAGATCCTTGGGGATCGATTGCATCGCCGCCAGCAGATAGATGGTGACCATGGGCACGCCGATCCACACGTCGGTGACGATGGTGGCCCAGAAGGCGCTGTCACCATAGGCCAGGATGGGCCAGGGCTTGTCGATGACGCCGAAATTCTGCAGCAGGCCGGAAATCATGCCGAACTGGCCGTTATACATCCAGCCCCACATGAAGATGCCGATG
>CAXBHD010000264.1:0-4423 GCA_963975335.1 uncultured Devosia sp. | reverse complement strand
CTCGGTGACATAGTCGAGCGTATAGGCCATGCCGGCGCAGCCGGCATTCTTGACGCCGACACGCACGCCGATGACGGGCTTGTCGCTGTCTTCGATGATTTCATTGATGCGGGCTGCGGCAGCATCGCTCAACGACATGATCTTGAAGGCCATGGGGATTCTTTCTATCGGCGTTTCACGATATATAGGCGCAAACGCTGGAAATTACCACCAGTTCAACGCCACCTGGGCTTCTTCGCTCATGCGGGTGGCGTCCCAGGGCGGATCGAACACCATATTGACGGTTACATCCTGGATGCCCTCGACGCTGCGCGCGGCATTTTCCACCCAGCCCGGCATTTCCCCGGCCACCGGGCAGCCCGGCGCGGTCAGAGTCATGTCGATGACGAGGTTGCGGTCATCATCGAGATCGACCTTGTAGATCAGGCCCAGCTCATAGATGTCGACCGGGATTTCCGGATCATAGACGGTCTTGAGCGCGCCGATCAGGTCGGAGGTAATGCGTTCCACCTCGGCCTCGGGCAGGTCGCCGCCAATGGTGGGCTGAATGCCGGGCACCGGCAGAGCGGGCGCCGGGGCAATCTTGGATTCGTCGATCTGGCTGTCATCGTCGGTCATATTGGTCCTCGCTTACGCGAAAAAAGTCAGGGTGCGCTCAATGCCATCCACCAGAGCGTCCACATCATCCTTGCCGTTATATAGGGCCAGGGAGGCGCGGCAGGTAGAGGTGACACCAAAGCGTTTGAGCAGCGGCTGGGCGCAATGCGTGCCGGCGCGCACGGCAATGCCATAGCGGTCCAGCACGGTCGACACGTCATGGGCATGCGCCCCCTCGATGGCGAAGGAGAAAATACCGCCCTTGCCCGGCGCCGTCCCGATCATGCGCAGCCGGTTGATCGCGGTAAGCCGCTCGGTCGCATATTCGGCCACTTCGGCCTCATGGGCGGCAATGGCGTCCTGGCCGAGCGCGGTGATGTAGTTGAGCGCCGCGCCCAGGCCGATGGCCTGCACGATGGGCGGGGTACCCGCCTCGAAGCGGTGCGGCGGCTCGTTATAGGTCACGCCCTCGAGCGCCACCGTGTCGATCATCTCGCCGCCGCCCTGATAGGGCTGCATCTCGGCGAGAAGATCATATTTGCCATAGAGCACGCCGATGCCGGTGGGGCCGTAGAGCTTGTGGCCGGTCATCACGTAGAAATCGGCATCCAGATCCTGCACATCGACCTTGCCATGCACGGCGCCCTGGCTGCCATCGATCAGCACGGCTATGCCGCGCGCATGGGCCAGTTCGATGATCTGCCTGATCGGGGTCACCGTGCCCAGCACATTGGACATATGGGTAACCGCCACCATACGCGTCCTGGGCGTCAGCGCCGCCGCGAAGGCATCGAGATCAAAGCTGCCATCGTCGCGCACATCGACCCAGTTGAGCACCGCGCCCTGGCGTTCGCGCAGGAAGTGCCAGGGCACGATATTGGAGTGGTGCTCCATGATGGTGAGGACGATCTCGTCGCCCTCCCCGATCCGCGGTCCGGCAAAGGAGGCGGCAACCAGGTTGATCGCCTCGGTCGCCGATTTGGTGAAGATGATCTCTTCCGCCCGGCCGGCATTGAGGAAGGCGCGGGCGGCTTCGCGGCCGCCCTCATAGGCCTCGGTCGCCCGGTTGGCCAGCGTGTGCAGGCCACGATGGACATTGGCATATTCGTGCCGGAAGGCCTGATCCATCCGCTCGAGCACCTGCACCGGCTTCTGCGCCGAGGCACCGCTATCGAGATAGACCAGCCGCTTGCCGTGGATCTGCTCCGACAGGATTGGAAAGTCGGCCCGGACGCTGTCGAGGTCAAACGCCATCAGGCCTCCAGCAGCCAGCCGTCGACGACGCCGTTGAGGGCCTCGTTGAGGGCGGCATCTTCGATCGGATCGAGCACTTCGGCGATGAAGCCGCGCACCAGCATGGTTTCGGCCACGGTTTTGGGAATGCCGCGGCTCATCAGGTAGAACATCGACTCCTCGTCGAGCTCGCCACAGGTCGAGCCATGGCCGCAGACCACGTCATCGGCATAGATTTCGAGCTCGGGCTTGCTCAGGATCTCGGCCTCGTCCGACAGCATCAGGCCCTGCATCATCATCTTGGCATCGACCTTCTGGGCGTCGCGCTCGACCACGATCTTGCCCTGGAACACCGCCTTGGACCGCCCGCGGGCAATCTGCTTGTACATTTCCTGGCTGGTCGTATGCGCCACGCCATGGCGGATATCGATGGTGATGTCATTGTGCTGGCCATCGGCCACCAGGTTGAGCCCGGTAAAGTCGCCATGCGCGCCCTCCCCGGCAAAGCGGGCAAAGACCTGGCTGCGCGACAGGGCCGCGCCGGCATGGATGGTCAGCGTGCGCAGCCTGGCGCCATCGGCCAGCTGATATTCACTGGTGGCAAAGTGGCTCACCGCCCGGGCGGAGAGATCGACCGTGATATGGGTGACCACCGCATTCTTGCCCAGGGCGAGATAGGTGGCGTGGTTGCCGACATGGGCGGCGTCGGAGCCGGAAAAGGTCTCGAGGATCACGGCCGAGGCATTGTCGGCCACGAAGATCTTGAGCGAATCGGCGACATGGGCCGCCTCGCCCTCGATGCGGCGATCGATCTGGATGACCGGATCAACGCTGCTTTCCAGCGTCAGGCTGAGGCTTTCCCTGGCCAGCGCGCCATTGAGATGCACCAGCACGTCGTCGCGGCTGCTGAGCGCCCCGCCCTCGGCCTTGCCGACAATGACGCCGGCCGGCGCCGTGGTGCCCGGCTGGATGACGCCATTGGCGATCATCAGCTGATAGGCGCCGGCAACGCGCAAGGCCGGGGCGCTGGCCGCATTGGCGGCAAGGCCCAGCGGCGGCACAGCCTTCAGCAGGCTCTTGAGATCGGTATAGTGATAGCTCTCGACGCGGCGCGTCGGCAGGCCAGCCACGCTGAGCCGTTCGGCCTCAGCACTGGCGCCGACGCTGGTGAGCTGGGCGATGAGGGTTTCTTCGGCGGCGCCGAGCCGGATGGGCAGTGACTGTGCCATGATCAGGCCGCCGCGCCGTCGAAGTCGGCATAGCCCTTGGCCTCAAGCTGCAGCGCCAGGTCCTTGTCGCCGCTTTCCACGATCCGGCCATCGCTGAACACATGCACCACGTCGGGCACGATATGGTTGAGCAGGCGCTGGTAATGGGTGATCACCAGCATGGAGCGATTGGCCGCCCGCAAGGCGTTGACGCCCTTGGAAACCACCTGCAGCGCATCGATGTCGAGGCCGGAATCGGTCTCGTCGAGGATGCACATCTTGGGCTGTAGCAGCGCCATCTGCAGCACTTCGGCGCGCTTCTTCTCGCCGCCCGAAAAGCCGACATTGAGCGGGCGCTTGAGCATGTCGGTATCGATATTGAGCTCGGTGCCCGCCGTCTTGACCGCGCGCATGAAGTCCGGCGTCGTCATCTCGGCCTCGCCGCGCGCCTTGCGCTGGGCATTCATCGCCGCCTTGAGAAAGGTCATGGTGGCGACGCCCGGGATTTCGATCGGATACTGGAAGGCCAGGAACAGGCCCGCCGAAGCGCGCTCGGACGGATCCATCTCCAGCAGGTTCTCGCCGTCAAGCAGCACTTCGCCCTCGGTGATCTCATAATCTTCCTTGCCGGCCAGCACATAGCTCAGCGTCGACTTGCCCGAGCCATTGCGGCCCATCACGGCATGCACTTCGCCCGGCGGGATGACGAGGTTGACGCCCTTGAGGATCTCGCGATCTTCGATACGGGCATGCAGGTTGCGGATTTCAAGAATGGGGGTGGTCATGTTCTGGTCTCTTCGTTCATTGGAGCGACGGCCAAGCGGCGCGCTATTCTGCTGGTTGTGTGAGTTCGAGGCGGCGCTCGATGCGGTCGAGGCGGACTTTGATGTCGGCTATTTCTTCCACCGCATGGTCCAACCTGAGCGTCATCGCCCGTTGTTCGAGACGCATCGCCGCCAGCTCGGTCTGCACGCCGCGAATATCCGATTTCATAATCGCAATATCCGCCCGGATGGCGCGAAGGTGCTCAGGCACCAGATTGGCGGTCTCGTCCGTCATCCCACGCTGCCTTCCAGGGAAATGGCGATCAGCTTCTGCGTCTCGACCATGAATTCCATGGGCAGGTGCTGCAGCACGTCGCGCACGAAGCCATTGACGATCAGCGCCACCGCTTCCTCTTCATTGAGGCCGCGCTGCTGGCAGTAGAACATCTGGTCGTCCGAGATCTTGGACGTCGTCGCCTCGTGCTCGAACACCGCCGTGCCGTTGCGGCTTTCGATATAGGGCACGGTATGGGCCCCGCAGCGGTCGCCGATGAGCAGGCTGTCGCACTGGGTGAAGTTGCGGGCATTCTTGGCCTTGGCATGGGCCGAGACCTGGCCGCG
>CAXBHD010000263.1:0-4437 GCA_963975335.1 uncultured Devosia sp. | reverse complement strand
GCGATCATGGCTCTGGCCCCTGCCGCCCAGGCGCAGCAGGCGACCGAACTGGGGACATTCAATGCCTGGACCGCCTGGCAGGCGACCGATGCAAGCGGGGTAATCTGCTATATTTCGGCAACGCCGGAATCCAGCGAGCCGGCCGGCGCCAACCGCGATCCCATCCATTTCATGATCATTCACCGCAAGGGCATGGGCACCAAGAACGAGGTGCAGACCATTATCGGCTACCCGTTCAACAGCACCAATGCCCAGGCCAGCGCCGCCATTGACGGCAAGTCCTATCCCATGGTCACCGAAGGCTCGGCGGGCTGGCTGGCCTCGACCGGCGACGAGGGCGGGTTCGTGCAGGCGTTCAAGGCCGGGACCCGGCTGACCGTCAAGGGCACCAGCCAGCGCGGCACCAATACCAGCGACAATTATTCGCTGAGCGGGGCCACGGCGGCGATGAATGCCATTGATAGCGCCTGTCAGTAAGACATAGTTTCGGATTGCCCGGTCCGGGCAATCCGCCATAACCGGGCGAAGGGCTGCTCAAGCCCGCGCCCCTTTCGTTTGAGGCCCCGATGTCCAAGTCCGCCCTGGCCCTTGCCCTAGCTGGCACGCTTTTTTTGACCGGTGCCGCGCAGGCGCAGCAGGTCCGGCTGCTGGGTGAGCACCGGGCGTGGTCCAGCTATGGGGCGACCGATGCGGCCGGCGCGGTGTGCTTTGCCATGACCAAGCCGGAAAGCGTCACCCCGGCGCCGGACGGCTATACGCAGGCCTATATCTATATCACCAACCGGCCGGCCGAGAATGTCACCACCGAGTTCAACCTGGTTGCCGGCTTTACCTTCCAGCCCGACAGCCAGGCCACGATCACGGTGGGTGGGCAGGTGTTCAACCTGTTTACCCAGAGTGATGCCGCCTGGCTCGACGATGCCAGCCAGGCCGAAGCCCTGGCCAGTGCGATCCGCGCCGGTTCGAGCATGGTCGTGGAAGGCACGAGCGCTGCCGGCATCAAGGTCACGCAGGCCTATTCGCTTTCCGGCGCCACGGCGGCCCAGCAGTCCATCAGCTCGGGCTGCTAAGACCGCCCGGCCCTTTCGGCCGCCTCCCCGCGCATTGCAGCTCCGCAACCGGTGATTTTGCCTAAAGCGCTCCCATATGCTATGGGCCGCGCCAATCCTGCAGTTTCCGGACTTTTCGCACGCCATGAGCATTGCGCTGAACCTTGATCATTCCTCGGCCATTCGGCCGGCCACCAGCAGTCGGCCGTCGCTGATCGGGCTCAGCAAACCGCAGCTGGCCGCGGCGCTGACCGAGGCCGGCATTGCTGCCGACAAGGAGGCGCGGATGCGCGCCAGCCAGTTGTGGAACTGGCTTTATGTGCATGGCACCACCGATTTCGAGCGCATGACCAATGTGGCGGCGCCGGTGCGCCAGAAGCTGGCTGACGTGTTCAATCTCGATCGCCCCGAGATCGTTTCCGAACAGGTTTCGAGCGACGGTACCCGCAAATGGCTGTTCCGCTTTCGCGATCCGGCCAATCCGAACTATCCGCCCGTCGAGGTGGAAACGGTCTATATTCCCGAGGAAGACCGCGGCACGCTCTGCGTGTCCTCGCAGGTGGGCTGCACGCTGACCTGCTCGTTCTGCCATACCGGCACGCAGAAGCTGGTGCGCAACCTGACCGCGGGCGAGATCCTGGGGCAGATCCTGATGGCCCGCGAGCAGCTGGGCGATTTTCCCGGCGGCACCCGCCCGGCCGATGGTGGCCTCGTGCCCGCCGCCGGCACAAGGGCCATCACCAATGTGGTGATGATGGGCATGGGCGAGCCGCTCTACAATTACGACAATGTCAAACAGGCGTTGCTGATCGCCTCGGCGGGCGATGGCATGAGCCTGAGCAAACGCCGCATAACGCTCTCCACCTCGGGCGTGGTGCCCTTCATCGAGCCGACCGGGCGCGAGATCGATGTCATGCTGGCAATCTCTTTGCATGCCACCAATAATGACCTGCGCGACGTGCTGGTGCCGATCAACAAGAAGTGGCCGCTCGAAGAGCTGCTCGAGGCCTGCCGCACCTATCCGGGCGTGTCCAATTCGCGGCGCATCACCTTTGAATATGTGATGCTGGACGGGATCAATGACAGCGATGCGGAAGCGCGCGAGCTGGTGCGGCTGCTGGCCGGCATTCCGGCCAAGATCAATCTGATCCCCTTCAATCCCTGGCCCGGCGCCAATTATGGCACGTCGCCCTCGAGCCGCATCGAGCGCTTTGCCGATATCGTCAACAAGGCCGGTTATGCCAGCCCGGTGCGCACGCCGCGCGGCCGCGATATCTTTGCTGCCTGCGGCCAGCTCAAGAGCGAAAGCGAGCGCCTCAGCAAGAAGGACCGCGAGGCGCTGGCGGGGTGAGCGCGCCGGCGCTTGTTCCAGAGCTGACCGTCACCGACCTGGCCACCAGCCTCGTCTTTTATCGCGACCTGCTTGGCTTTTCGGTGCGCTACAGCCGGCTGGACGAAGGCTTTGCATTTTTGGATCGGGGTCAGGCCAGCCTGATGCTCGACCAGATGGCCATTGGCCGCGACTGGGTCACCGGCCCATTGGCGCCCCCCTTTGGCCGTGGCATCAATCTGCAGATTGAGGTCGACCGGCTCGAGCCCTTGCTTGAGCGGCTGGCGGTCGCCGGCATCACGCTGTTTCAGCCCGTCGAAACCAGGCGCTATCAGGCCGGTGCACAAATCCTCACCCAGCGGCAGTTCTGCGTCCAGGATCCGGACGGCTATCTGCTGCGGTTCTGCGCGTTCGCCTAGCCGCAGCCGGGCTGCGGCGCCCGGCCTATTTGCGCAGGATGATCCAGACGGCGTGGATCAGGCCCGGGAAGTAGCCCAGAAGCGTCAGCAGGATATTGAGCCAGAAATGCAACCCGAGGCCGACCTGCAGAAAGACCCCGACGGGCGGGATGATGACCGATAGAATGATGCGCAGAATGTCCATAATTGCCCCTGTTATTGTTGCCGGGAGCAACGGGCGAGGGCCGCAGACGTTCCTATTTTCGTCCCTCGGCCAGCAAAATCGTCGCCGCGAAGGCCATGAAGACAGCGGCAAAACTCCAGTTGAGCGCCTTGGAAATCCAGGCACTGTCGCGCAGGGTCATGGTCAGCCATTGCGCAAACAGCACGATGGCGATGACCACGGGCAGCGAGACGGCGACGAATTCGCCGCCGAGAAACAGCAGCTTGCCCACCGCGTCGGGGTCACTGGCCGAGACGAACTGGGGCAGGAAGGTCACAAAGAACAGCGCCACTTTGGGATTGGTGAGATTGATGGCCAGCCCGGTCATGTAGCTCTGGGCCAGGCGGGGCGGCTTGCCGCCCGCGCGGGTCACCAGAATGCCGCCACCGGCCCTTATGGCCTGGATGGCCAGCCAGACCAGATAGAGCGCGCCGACGATCTTGAGCGCCCAGAAGGCGGCCGGTGCTGCCACGATCAGCACGGAAATGCCGAAGGCGACCAGCATTGTATGCACGGCAATGCCGGTCAACGCCCCCAGCACGGTGGCAAAGCCATGCAGGCGACCGAAATTCATGGTCCGCGAAACGAACAGCGCCATGTCCGGCCCGGGCGTGACGGCCAGCACGAAGCCGGCCAGGGCAAAGGCCAGGATGACGGCGAGATCGGGAACAAAGGCGGGCATGGCGGTTTCCGGGAGAGGCGGCGCAGCATGCCACCAGCTCTAGCGCAGGGCCGGGCGGTATGCCAGTGGGCGGCCGAGGTCAGGGCAAAGGCAGTTCGGTGCTGGCCTTGATGGTTTCCATGGGCACGTCGGTCTTGACGCTTTGCACGCTGGGGATGCGGGTCAGGTGGTCGGACTGGAAACGCCAATAGGCATGCAGGTCGGCGGTGACGACCCGCATGATGGCGTCGCATTCGCCGGTGGTGAGATAGCATTCCACCACTTCGGGAAAGCCGCGCACCGTCTCGGCAAACTGGTGGGTGATGGCGGCATCCTGGGTCTTGAACCAGACGCGCACGAAAACGGTAAGGCCTACGCCGACCTTGGCCGGATTGAGCACGGCGACATAGCGGTCAATGATGCCCGACTGCTCGAGCAGCCGCACCCGGCGCAGGCAGGGCGAGGGCGACAGGCCGACCCGATTGGCCAGCTCGACATTGGAGATGCGCCCGTCCTGCTGCAAGACGCGCAAAATCCGGCGATCAATGGCATCCAGCACGGGCAGCATCTTATGCCTTCTCATCATGTTTTTGCGGCAGTTAATGCCACAAATCCGGCGAGGCAGTAAAGTTTTGGCAAGATTGTTGCGCCGGACATGGTCTATCCTTCCACATCATCGGTATTTTTAGCGACGGCGAACCATGGCAAAAGACATCAAGAAAGTCGTGCTGGCCTATTCGGGCGGGCTGGACACTTCAATCATCCTCAAATGGCTG
>CAXBHD010000262.1:0-4444 GCA_963975335.1 uncultured Devosia sp. | reverse complement strand
TTTGCGGTGTGGCTCGATACGCTCTACCGCCGTAACAAACACTAGGAGTCCTTGTGATGCTGGACACCCGAACGCCTCTGGTGGAAATGACCGACATTTCCATCTCCTTCGGCGGCATCCGTGCCGTGGACCACGCTTCCATCGACCTGTTTCCCGGTGAAGTGGTGGGGCTGCTGGGCCATAATGGCGCCGGCAAGTCGACGCTGATCAAGATCCTGTCGGGCGCCTATCGGCGCGATGCCGGCTCGATCCGCATCAATGGCCAGGATGCCACGATCAACAATCCGCGCGATGCCAAGAGCTATGGCATCGAGACCATCTACCAGCAGCTGGCCGTGGCCGACAATGTCGATGCCGCTGCCAATCTGTTCCTGGGGCGCGAGCTGACCACGGCCATCGGCACGCTGGACGATGCCGCCATGGAATCCAAGGCGCGCGAGGTGATGGGCCGGCTCAATCCCAATTTCCGCCGCTTCAAGGAGCCGGTAAAGGCGCTGTCGGGCGGGCAGCGGCAGTCGGTGGCCATTGCCCGGGCCATCCTGTTCAATGCGCGTATCCTGATCATGGACGAGCCCACGGCGGCATTGGGGCCGCAGGAGACGACGCAGGTCGGCGATCTCATCAAGCAGCTCAAGGCCGACGGCATCGGCATTTTCCTCATCAGCCATGACATCCATGACGTCTTCGACCTGGCCGACCGGGTGGTGGTGATGAAAAACGGCCAGGTGGTGGGCAGTGCCCGCACCAGCGATGTCAGCAAGGATGAAGTGCTCGGCATGATCATTCTGGGCAAGGTGCCGCCCGGGGCAGTGCCGGGACCGGGAGCCATTGCCGGCTGACCGCGTTAGGGTGAGGTCAGTCAGCCGACCAACCCCGCGGTTCCCATGCCCGATCCCCAGTCACGCCCCGCATCGCCACGCGCCCAGGCGCTCGAGCGGATCATGCCGCGCCATGCGCCATTCTATTTCAGCCTGGCGGCGGGCGTCCTGGCGCTGGTTGCGGGCCTGGTGCTGACGCCCAAATTTGCCGTCTCCATCGGCGCCAATGCCTTGTTCATGGTCTATCTGGCGCTGGCCGCCATCAAGCTGCCGCGGCTGTCGGCAGACTATCTGCGGGCGCATGCGCGCGACGAGGACACGCCTTCGGGCGGCATTTTCCTCATCGTGCTGATCGTGGTGGGGGCCTCGGTCGTGTCGCTGTTCCTCGCGCTCAACGGCGAGAAGCCCGATGCCGCCGAAATGGTGCTGAGCGTGGCGTCGGTGCTGCTGGGCTGGTTCACCGTGCAGGCGGTGGGGGCGTCGCATTATGCCTATGAATATTATCAGGCGCCCGAGACCAGCGGGGAGCGGGAGGTCGTGGGCGGGTTGGATTTTCCGGGCGACGAAGAGCCCGATGGCACCGCCTTCATGTATTTCTCCTTCACCGTCGGCACGTCGGTGGCCACGTCGGACACCAAGGCCACGTCCAATGCCATGCGGCGCCGGCTGACCGTGCATCTGGTATTCTCCCATCTCTACAATACCATCATCCTGGCGGCCGCGGTGAACGTGATGATGTCGGGCAGCGGCAGCTAGCCGGGTTGCCGCTCGGCGCCGCCCGTGCCAAACCTTGGCGCGATATCGCCAAGGAGAATCTCGCATGAAAACCCGCGCCGCCGTTGCCTTCCAAGCCGGCAAGCCCCTCGAAATCGTCGAGCTCGATCTCGACGGCCCCAAGGCTGGCGAAGTGCTCATCGAGATCAAGGCCACGGGCATCTGCCATACCGATGATTTCACCCTGTCGGGTGCCGATCCCGAGGGGCTGTTCCCGGCCGTGCTGGGGCATGAGGGCGCCGGTGTCGTCGTCGAGGTCGGCCCGGGGGTCACCAGCCTCAAGGTGGGCGACCATGTCATCCCGCTCTATACGCCCGAATGCCGCGAATGCTATTCCTGCCGCTCGGGCAAGACCAATCTGTGCACCGCCATCCGCGCCACCCAGGGGCAGGGGCTGATGCCTGACGGCACGTCGCGGTTCTCGCTCAATGGCAAGCCCATCTTTCACTATATGGGCTGTTCCACCTTCTCCAACTATACCGTGCTGCCCGAAATTGCAGTGGCCAAGATCGATGCGGCGGCGGCCTTTGACAAGGTCTGCTATGTCGGCTGTGGCGTCACCACCGGCGTCGGCGCGGTGATCAACACGGCCAAGGTCGAGATCGGCGCCACCGCCGTGGTGTTCGGCCTGGGCGGCATCGGCCTCAATGTCATCCAGGGCCTGCGGCTGGCCGGCGCCGACATGATCATCGGCGTCGATCTCAACAATGACAAGAAGAGCTGGGGCGAGCGCTTCGGCATGACCCATTTCGTCAATCCCAAGGAGATCGAGGGCGATATCGTCCCCTATCTGGTCAATCTGACCAAGCGCCGGGGCGATCTGATCGGTGGCGCCGATTACACTTTCGACTGCACCGGTAACACCACGGTTATGCGTCAGGCGCTTGAGGCCAGCCATCGCGGCTGGGGCAAGTCGGTGGTCATCGGCGTGGCCGGGGCCGGGCAGGAGATAGCCACGCGCCCGTTCCAGCTGGTCACCGGCCGCACCTGGATGGGCACGGCCTTTGGCGGCGCCAAGGGGCGCACCGATGTGCCCAAAATTGTCGACTGGTACATGAACGGCAAGATCGAGATCGATCCGATGATCACCCACACTTTGCGTCTGGAAGACATCAACAAGGGTTTCGAGCTGATGCGCGCCGGCGAGAGCATTCGCAGCGTCGTGGTCTACTAGGACAAGCGCGTGCCCCAGCCGACCATCTTCGTCGACGCGGATGCCTGTCCGGTCAAGGCCGAGGCCATGCGGGTGGCCGAGCGGCTGGGGCTGGTGATCACCCTGGTCAGCAATGGCGGGATCAGGCCTTCGCGCGATCCGATGGTCAAAATTGTGGTCGTGGCGGCCGGCGCCGACGCGGCCGATGACTGGATCGTCGACCATGCCGCGGCCAATGATATCGTGCTGACCGCCGATATCCCGCTGGCCAGCCGGGCCATCGACAAGGGCTGCCATGTGCTGGGTTTTACCGGCAAGCCCTTCACGCCTTCCTCGATCGGCATGGCCCTGGCCATGCGCGACCTCAACCAGCATCTGCGCGAGACCGGGGCCAGCAAGGGCTATAATGCCGGCTTCACCCCGGCCGACCGCTCGGCCTTTCTGAGCGCGCTGGACACGCTGGGGCGCAGGGCCAAGACGTTAGCCTAGTCTTCTTCGTCGTCCTCGACATCGGTCAGATAAACTGAAATTTCGATATCGATCCCGAAGCCGGCAATGGCGGCGACGACATGGGCGGGCAGGCGGGTCGACATGGACTCGCCCTGTTCGGGATAGTCAAAGGCGAGATCGAGCACCGCCTTGCCGATGCGACGGTCGTCCAGCATGGCGGCGATGGCCGGGCCGGAGCGGTCGGCCAGTTCGAGCAGGGCGCGCACCGGATTGGCCACCGGCACGTCGACCTGGGCGTAAAAACTGCCCTCGGCATCCTCGGGCTCGAAGCGGCTGGTCAGCTGGCGGATGGCACCATCGAGCTCGAGCTGCAGCTTGTCACTGTCCGCGAGCGGGCTCAGCACCCCTTCCTCGGGCGGCCGCCGCAGCGTCACGCCCGACAGGCGCAGGGCGATGGCGAAAGGGGCGAACTGGGTCATCAGGAACGTCCGGCAGTGGCCGCAAACAGGGCGATGGCGGCGGCGTTGGAAACATTGAGCGATTTGATCGGGCCGGGCATGTCGAGCTTGACCACTTCGTCGCAGAGCTCGCGGGTGCGCTGGCGCAGGCCCTTGCCTTCGGCGCCCATGACGATGGCCATGGGCTGGCTGTCGGTACGCGGCTTGAGCTGGACCTCTGATTCTGAATCAAAGCCGAGCACCAACATGCCGCGGCTCTTGAGCTTTTCCAGCGCGTCGCCGAGATTGCGCACCTCGATCATCGGCACCAGGTCGAGCGCGCCGGAGGCCGATTTGGCCATGACGCCGGTTTCGCGCGGCGAGTGACGCGCCGTGGTGATCACGGCATCGGCGCCAAAGGCGCAGGCGGTGCGCAGAATCGCGCCGACATTGTGCGGGTCGGTGATGTGGTCGAGCACCACAACCAGCTGCAGCGGGTGAATGTCATCAAGGCCGAAGCGGCTGACCGGATCGACTTCGAGCGCCGCGCCCTGGTGCACAGCGTCATCGCCGAGCAGCCTGTCGAGCTCCTTGGGCGTGGTTTCCTTGACCGGCACCTTGCCGATTTCGCCGGATTCCTTGAGCCGGTTCAGCGCATTGGGCGTCGCCAGCAGCACCTTCTTGATACGGTTGGGATTGTCCAGCGCGGCGCGCACGGTGTGCATGCCGTAAAGATAGACCGGACCCTCATCGGGATTGTAGCGCGCCTTGGGCGGAAATTTGTTGAAGCTCATGAGCTTTGCCTAGCGCCT
>CAXBHD010000261.1:0-4464 GCA_963975335.1 uncultured Devosia sp. | reverse complement strand
GCTTGGGCTCGGCCGGCTTGGGCTCAAAGGCCCGCGGCCCGGGCATTCCCTCGCGTCCCAGCGTGATGACTGCCTCGCTGGCTTCCTGCTCGACCTGGCGGATGCAATCTTCGAGCTGCAGCCGGTGCTGGGTGATATCGCGTGCCGGCAATGGTGGCGAAATGGCGCGCAATTGCCCCACGAGAGCCGAACGTGCCTTCTCGTAGACCGCACGGCGTGCGGCGCCATTATTCTCCGGCAGCGCCGAGATCGCCCGGCGCAACAGTTCTTTGTAGTCCGCCATTGGTTACTTGATACTCACGATGTCTGCGACGTGTTGTAACAAAAAAACTCAGTCTTGGAACGGGTCAACGACAAGGATGGTATCGAGCCGTTCCGGGCTTGTTGACAGCATGGCCACGGGCGCCCCGATCTGCTCCTCGATGAACCGCACATATTTGATGGCCTGCGCCGGCAATTGTGCCCAGCTACGTGCCCCGGCCGTCGTCTCCGACCAGCCTTCAAGCGTCTCGTAGATAGGCTTAACGCGGGCTTGTGCCCCCATTGAGGCAGGCAAGTAATCAATCCGTGTTCCGTCCAGCTCGTAGCCGACGCACACTTTGATCTCCTTGAGCCCATCCAGGATATCCAGCTTGGTCAGCGCGATGCCGGTAATGCCGCTGGTCTTGACCGTCTGGCGCACGAGCACCGCATCGAACCAGCCGCAGCGCCGCGGGCGGCCGGTATTGACGCCCACTTCGCGCCCGACCACCGCCAGGTGCCGGCCGATTTCGTCGTCCAGCTCGCAGGGGAACGGGCCCTCGCCGACGCGGGTCGTATAGGCCTTGGTGATCCCCAGCACATAGCCAATGGCCGTTGGACCAAGGCCCGAACCGGCAGCAGCCTGCCCGGCCACCGTATTGGACGAGGTGACGAAGGGATAGGTGCCGTGGTCATTGTCGAGCAGGGCCCCCTGGGCGCCCTCGAACAGGATGCGGGCGCCGGCCTTGCGCTTGTCGTCGAGCACCTTCCACACCTGGTCCATGAAGGGCAGAATGTCGGCGGCCACTGCGGTCAGCTCGTCATGAATCTTCTGGGCTTCGATCTCGACCAGGCCCATGCCGCGGCGCAGCGCATTGTGATGGGTCAGCAGCCGCTCGATCTTGACCATCAGCGTATCGGGCTCGCTGAGATCGACGAGGCGAATGGCGCGACGGCCGACCTTGTCCTCATAGGCCGGACCGATGCCGCGCTTGGTGGTGCCGATCTTGAGACCGGAATTGGAATCCTCGCGGATGGCATCGAGCTCGCGATGCAGCGACAGGATCAGCGGCGCATTATCGGCAATGCGCAGGATTTCCGGGGTAATCACCACGCCCTGGGCCCGCAGCTTTTCCAGCTCGCCGACGAAGTGATGCGGATCGACCACCACGCCATTGCCGATGACCGAGAGCTTGCCCTGGACCAGGCCCGATGGCAGCAGCGCCAGCTTGTAGCTGACGCCATCGATGACCAGCGTATGGCCGGCATTGTGGCCGCCCTGATAGCGCACCACCACATCGGCGCGCTCGCTGAGCCAGTCCACGATCTTGCCCTTGCCCTCGTCGCCCCATTGCGAGCCGACGACAACCACATTAGCCATGAATTCCATCTCCAGGATCGGCGCGACACCAAGGGTCCGGCAAGCCGGTCGCCCTTACGAAATTTGGACGTCTGTCCCCCCGGCCACCATGTGTTGACGTTTCAACCGGGCCGAATAACTGCTAAGTCCGACTGTCCTTACATCACCCAGGTCCCGATGACAAAGCCGCTGGATCACCAAAATCGCGGCATTTCCGCCCGACTGCTTGATCAACCCTACCTTCTGCTGATTCTGGCGCCCATGTTCTGGGGTGGAAATGTCGTGGCCGCCAAGATGGTGGTCGGCGAGATCGACCCCTTTCTGCTGCTCTCGGCCCGCTGCGTGGGCGCCACGCTGTTCATCTTGCCGTTTTCCTGGCGTTTCCTGTCTGCCGACTGGCCGGTGATCCGCCGCACTTGGCCGCTGCTGATGGCCTATGGGGCGCTGGGCTATGCGCTCTACAATGTACTGCTCTATGTGGGGCTGACGACTACGACGGCCGTCAATTCCTCGATCGAGACGGGCGCCTTGCCCATGATGATCCTGGCTGCCAACTTCATCATATTCCGCGTCCGCGCGAAGGTGCTGCAGGTGCTGGGCGTGCTGATCGCCATTTCTGGCGTCATGCTCACCGCCACGCATGGCGATCTCAGCCGCATCCTCGCGCTCGATATCAATATTGGCGACGGTTTCATCCTGCTGGCCTGCCTGACCTATACTGCCTATACGCTGGCTCTGCGGTTCCGCCCGCAGGTGCATATGATGAGCTTCATGGCCGTCGCCTTCCTCGGGGCTGCGATCACCGGTCTGGTCATGCTGCAGCTGTTCGGCCCCGGCCTCACCGCCTTTGCCACCATCCCCGCCATGTCGCCCACCGTCTGGGCCGTGCTGGTCTATGTGATGATCTTCCCCTCCATGTTCAGCCAGATCTTTTACGCCCGCGGCGTCGAACTGGTCGGCCCCAACCGCGCCGCGCCCAGCCATAACCTGATCCCGGTCTTCGGCACGCTGGGCTCGGTGCTCATCCTGGGCGAGCGGCTCGAGCTCTATCATTACCTCGCTGCCGCCATCATCATTGCCGGCATCGCCATGGCCGAATGGGCCGCGCGCCGCCTGCGCTAGGACACTGCAGCCAGCGACAGGCGTGGCGAGACCCCGCTTCGGCTCTCGCCGCGCGGTAGCATATGCCATTGCATGGGTCGCGCACTGCGACATGGGGCAAGGATCGCCTCGGTGCCGGTCGTCCGGCGGGTAAAAATGAAGCAAGCCTTGCCCCATGCTGTCCGGATTGTCGTCGACATGGTGAACTGGCGGGCTTACGTCCTGATTTTCCGCCGCTGAACCCTGCTCCATCCACGCCCTGTTGGCGTTGTCACAGGGGTCCGCTCCCGGTGCAGCCGGATGCGGACACTCATCGGATCCGGGGAGTTTCCGGACCCAGTTCAATCATGCCGTTGGATTGAAGCGACCTCCCATCATCCGGCTTCCCCGCCGACCGTTCGTCGCGACCGCGCAGCTGCGGGGAATGGGCACCATTGTGTACGAGGTTTTTGCGCCGGGGATAAGTTTTCTTGAGGGGGCTCGCTTCCCCGTGGCGCTTCCCGCCAGCAGAACCCGTCAATGCCAGGACTGAGCTACAAAAAGGGGCCGGCGCCTGAGCGCCGACCCCGAAAACCTGCTATGCGATGAAACCTAGAAGCGCAGTGACTTCGCCTGTTTGACGCCTTCGAGCGCGGCAATCTCGGCCAGCTGGTCCTCGCTGAGCGCGCCATCGATCGACACCAGCGCAATGGCGTCAGCACCCTGCTCGGCCCGGCCGAGGTTGAAGTTGGCGATATTGATGCCGAGCGCGCCCAGCAGCGTGCCGAGCCGGCCGATATGGCCGGGCTTGTCCTCATTGGTCACATAAAGCATGGAGGGCGTCAGCTCGGCCTCCATATTGATATTCTTGACCTGAATGATGCGCGGCTTGCCGCTGGCAAATACCGTGCCGGCCACCGCGCGTTCCTGCCGCTCGGTCACCACCGTCAGGCGGATATAGTTTTCATAGGCGCCCTGCTGCTCGCGGGTCACCACTTCCACCCCGATGCCGCGCTCCTTGGCGATCTGCGGCGCCGACACCATGTTAACATCCGGCATCATCGGGCGCATCACGCCGTAGACGGCCGAAGCCACCATGGGGCGGGTATTCATGCTGGCGACATCGCCCTCGAACTCGATCTTGATACCCTTGATCGCCGTTTCGGTCAGCTGGCCGGCAAACGAGCCCAGCATTTCGGCCAGCTTGATGAAGGGCGTCAGGCGCGGTGCTTCCTCGGCCGAGATGGAGGGGAAGTTGAGCGCATTGGTGATCTCGCCGGCATTGAGATAGGCCGAAATCTGCTCGGCCACCTGCAGCGCCACGTTTTCCTGTGCTTCGCTGGTCGAGGCACCCAGATGCGGCGTGGCAATGACATTGGCCAGCTCGAACAGGGGATTGGCCTCTGCCGGCTCTTCGAGGAACACGTCGAGCGCTGCCCCGGCCACCTGGCCGGATTTGAGCGCGTCGTAGAGCGCCGCTTCGTCAATCAGCCCGCCACGGGCACAGTTGATGATGCGCACACCCTTCTTGGTCTTGGCCAGCGCCTCGGCATTGAGGATATTGCGCGTCGCGTCGATCAGTGGCGTGTGCAGGGTGATGAAATCGGCCCGGGCCAGCAGCTCATCCAGCGTGACCTTTTCGACGCCGATTTCCTGGGCCCGCTCGGGCGTCAGGAACGGATCGAAAGCCACGACCTTCATCTTGAGGCCCTGCGCCCGGTCGGCAACGATCGAGCCGATATTGCCCGCGCCGATCAGGCCCAGCGTCTTGCCGGTGACTTCCA
>CAXBHD010000260.1:0-4476 GCA_963975335.1 uncultured Devosia sp. | reverse complement strand
CATGATGGCGGCCATCGAGGCGGGCCGGCGCGGCCGCTCGGTGCTGGTGGTGGATCACGCCAAATATGCCGGCGAGAAGATCCGCATTTCGGGCGGCGGGCGCTGCAATTTCACCAATGTCAACGCCACGACCGAACGGGGCCGCGAGCGCTTCCTCAGCGCCAATCCGCGCTTTGCCCTGTCCGCGCTCAGCCGCTACACGCCCGACATGTTCATCGCCATGGTCAGGGATCACGGCATTACCTTTCACGAAAAGACCCTGGGCCAGCTGTTCTGCGACGGGCCGGCGACGCAGATCAACACCATGCTGCTGGGCGAAATGCGCAAGGCCGGGGTGACCCTGGTGCTCGAGACCAGCGTGGAGGCGGTCGATCGCGGCAGCGACGGCTTCTCGCTGGCGCTGAGCACCTCCTCGATCACCTGCGAGAGCCTCGTCGTCGCCACGGGCGGCAAGTCCATTCCCAAAATGGGCGCGACGGGCCTGGGCTATCAGCTGGCCAGCCAGTTCGGCCTGCGGCTGACCGAGACCCGGCCGGCTCTGGTGCCGCTCACCTTCGAGACCGGGGCGCTGGAAAAGCTCAAGGAACTCTCCGGCATCGCCACCGACGCCATTGTCCGCCATGGCAAGACGGCGTTCGAAGAGGCTTTGCTGTTCACCCATCGCGGGCTGTCGGGCCCGGCCATCCTGCAGATTTCCTCCTATTGGCGCGAGGGCGACGCCATTGCCGTCGATCTCCTGCCGCATGAGGATGCCGCCGAAAAGCTGCGCGCGGCGCGCCTGGCGACGCCCAAGCTGCAGGTGCAGACGGTGCTGGCCGGCTTTTTGCCGCGCAAGCTGGCGCAGCTGCTGGGCGAGGAGCTCGATATGGGCGGGATGATCGGGGATTTTTCCGACAAGAAGCTGGCGCTGGTCGAGGCCGTGCTCAAATCCTGGACGCTCAAGCCGGTCGGCTCGGAGGGCTATCGCACCGCCGAAGTGACGCTGGGCGGGGTCGATACGCGCGATCTCGATGCCAAGACCATGGCGGCGCGCGCCGTGCCGGGGCTCTATTTCGTCGGCGAAGTGGTCGATGTCACCGGCTGGCTGGGCGGCTATAATTTCCAGTGGGCCTGGGCCTCGGGCTGGGCGGCCGGACAGGCCGCCTAGCGGTCTGCCAGGCTAGAACTTCCAGCCCATCTTGAGGCCAAGATTGGAAATGCCGGCATTGAATTCGCACAGTCCGGCATTGCTCATATGTTCATAGGCCACGGTGGCGGTGAGATTGTCGCTGATATTGACGCCGACGCCGAAGCGCTCGTAAAAATTGACGCGGCAGCCATATTTGCGCCGGCCGGCCGGGGCTTCATTGCCCAGATAGCCCGTATGCGTTGCGGCGCCGAAGGTGCCTTCGACATAGAAGGGGGTATCAAAGACCGGCACGGTCCAGGTTAGGCCGGCATGGAGCAGGGTGTCCTCGCCCTTGAGATTGAGCGTGGTGCCGATTTCCGGGCGCGGCGAGCCGAGCCAGTAGAAGGCATCCAGCGCCGGGGTGGTGAACAGCACATCGAAGGACACGTCCTCGAGGCGATCGAGATAGAGCTCCTGCGGCGTGGCCGGGGGCAGCATGGTATAATAGACCATGTGATAGCCGACCCCGAAGCGCAGCTCGTCCACGATATTGGCAAAGGGCGTTGGCGTGGTCAGGCTCGCGGTCGAGGCAACCTGGGACGCCGGCGTGGGCGCCGTGGTCTGGGTCAGGCTCTGGGCCTGCGCCGGCAATGCGCCCAAGGTCGAGACTGCAAGGGCAAAGGCAGCAAAAAGCAGTTTCGACACAATGAGTCCCCCAATGGCAGATGCACAGTACAAGCCGATTTCCTGCAATTGAGTCAATGCACTCACGCAATAGGACAGGCGATCGCAGCATTTTGTGACCATCAGGTCACGCCACGCGTCTCGCTTTCATCGTAATTTGCCGATAGAGAGGGAGGATTGATTGTCCAACCCCGTGATTGCCATGACCGCACCATTCGCCCTGTCGCTGCAGGATCTCGCCCCCATTGCCGATGGCACCAGCACGTCCCAGGCGATGGCGGAAACCATTGCCCTGGCGCAGGAGGCGGACCGCCTCGGCTATACAAGGCTCTGGTATGCCGAGCATCATGGCATGCCGTCCATTGCCTCCTCGGTCCCCGAAATCCTGATTGCCAGTGCCGCGGCGCATACCAAGGCCATCCGCGTCGGCTCGGGTGGCGTCATGCTGCTCAACCATGCGCCGCTGCATATTGCCGAGGCCTATCGCACGCTTGAAGCGCTGCATCCGGGCCGCATCGATCTGGGTCTGGGCCGGGCGCCAGGCGGGGATGGCTATGCCATGCGCGCCCTGCGCAGCGGCGGCGGCGAGGAATTTTCCAACTATTTGGCCGAGCTGCTGGCCTTTGACGAGGATGGTTTTCCGCCCGAACATCCCTTTTCGCGCGTGCCGGTCTCGCCGGGCGGCGTGGCGCTGCCGCCCAAATGGCTCCTGGGGTCGTCGGGCAATAGCGCCCAGGCGGCCGGGCAGTTGGGCATTGGCTATGCCTTTGCCGCCCATTTCAGCCATACGCCGGCGGCGCCGGCCTTTGCCGCCTATCGCGCCGCCTTCACGCCCACTGATGCCTTTCCCAGGCCGCAGACCATGCTCTGCGTCTCGGTGGTCTGCGCCCCGACGGACGAGGAGGCGCAATATCTGTCGCGCTCGCAGGCGGTCAACTGGGCTTTGTTCACCTCGGGCGAACAGCGCAAGCTGATGAGCCCGGAAGAGGCGCATAAACGGGTGTTGACGGCCCAGCAGCAGGCGGTGATCGACCACCAGTCGAGCCTGTGGATCGTCGGGTCGCCCGCCACGGTGCGCGATGCGATTGCCGAAAAGGCCGAGGCCTGCGCCGCCGACGAGGTGATGATCACCACTACCATGCACAGCTATGACCTGCGGCGGCGCTCCTATGGCCTGATTGCCGAGGCCTTCGATATTGCCCCCCGAGTCTGAAAGTGGCGGTTGCTGGCGAAATTACTGGCAGCGTTAAGTTCTTTTTGGCGGTTGAGGGCTAGCGTAACGACCGTTACGAGCGGGCGGGGCATGAGCGCAGCATTTTACATTCTGGCCATCAATGTGTGCGTCGTCGGCATTTTCGCCATCGCCTTTGCCGCGGTGGCGGTGACGACGCGCACCGCGGTCGGTGCCCGCTGGGTGTCGGCGGCCTATGGCATGGGTGCGCTCTATGCCCTGCTCGAATTCATCCTGCCTTTGCATGATCCTGTCCTGGTGCTCAGCGTGGCGCTGTTCGCCTCCTTCCTGCTGGCCCAGGTGCTGGTGGTGATCGGGCTGGCCTATCATTACAGCGTGTCCCCGCCCTGGCGCCTGTTGCTGGGCGTGGTGCTGGTCTCGGTCCTGGTCAATGCCGTCATCCAGGGCATGGATCGCGGCTCGTTCATCCGGGCCATGCTCTATCAGCTGCCCTATGCGGTAATGCAGGTGATCGCGGTCAGCGTCGTGTTGCGGGCGGCGGCGGGGCGGCGCGGCAGGCTCGATAACCTGCTGGCCGTGCTCTATGGCGTCAGTGCCGCGCAATTCCTCGCCAAGGCGGTGCTGTCGAGCCTGTTGGGGCCGGGCGCCACCGAGCAGGAATATATCACCACCACCTATGCGGCCATCTCGCAGGCCAGCGGGGCAGTCCTGCTGGTGATGAATGGCCTGCTGCTGCTGCTGATCCTGGTGCGCGCCAGCATGGACGAGATGACCTTGCGCTCGGAAACCGATGCGCTGTCGGGCCTGCTCAACCGGCGCGGTTTTGAAAGCCGGGCCCAGGCCATGCTGGCCCGGGCAAGCCGTATCGGCCTGCCGATCACGCTGCTGGTGGCCGATCTCGATCACTTCAAGGCCATCAACGATAGCCATGGCCATGCCATGGGCGATCGGGTCATTGCCGCCTTTGCCAAGGTATTCAAGGCGGCGGCCGATCCGCGTTCGGTGCTGGGACGGCTGGGGGGCGAGGAATTCGCCGCCCTGGTGCCGGGGGTGACGGGCACCAGTGCGCAGCTCCTGGGCCAGGCGATCCGGCGCGATTTTTCCGCCCATGCCATTGCCGGCCTGGCGCCGGGGCGCAAGCTCAGCGTCAGTCTGGGCGTGGCGCAGCACCAGGGCGGGGAAACCCTGTTCGAGCTGATGCGGCGCGCCGATGGCGCGCTCTACCAGGCCAAGCGCGGTGGCCGCGACCGGGTTTGCCTGGCCGATGCAAGTATTGATGGCGCCCGGGGCCAGCGCTTGGCCTAATTGATCTGGTTGCGCTCGACCAGCTCAAAGCCGTCGGTTTCCGGCCCGACCCGCAATGCCAGCTGCTGGCGGTCGAGTTCGGCCAGCCAGGCCGTCCAGGAACAGGGGCTGAGTTCGGCATCCTCGCCGGCGGCCGCGGCCCGGTCGGCCCGGGCAAAACGCAGCTTGAGCTGGGCATGTTCTTCGC
>CAXBHD010000259.1:0-4541 GCA_963975335.1 uncultured Devosia sp. | reverse complement strand
ATGGGCATGGGTTTAGTCCGAGCAGGAGGGGTGGAGGACCTTGACGGTCCGGCTCAGCTATCGCGGCCGGCCTGGGCAAGGGCCCGCCCAGCCGCAGTACTACGTTCAGTCGCGGCCCAGATGGCCCGCCAGATGGCTCATGTCATAGCCGGCCTCGGCGGCCTGGGCGATGATCTGGCTGGCATCGACCGCGCCGGCCTGGCTCAGCGCCCACAGCGTGGTCGAGCGCGTCCCCGATCGGCAATAGCAGAAGACCGGCCCCGCGCTCCCCTCGAGCACGGCTTTGGTCTGCGCCACCATTTCGGGAGAAACCCCCTCGCGGCCGAGCGGAATGGCATGATAGGTTAGCCCGGCAGCAGCCGCAGCGGCGGCGATCTCGGCCCCGCTGGGCTGGTCAGGTGATTCCCCGTCGGGGCGATTATTGACGATGGCGACGAATCCGGCGGCTTTGAGCGTTGCGACGTCCTCGGGACGGATCTGCCCCGACACGCTGACATGATCGTTGATCCGCTTCAAATCCAAGTCACTACTCCCACTGCCGAAACAAGCCGTCCCATAGGCCTTATATCCGGGCGGTGGCAGGCGACGCAACTGCAACAACAGCAATCGCTGTCATCAACCTGTCGCCAGGGCTGGTGTCAGGCAGCGCTGGCGATCCGGCGGGCCCGCAGCGGCGCCGGGCGGCCGAGCAGAAAGCCCTGGTAGCGGGTGCACCCGGCCGCGCGCAGCAGCGCGAACTGCTCTTCGGTCTCGACCCCCTCGGCCACGACCTCGACCGGCAGCGCGCGGGCAATGTCGCAGATCGCCGCCACGATGATCGCGTCGACGCGGCTCCGGCCCAGGCTTGAAACATAGGTGCGGTCGATCTTGATGATGTCGAAAGCAAAGCCGCGCAGATATTGCAGGCTGGCATGGCCGGCGCCGAAATCGTCAATGGCGATGCGCACACCCAGCGCGCGCAGCGCATCGACATTGGCCAGCTCGATCCCCTGGGCCTGCAGCGGCACCGTCTCGGTGATCTCCACGATGATATCATGCGGGTCGGTATTGGTTTCCGCCAGCAATTCGGCAAAGCGCGGCGCAAAATCGGCGTGGCGCAACTGGGCCGGCGAAACGTTGACGGCGACCGGCGTGCGCAGCTGGGGCAGATCCTGGCAGGCCCGGCGCAATACCCACTCGCCCACCTTGTCGATCAGGTCGCTTTCTTCGGCAATAGCAATGAAGGCGGCGGGAGAAATAATGCCGCGCACCTTGTGGCGCCACCGCACCAGCGCCTCATGGGAGGTAATATTGCGCTCGCTGTCGAATACCGGCTGGTAATGCAGCTCGAGCTCGTCCAGCAGCAAGGCCGCGCGCAGTTCGCGTTCGACGAAGCGGCGATGCCGCTCATCGCCCAGCATGGCGGCGTCGAAAGCCACCACCATGTGGCGGCCACTCCTTTTGCCCTTGTAGAGCGCCAGATCGGCCTTGGAAATCAGCTCGTCCACATCGGTGGCATCGAGCGGCGCCAGAGCAATACCGGCCGGCCGGCAATGCCCACCGGACGCGCCAGCCGGCGCAGCAATTCCTCGCCCACGCGCTGCAGGCCGGCCCTGCTGTCATGCCCGAATACGGCAATGCCGAACTCGTCGCCCCCCAGCCGGCCCACCAGCGCCGTTGGCATCATCTCGCGGATCGTTGCGGCCAGATGCAGCAGCGCGGCATCGCCTGCGGCATGGCCGGCGCTGTCGTTGAGGACCTTGAGATTGTCCATGTCGAGCTGCAGATAGCCCACGGCGCGGGCCGAGCCGTGATAGATTTCCGAGCGCAGCGCTTCCAGAAAGTAGGAGCGCGTGGCCACACCGGTCAGCGCGTCGCGATGGATCGAGGCCATGACGGCATGCGTGGCCTTGGCGGCCAGCGTGATGCGGACGCGCATGACCCGGTCGCCAACGACCAAAATTGTCAGCAACAGCCCCCCCGCCAGCAGCGTCGCCACCGGCAGCATCGCCGCGTGGGGGCCCGGCAGGGTCAGCAGGACCAAGATACTGGCGGCAAACAGTGAAACGATCACCGTGGCGGCGATGGCGGCGACGCCGCGATAGCCATCGAGAATCTTCGAAAGTGCAGGATTACGCCGCATGAATTATCGGTCCGCTCCCGCCCGATAATGTCGGGCGCTGGCAATATCGGCGACAAGACATGAAAAATCCGTAAAGCGCGACAAGAATTGCCGTTGTTTGTCAAACGCTTAGACGAGTATTGGGCATGGGGTCGGGATTATGGCGGGCCCGTGTAACAGACACGCGACACCTCACCATTTCGCGGCCAAGCGGTTAATTGCGACCTAACGGCCGCCGCCGACCCAGCGACGCCAGATGTCGCCGCGCTCGGCGACAAATCGATCAGCAACGGCGGCGGCACTATTGCCTGGTGCGTTCAGCTCGGCCAGCAGGCTGTTCATGACGGCCAGCGGCAGGCTGCTGCGCTGGAAATAGCCGGCAATGGCGGGGATGTCGGTGAACACCCATTCGCTCAGCGCCACCAGCACCGCTTCGGGCGCAAAGGCACTGGGCTGCGGCTCCGGGCAGACCAGTTGCGCCAGGCACTTGGCCGCCGTGGCATCATAGTCCCCCATATCGAGCGCCACCGGGCCGAGCTGGGCCAGCAGCGCATTGGGCTGCCAATAGTAGAACAGCACGGGCTCGTTGCGGCTGACCGCTTCGGCAATCTGGCTATCCATCTCGAACCGGTTCGCCGGCTCGACCAGCGCCACCAGCTCGGTCAGCCCATGGGCGGCAATCAGGTGCCGATTGATCACCGCGCAGGCCCAGTCGGCCGGGCAGGAAATGAAGCGGAGCCTTTGCCCGGCCGCAAGCGTGGGCAAGATGGCGGACAATTGCGCGGCGCTGACCAGTTCCGGGCGCGCCGCGGCCAAAGCTGCCGGAATGAACCAGCCTTCGAGCGCCGTCTCCACATAGGTGGGCGCGGCGGGGCGCAGCATCTGTGCCGACATTCCCGCATTCCAGACATCGGCAACCCGGGTCGGCCACATTTCCGGCGCCACGGCGGGCTGCCCCGTCGAGCCCATGGACGATCCGGTGGCGGCCAGATCGCCCGGCGCCACCTGCACGGTGCAGCCGAAAGCGCGGGCCAATACGCGTGCATGGATTTCCGCCAGCAATTGCGCCGAGGGCCAGCCCATGCTGGCTATGTTGATGGTCTGGCTGCCGCAGGGGGCAGCCGGGACAGCCGACGCCTCCGGCGCGACAGGCTGGCCCAGACGGTCCTGGGCCTGATCGAGCACGCTGAACTGGGCATTTGCCTGCCCGCTCCACAGCGCCAGCAGCAGCCCTGCCACGATTTTTGTCCGCCGCGCTATCGTCACCGCCATCTCCCCGTCTCAGCCCATTCTATGGGCAAGACAAGCCCGTTAAGCAACAGGACCGGCAGCGCTTGCTGCCCCTGCAATAGCCGGTGACTCATTCGCCCGATCTGTGCAACAGTCGGCCCAGCGGGGCGCGCGTTGCGCCCGCTTTATCGCGTTGTTTCGCCTGGCAAGACGGCCCACGCAAGAGCCGCCCCACGGGACAACCCAGCAGAGGGACGTACATGCTCAATCTCAAGAAAACCCTGACCCTGGCCGTTGCCGCCTCGACCCTGGTCGTCGCCGCGCCCGCCATTGCCCAGGACACCGGTGCCACCATCGGCTTTATCGGCGGCTTCACCGGCCCCATTGAATCGCTGACCCCACCCATCTTTGCCGGTGCCGAACTGGTTGTCAGCCAGGTCAACGAGCAGGGCGGAATCCTGGGCGGCGAGCTGAGCCTGCTGTCGGCCGACGGCGCCTGCGATGCCACCGCCGCTGCCGCCGCCGCCGATCGCCTGATCAATTCCGACAATGTCGTGGGCATTGTCGGTGCGCTATGCACCGGTGAAACCATCGGCGCTTTCAACGGCTCGGGCCTGTCGGGTGGCGTCGTGTTCATCTCGCCGGCCTCTTCTGCACCGGCCTTGACCACGCTGGAAGACAATGACCTCGTTTACCGCACCACCCCTTCGGACGCCCTGCAGGGCGTGAAGCTGGCTAATCTGCTGCTCGCCAAGGGCCTCACCGACATCGCCATCACCTATGTCAACAACGACTATGGCAAGGGCTTTGCCGATGCGCTCTCGGCCGCCTATACCGCCGGCGGCGGCACCATTGCTGCCAATGTCGCCCATGAAGAAGGCAAGGCCGACTACCGCGCCGAGCTGGGCAATCTCGTCGCCAGCCAGAACCTGGTGATCCTGGCCTATGCCAATGCCTCGGGTAACACCATTCTGCGCCAGGCCGTCGAATCGGGCAATTTCACCACCTATGTCGGTGGCGATGGCATGGTCGGCGACGACCTGCTGACCGGTATCGACGCTGCTGCCGTGGAAGGCATGATTGCCACCCGCGCCGGCGCCCCGGCAGGCGAAGCCACCACCACCTATACCGACCTGGCCACCGCTGCCGGCATCGAAGCCAACGCGACCTATGCGCCGCAGGCCTATGACGCGGCCTTCCTGCTGGCTCT
>CAXBHD010000258.1:0-4598 GCA_963975335.1 uncultured Devosia sp. | reverse complement strand
TCTGCGTTCAGCAGAAATGTCAGGGTGAGGGGTCTTCGAGGCGTCCCGCAGGGCAAATCGCTCCGGTGGAGCGATTTGAGGCGAGAAGGCCATGAGAGCTATGCTCGAATGGCGTCATCCCATGCTTGGATGTCGCGGAATGTGCGCAGACCCCTCATCCGCCGCTGCGCGGCACCTTCTCCCTCAAGGGGAGAAGGAAGGGGTTCTACCGCCCGCCCTCGATCTTGCGGTTGCGCTGGCCGATGCCGCCCGTGCCATAGGGATAGTCGCGCATTTCCGGCCTGCTGACGTCGCTCAGCCGCGCGATTTCCTCGCCGCTCAGCACCAGGTCAGCGGCGCCCAGATTGTCCTTGAGCTGGTCGGTGGTGCGCGCCCCCAGGATCACCGAGGTCACCGCCGGCTGCGCCGCCACCCAGGCAAGGGCCACCTGGGCCATGCTGGCGCCGCGCGCCTTGGCAATGTCTTCCACGGCCCCGATCACGTCCCAGGTCATGGCCTGGCTATTGCGCTTGTCGAAGGCCTCCATGCCGCGCTTGGGGTCTTCGCCCAGCCGCGTCGCCCCGGTCGGCATCTGGTCGCGTTTATACTTGCCGGAGAGCCAGCCGCCCCCCAAAGGCGACCAGGGCAGCAGGCCGATCTCGGCATCAAGCGCCGCCGGCACGATCTCGTGCTCGATATCGCGGACCAAAAGGTTATATTGCGGCTGCAGCGTCACCGGCGGGGCAAAGCCCTTGGCCTTGGCGGTCCACACCGCCTTGGTCAGCTGCCAGCCGAGGAAGTTGGAAAAGCCGTAATAGGCAATCTTGCCGTTACCGATCGCATCGTCGAGAAAGCGCAGCGTCTCCTCGATCGGCGTCAGCGCGTCCCAGGCATGCATCTGGTAGAGGTCGATATGCTCGACCCCCAGCCGCTTGAGCGAGGCATCGAGCGCCTCGCGCAGATTCTTAGCCGACAGGCCCAGATGGTTCGGCCCCTGCCCCATGGGAAAGCGCCCCTTGGTGGTAATGACCAGGTCGCGCAGCACGCCCGGCTTGCTCTTGAGCCAGCGCCCGACAATCTCCTCGGACACCCCGGCGCTATAGACATTGGCCGTGTCGAGAAAATTGCCGCCGGCTGCGACATAATCGTCCATCAGCCGGAATGACGTGGCCTCATCCGATTCCGCGCCAAAGGTCATCGTCCCCAGCGCATAGGCCGAAACCACGGCGCCGCTGTTACCGAGCTTGCGGTATTGCATTGTCAATTCTCCTCTTGATGACCCGACAGGCGCCCGACGGCCGCGCCATTGGGCGCAGGATATGCAGTCGGTCGCGATGGGAATGGGTCCGGCGCAGAAATGCGCGCCGGGCAAGTCTGCACCCAACCCATCTTGTATGCAAGATTTCTCTCCCCTTCGGGGAGGCCAGAGCCGGTCACATCGTGCCCGTTGACACTTTGTTCCGGCTTCACCATGTTGCGCGCTCTTCCATAAAAGCGCTTGCGGACAGGTATTCCATGAAGGTCGTTGTCGTTGAAAGTCCGGCTAAAGCCAAGACAATCAACAAATATCTGGGCTCGGACTACCATGTCCTGGCCAGTTTCGGCCATGTCCGCGATCTGCCGGCCAAGGATGGCTCGGTCCGTCCCGATGAAGATTTCGCCATGTCCTGGGAGGTCGATACCGCCTCCAAAAAGCGCATTGCCGACATTGCCGCCGCTCTCAAGGGCGCTGACGAACTGATCCTGGCGACTGACCCTGACCGCGAAGGCGAGGCCATTTCCTGGCACGTGCTCGACGTGCTGCGGCAGAAGAAGGTCATCAAGAAGGACATGATCGTCCGTCGCGTGCTGTTTAACGCCATTACCAAGGACGCCATCCTGGCGGCCATGCAGGTGCCGCGCGAAATCGACATGCCGCTGGTCGATGCCTATCTGGCGCGCCGGGCGCTCGACTATCTCGTCGGCTTCACCCTCTCGCCCATTCTCTGGCGCAAGCTGCCCGGCTCGCGCTCGGCCGGCCGGGTGCAGTCGGTGGCGCTGCGTCTGGTGTCCGATCGCGAATCCGAGATCGAAAAATTCAAGCCCGACGAATATTGGTCGGTCGAAGCCAAGCTGGCCCAGTCCGGCAAGAGCTTCCTGGCGCGCCTGCTGTCGGTCGATGGCAAGAAGACCGACAAGCTGGCGATCAAGGACGGCGAGAACGCTGCCGAGCTCAAAAAGCTCATCGAATCCGGCCAGTTCAACGTCTCGGCCGTCGACAAGAAGCCCACCAAGCGCAATCCCTATGCGCCCTTCACCACCTCCTCGCTGCAGCAGGACGCCTCCTCGCGCCTGGGCCTGTCGCCCAATCGCACCATGCAGATCGCCCAGCGCCTCTACGAGGATGGTCTGATCACCTATATGCGTACCGACGCCGTGCAGATGGCGCCCGAGGGCATTGCCATGGCCCGCTCGGTGATCGGCAAATATTTCGGCGAGGAATATCTGCCCGACAAGCCGCGCATCTACCAGACCAAGGCCAAGAACGCCCAGGAGGCGCACGAGGCCATCCGCCCCACCGACATGTTCAAGCGCCCCGAAGACCTTTCTCTGGATGCCGATCAGGCCAAGCTCTATGGCCTGATCTGGCGCCGGACCCTGGCCAGCCAGATGCGCTCGGCCGAGATCGACCGCACCACGGTCGATATTGCCGTCAATGTCCCCGGCCGCCATGTCGAACTGCGCGCCGTCGGCTCGGTCGTGACATTCTCGGGCTTCCTCAAGCTCTATGGCGTCGAGGTCAAGTCCGACGAGCCCGATGACGAGGACGAGGAAAGCCGCGAACTGCCGCCCATCGCCGTCGGCGACAAGCCCGCGCTCCAGGCCGTCGATATCGAGCAGCATTTCACCCAGCCGCCATCCCGCTATACCGAGGCGAGCCTGATCAAGAAGATGGAAGAGCTCGGCATCGGCCGGCCCTCGACCTATGCAGCGACGCTGACCACGCTCAAGGACCGCGACTATGTCCGGCTTGAGGGCAAGGCGCTGGAAAACTTCTTCAGCCGCTATGTCGAATATGGCTTCACCGCCGGCCTCGAGGAGCAGCTCGACGAAATCTCCGCCGGCACGCTCGATTACAAGCAGGTGCTGCGCGATTTCTGGCGCGATTTCTTCGCCGCCACCACCGAGATCAAGGATCTGCGCGTTTCCGAGGTCCTCGACGTCCTCAATGACGCCCTGGCCAGCCGCATTTTCCCCGAAAAGGAAGACGGCTCCGATCCGCGCCGCTGCCCCACCTGCGGCACCGGCCAGCTCTCGCTCAAGCTGGGCAAGTTCGGCGCCTTTATCGGCTGCTCCAACTATCCCGAATGCAAGCACACCATGCAGCTCTCCGACGCGGCCACCGGCCAGTCATCGGAAGCGGCGCCCGGCGACGGCGTGCTCGGCACCGATCCGGAAACCGGCGAGGAAGTCTTCCTCAAGACCGGCCGCTTCGGCCCCTATGTCCAGCTCGGCGATGCCGGCGGCAAGGAGGCCAAGCGCAGCTCCATCCCCAAGGGCTGGGACGCCGCTACCCTGACGCTGGAAGGCGCGCTCAAGCTGCTCTCACTGCCGCGCGATGTCGGCCTGCATCCCGAAACCGGCCTGCCCATCACCGCGGGCCTGGGCCGCTATGGCCCCTTCATTCTCAGCGACGGCAAATATGCCAATCTGCCCGACGTGGAGGAGGTCTTTACCGTCGGCCTCAACCGCGCGGTGGATCTCCTGGCCGAAAAGGCCAAGGGTGGCTTCAAGCGCGCCGGCAGCGTGGCCGCCATCGCCACTTTCGAACATGACAATGGCCCCATCACCGTCCGCGCCGGCCGCTATGGCCCCTATGTCAATCAGGGCAAGATCAACGCCACCATCCCCAAGGATGTGGCGCCCGAGGCCGTGACCCTGGAACAGGCCGTCGAATGGATCGCCGCCCGCGCCGAAGCCACCGGCGCCAAGGTCAAGAAGGCCCCGGCCAAGAAAACCGCAGCAAAGAAGCCGGCCGCCAAGAAGCCTGCCGCCACCAAGACGACCGCTGCCAAAAAGCCAGCTGCAAAGAAACCCGCCGCCAAAAAGACGGCCGTCGCCGACGAAGACGTGCCGTTCTAGTTCTTCCCCTCTCCCCTTGAGGGAGAGGGTGATTTTGCGGCGTTCAGCCGCAAAAATCGGGTGAGGGGTGCTGCGCCAACCCATGCTTTGATGCGACGGCTAGGTCACGCCCCCTCATCCGCCGCTACGCGGCACCTTCTCCCTCAAGGGGAGAAGGATAAGAGTTCCTACCCGATCACCCGCTCGATCATGCGCAGCCACTTGGCCACCAGTTCGTCGCCATAGCCCTTGTCGAGCAGCGCCTGCAGCAGCCTGGGCACGCCGGTGACATCGCCGATCTCGCTCGGCAGCATGGCCCCGTCGAAATCGCTGCCCAGCGCCACGCCATCCTCGCCCAGCGCCGCCACCAGCGCATCGACATGGCGCACCACCACCTCCATCGGCGTATCCTTGAGCCATTGCCCATCCGGCCGCAGGAAGCCGGTGGCATAGTTGACGCCCACGATCCCGCCGCTCTCGGCAATCGCCGCCAGCTGCCAGTCCACCAGATTGCGCGA
>CAXBHD010000257.1:0-4652 GCA_963975335.1 uncultured Devosia sp. | reverse complement strand
GCGGGATTTGATGATGTTGAGATCGGCATCACGATCGTAATAGACGCGCATGGGGGTGCTCCCTTGAAAAGCGATGATTAGGTATTGTTGGCTTTCGCCCCATAGAGGGCGAAGAACTGGTCGGTCGCGGCTTTGACATCGGCTTCGATATTGGCTTCGACATTTTCCTGCGTCAGCGAGGTATCGCCGAGCAGCAGGCGGATCTGCACGTCGCGCACGACGAGGCCGAAAAACGTGCGATAGGCGTCCTCGCTGCTGGTAAAGCGCAGCAGCCGCGCATCGCGCCCGGCCTCGAGAATGGGCTTGAGCCGGCGCCGGATGGCCAGCGGCCCGTTCTGCAGCACGATATTGCCCAGCTGGTCCTTTTCCTGGGCCGCATGGGTGACGGCGGTGCGGTTGAGCGTGATCGACACCTCACCGGTTATGACCGTCAGCAGGTCGCGCGCAAACTGCTCGATGGACAGGCGCAGCGTCTTGGCATTGAGGCCGGTCCGGTCCACCTGCGGCATGCGCACCTTGGCCGCCTGCCACTGTACCGTAGCGGTCAGCAGGCCATCGCGGTCGCCGAACCACTTGTAGAGCGTTTCCTTGGAACAGGAGGCGCGGCGCGCCACTGCCGTCATGGTCAGCCCGTCGCCATTTTCCACGAGCAGATCGAGCGCCGCCGTCAGCACAGCCTGCTGGCGGGGGGTAAAGATCTCTTCGTTGACCTTGATGGTCACGGGCACGGGGCACATCCTCACGGTATAGCCGAACGGTTTCGGCGTCTTTCGTCGAGGCGTACCGTACGGTACGGTTCCACGCAAGCGAAATGTTGCGCGCCCTATTGCAGCGGCGTGACGACCGGCGTGCCCGATACCGGATCGGCATAGACCATGCAGCGCAGGCCATAGACGCTTTCGAGCAGTTCGGGCGTTACCACCGCCTCCGGCCTGCCCTCGGCCACGATGCGCCCCGCATTCATCGCCACGAGGCGATCGCCATAGCGTGCCGCCTGGGCGATGTCGTGCAGCACGACAATGCTGGTGCGCCCGGCATCATGCAACTGGCGCACCAGTTCCATCGTCTCGTTCTGATGCCGGATATCGAGAAAGGTCGTCGGCTCGTCGAGCATCACATAGGGCGTGTCCTGCGCCAGGGCCATGGCGATGAAGGCGCGCTGCCGCTGCCCGCCCGACAGCTCGGCCACCGCCTGGTGGCGGAAGTCATCAAGGCCTGTCGTGGCAATGGCCTGATCGACCAGCGCGATATCACGCGCCGAGCGCAGGCCGAGCAGCGACTGATGCGGCGCGCGGCCATAGCCCACCAGCTGCTCCACCGTGATCGCGGTCGGCACGATGGGGCTCTGCGGCAGATAGGCAATGGTGCGTGCCACCCGCTTGGCATTGCTGCCCAGCACGTCGAGCGCATCGACCTGGATCGAGCCCTGGCGTGGCTTGAGCAGGCGAGCAATGGTCTTGAGCAGGGTCGACTTGCCACAGCCATTGGGCCCGATCAGCACGGTGACTTCGCCGGTCCTGATGGTCAGATCGATATTTTCGACGATTGGCTTGTTGCGGCCATAGCCGGCAGTAACCCCGGACAGCACGATGCTCATGACCCGGACTCCGTCTGACTGGTCAGCATGATATAGATAAAGAAGGGCGCCCCGAGCAGCGCGGCAAGGATGCCGGCCGACACCTCGACCGGCGGCGCAATGGCACGGCCAATGCCATCGGCCAGCACCACCAGCAGCATGCCCACCAGCGCCGCGACCGGCAGCATCAGCCGATGCGACCCGCCCACCAGGCGCCGGGCAATATGGGGCGCCATCAGCCCGATAAAGCCCATTACCCCCACGACAGCGACGCTGACACTGGCCAGAAGGGTCGCCACGACCAGCAGCACGATGCGCTGCCGCGGCACGTTGAGGCCCAGCCCCGTCGCGGTCCCCTCGCCCAGGGCGATCAGGTCGAGCCGATAGGAGAGCAGCAGGGCCAGGGCGCTCAGCCCGACCAGCGGCAGCCAGCTCATGGCGACATGGGCCCAGCTGCGGCCCCAGAGCGAGCCGGTCAGCCAGATCAGCGAGGCCGAGCTTTCGCTGTCGCTCGAGGTGATCAGCAGATAATCGACGCCCGCCTCAAAGACGAAGCCGACCGCCACCCCCACCAGCGCCAGGTGAATGGCCGAGAGCGCGCGATAATGGCCCACCGCAATGACGATGCCGGCCGCAGCTAGCCCGCCGATACAGGCCGCCAGCGGCATGAAAGCCTGCGGCACGCCGGGCAGGAACAGCCCCATGGCCAGGGCAAACAGCGCCGCCCCGGCATTGATGCCGATAATATTGGGACTGGCCAGCGGATTGCGGATCACCGCCTGGATGACGGCACCCGACAGAGCCAGCGCCCCGCCGGCCAGCAGCGCCAGCACCAGCCGCGGCAGGCGCGAGCGCATGATGATATAGGCCTGCTGCTCGCCATCGAGGTTGAACAGCGTATTGACGATGACATCGAGCGGAATGGCCACGGCGCCGACGCTGAGCCCCCACAGGGCCGCCGCCACGACCAGCGCCGCCAGCAGGCCGATCAGCAGCAGGCCGCGCTGCCGCAGGCGATCGCGATGGGGGACCAGCACGGTCATGCCATGCTCCGCGCGCGCAGCGTGGCATAAAGGAAATACGGCGCCCCGATCAGCGCGCAGACGATGCCCAGCGGCGTCTCATAGGGAAAGCGCACCAGCTTGGAAATCACATCGGCCGCCAGCACCAGCCCGGCCCCGCCCAGTGCCACGGCCGGCACCAGCACCCGGTGATCGGCGCCGAACCACAGCCGGCACAGATGCGGCATGACCAGGCCGACAAACATGACCGGCCCCGCCGCCGCGACGCTGGCGCCGGTCAGCACGGCAGCCAGCAGGGCCCCGGCAAAGCGGCGACGGCGTGGATCGACGCCCAGACCATGCGAGGCCCCGTCGCCCAGCGCCAGGATGTTGAAACTATGCGCCATGGCCATGCAGGCAATGAGGCCCGCCGCGGCCCAGCCCAGCAGGGGCAGCGCCTGATCGAGCCGCGCCGCGGAAATATCGGCCGCCGTCCAGGTCAGCATGGCGCGCGCCAGATTGTCTTCCAGCGTGAAGGTGAAGCGGACCAGCGCGAAGCTGAAGGCACCGACCGTCACCCCCGCCAGCACCAGCCGCATGGAATCGAGCCGTCCGCCCAGTCCGCCGGCAATGCCGAAAGTGACCATGCCGGCCAGGATGGCGCCCAATATGGCCATGACGTCGAGATTGATCACCACGAGGCCCGGCAGCACCAGCCCGATGGCGACACCCAGGGCCGCCCCCTGATTGATGCCCAGTACCGATTCGGAGGCCAGTGGATTGCGCGTCACCGCCTGCAGGGCCAGCCCGGCCAGCCCCAGATTGACCCCGATCAGCCCGGCAATCAGCGTGCGGGGCAGCCGCAGGTCGACCACGGTCGAGCGCGCCAGGCTGCCATCGTCGATCAGCAGCAGCTGCACGACATTGGCCAGGCTGACATCGGCGCGCGGCCCGATGGCCAGCGACAGCAGGGCACAAAGGAGCACCGCTGCCGCCAGGAGCGTGAAGCGCAGAACGATGGGCAAGCTATTGCTTCAGCTGCTTGACGATATTGACCAGGTCGGCAGCGCTCTTTTCCGAGGCCAGCACACCGCGCAGCCGCGACCATTCATGGGCCGTGACGTCGAAGACATGGCCCGACTTGACCGCGTCGATAGTGTCATAGACCGGCTGGCCGACCCAGCTGTCGCTGAGGCCGGGATCGACATATTTGCCGCGCAGGATGATCTGCGGATTGACCTCGGACAGCTGTTCGAGCGAGGTCGCGACAATGGCCTCCTCATAGGTATGGCCATCGGGCGTCGGCATATTGTTCTGAAAGCCGAACCAGGTCAGCAGCGAGCCATTATAGCTCACCGGCGAATGCAGGAAGAGGCCCTCGCCATTGTCGATCAGGAACTGCGCCGACCAGGCCGAGACATCGCCGATCTCGGCCTTGAAGGCCGCCATGGTGGCGGCATGGGTCTCGAGGCGCTCGGCCATTTCCGGCCCCTTGCCGATCGCATCGGCAATGGTCTGGGCCGCCTCCATGGCGGTCTGGTAGGTCCCGGTCAGACTGTCGAAGGAAATGGTCGGGGCAATCTCGCTCAATCCGTCATAGATGGCCTCGTGCCGGCTGGTATCGGCAATGATGAGGTCGGGCTGCAGCGAGGCAATGACCTCAAGGCTCGGCGATTTGCGCGTGCCCACCGAGGTCCAGTCATCGCCAATAATGGCCGTATAGGCCGGGATGATGGAGTCGCGCTTGTCGTCATCGGCAATGCCGACCGGCGCCACGCCAATGGCAGCCAGGCTGTCGACGAAGCTATATTCGAGCACGACGATGCGCTGCGGCGCATCCGGCACGCTGGTAGTGCCCAGGTCGTGGGTGATGTCGATGGCCTGAGCCGGCACGGCGGCCAGCATCATCGCGCCGAACAAGGCGCCGAAAAGCGGTTTGCTGAACATGATCTACCCCAATCAATGCTGCTCTGGCGCAGCCGGACCTGCCTAGCGAATCCAAACATGACTTGTCAACTCAGCTTAAGCGTCGCCAGGGATCCCGGCCGCCGGGAGCCACCACATGCCCTGCCTGC
>CAXBHD010000256.1:0-4702 GCA_963975335.1 uncultured Devosia sp. | reverse complement strand
GCCCTGGCTCATCACGCAGAGCCGGTCGGCCAGCTCGAGTGCCTCTTCCTGGTCATGGGTGACGAACACGGTCGTATGCCCGGTGCGGTCATGGATCTCGCGCAGCCACTTGCGCAGCTCGCGCCGCACCTGGGCGTCAAGCGCCCCGAACGGCTCGTCCAGCAGCAGCACGCTCGGCTCGATGGCCAGGGCGCGGGCCAGCGCCACGCGCTGCCTCTGCCCGCCCGATAGCTGGCTCGGATACCGCTTTTCCAGCCCTGCCAGCTGCACCAGGTCGAGCAGTTCGAGCGCCCGGCGCCGGATTTCGCCGGCAGCCGGCCGGGATGAGCGCGGCCGCACCTTGAGCCCGAAGGCGACATTTTCCAGAATGCTCATGTGCCGGAACAGCGCATAGTGCTGGAAGACGAAGCCGATCCGGCGCGCCTGGACGCTCTTTTCCGATGCATCCTCCTCGCCGAAGAAAATCCGCCCCGCGGTCGGCCGCTCCAGCCCGGCAATCAGCCGCAGCAGCGTCGTCTTGCCCGAGCCCGACGGGCCCAGCAGCGCAATCAGCTCGCCCGAATGGATATCGAGCGACACATCGTGCAGCGCCGGAAAGCGGTCGAATTCCTTGCGAACATTTTCTACGCGGACTTGCATGCCTGTTCCTGTCACCAGCCTGGATCAGGGTGATGAAGAACAGCCGGCGCTCCTGATGGAAAGGTCCCACCTTGCGCGCTCTGCGCGACAAAGAGAAAATTTTGCCCCGGGGGCAGCCGGCCCGTCACCCGCAAAGGCCCCGCCGCGGCCCCTCAAGGGCTCAGGAACAGCCGGATCACCAGCCCCACCGCGGTAACGGCCAGCACGCCGCCCAGCCATAGGGCGATGAACCAGCCGGCCTTTGTCCATGCGGGCTTGACCGCCATCAGTGATAGCCCTCGTCCGGGTCGATCTTGCCGCGGAACACCCAATAGGCATAGCCCGTATAGGCCAGGATCGTCGGCACCAGCACCACGGCGCCCACCAGCAGGAACTGCAGCGAACTGTCGGGCGCCGCCGCCTCGGCAATGGTGATCGCCCCTGGCACCATATAGGGATAGAAGCTGATCCCCAGGCCGACAAAGCTCAGCACGAACAGGCCCAGTGCCGCCAGGAACGGCTGCAGATGCTTGTCGGTGACGAGGCCATGCCACAGGCCCAGCGCACAGACGCCCAGCAGCGCCGGCACGAAGGCCGAGAAGAAGGCGGTCGGCCAGCCGAACCAGCGCTCGAAATAGATGCCGCGCACAAAGGGGGTCCACAGGCTGACAACGCCGATCAGCAGCAGCGTGCCGGCCCCCGCAACCATGGCGATCCGCCTTGCCTTGGCCTGCAGCGCGCCCGACGTCTTGAGGTTGACCCAGGTCGCGCCGAGCAGACCATAGCCCACCACCACGGCCAGCCCGGTCATCAGCGAGAAGGGGGTCAGCCAGTCCCACCAGCCCCCCACATAGCTGCGATTGGCAATATTGATGCCCTGCACCAGCGCGCCCAGCGCAATGCCCTGGGTAAAGCCGGCAATGGTCGAGCCCGCCCAGAAGCCGACATCCCACCAGACCGAGCCGCGCTGCGTGCGATGGCGGAATTCAAAGGCCACGCCGCGGAAGATCAGCCCCAGCAGCATGGCGATGATGGGCATGTAGAGCGCCGGCAGCACCGTGGCATAGACCACCGGGAATACCGCCATCAGCCCGCCGCCGCCCAGCACCAGCCAGGTCTCGTTGCCGTCCCAGACCGGGGCGATCGAATTGGTCATCACGTCGCGGTCGTGCCGGTCGGGAAAGAACGGGAACAGGATGCCCACGCCCAGGTCAAAGCCGTCGAGCACGACATAGGCGAGCACGGCAAAGGCAATGATGCCGGCCCAGATTGTTGGCAGGTCAATGGGCATGCGGGCCTCCCAGCGATTCTTCCTGGGCAAGGCCCGGTACCACGCCGGCGGCGCGATGTGGTCCCTTGTCCAGCTCGTGATCCTCCAGCGCCAGCGGCGGCCGGCGGAACAGACGGAACAGGTAGAAGACGCCGGCGCCGAACACCAGGAAATACACCACGATGAACGCCAGCAGCGACGCGCCCACGGCGGGAGCTTCAACGGGCGACAGGCTGTCGGCCGTGCGCAGCAGGCCATAGACGGTGAAGGGCTGGCGGCCCACCTCGGTCGTGTACCAGCCGGCCAGCACCGCCACGAAACCCGAGCCGCCCATCGGCAGGGCGGCACGCAGCAGCCATTTATTGGTATAGAGCGTCTTGCGATAGCGCGCCCAGAGCGACCACAGCCCGATGCCCAGCATGGCAAAGCCGATGCCCACCATGATGCGGAAGGCAAAGAACGGAATGGTCACCGGCGGCCGGTCGGCTTGCGGAAACGCATCGAGGCCCCGCATCGGCGCGTTGAGATCATGTTCGAGGATCAGCGAGCCCAGCTTGGGAATCTGCACCGCATAGTCCATGCGCTGCTCGGCCTCATTGGGCAGGCCGAACAGGATCAGCGGCGCGCCTTCGGGATGGCTTTCATAATGCCCCTCCATCGCGGCAATCTTGGCCGGCTGGTGCTCCAGCGTATTGAGGCCATGCTGGTCGCCGGCAAAGATCTGGATCGGCGTCACCACGGCAGCCATCCACATGGCCATCGAGAACATGATGCGCGCCTGCCGGTTGCTGCTGTCCTTGAGCAGGTGCCAGGCGCCGACCGCCCCCACGGCAAAGGCCGTGGTCAGGAACGCCGCCAGCACGGTATGGGTCAGGCGATAGGGGAAGGATGGGTTGAAGATGATCGCCCACCAGTCGACCGGAAAGAAGATGCCGTCGGCATCGACGCCATAGCCCGCCGGCGTATGCATCCAGCTATTGGCCGAGGTGATCCAGGTCGCCGAGATCAGCGTGCCGATCGCCACCATCGCCACGGCCACCATATGCAGCCGGTCGCCCACCCGCTTGCGCCCGAACAGCGCAATGCCCAGAAAGCCGGCCTCGAGGAAGAACGCGGTGAGCACCTCATAGCCCATCAGCGGGCCGATAACGGCGCCGGCCTTGTCGGAAAATACCGACCAATTGGTGCCGAACTGGTAGCTCATCACAATGCCCGACACGACACCCATGCCGAATGTCACGGCGAAAATGGTCTTCCAGTATTCGAACAGTTTCAGATAGGCCGGGTCGCGCTTCCACAGCCACAATCCGTTCAGCACCGCCAGAAAGCTGGCCGTGCCGATGGAAAAGGCCGGAAAGATGAAGTGGAAAGACACCGTGAACGCGAACTGGATGCGCGCCAGGATTTCTGCGGTCAGGCCAAAGGTCATGGTTCGTCCTGTATGCTGCCCGATTATCTAGCGGTCTTCGGGTTGGCCGCATTATGCGCAGCCATGCCTGCCTTTGCCACCCTGCATGGTGACGCAGCATCGCGGCTCCGGCGTGTCTCCGTTAAGATATTGACAGTAAAGAACATTTGCCGGGTGGCCGCACACATTGCCGCAGCTGCCTGCCCCATTGTCGCAGCCGCGCTCGGCCAGCCTGGCCTTCCGACAGGCCTGCGGCCAGCCCGCTTGAGCACTCAATTTGGGCAGGGCGGCGCAGGTGGTTGCAATGGGCGATACGACACCTCACCTTTGCTGTGCTGCTTGCCCGTTACAGGAGACTAGTCATGGCCACCGACAAGCCTGAATCCGCCACGCCCAAGCCGGCCACCGATGCCGGCCATCACGAGCGCACGAAGGAAGAACTCGATGCCGAGCTCGACCGGGAACTGGCCGATTCCTTCCCGGCCAGCGATCCGCCAAAGGTCACCCGTCCCGGCCACGAGGACTGAGCCTGCCGCTTCCGCTATTCGGCGGCCGCCAGCGCCAGTTCGGGCGCCATCATGATGCGCCCGTCCACCACGCTGACGGCATAGGTCCGCACCGAACCCTCGTCGGCGCCCTGCGCCTTGCCGGTGGCCAGGTCGAATACCCAGCTATGCAGCGGGCAGGTGACGGCGGCGCCATGCACAATGCCCTCGCTCAGTGGTCCATGCTTGTGCGGGCAGCGATTTTCCAAGGCGAAGATCTGGTCTTCCTGCGTGCGGAACACCGCGATCTTGCCACCCGGTGTGTTGACGCAGCGCGCGCCGCGCCGGGGAATGGCGTCCACGCCGCCAATATCGATCCAGCCATTCATCATCTGCTCCATCATTCCGCCGCCACCGGCATGCCGAACTCGGCCAGGGCCGCAAATTCATGCGCATCCTTGCCGTTGACGCGCTCCTCCCAGGGGTCGATCTGGGCAAAACGCTGCGAATAGACAAAGCGCTCGTAATAGGCGCGGCGCTTGTCGCGATCACTCACCACATTGGCCAGGATTGACGGCGTGCCCACCCGCTTGGCCCACTTATAGATGCGCTCGAGATAGCGCCCCTGTTCGCGATAGAGCTGAGTCAGCGCCACGATGATCTCGAGCGCCTCGTCCTCGCTATCGGCATGGCACAGCAATTCGGTGCCCTTGATGTCGAGCCCGGCCGCCCCGGCAAAGTGGATGTCATAGCCGGAATCGACGCAGATCACCCCGATATCCTTGCAGGTCGCCTCGGCGCAGTTGCGCGGGCAGCCCGATACGGCCAGCTTGAGCTTGGCGGGGGTCCAGGCGCCCCACATGAACTTTTCGATGCGGATGCCGAGCCCGGTGGAATCCTGCGTGCCGAAGCGGCACCAGT
>CAXBHD010000255.1:0-4750 GCA_963975335.1 uncultured Devosia sp. | reverse complement strand
GGGCGCGGCGGCTGATCGACCGGATGATTGCGGACGAGACCAGCCTGCGCCAGGCGGCCGAGTGATGGAAAAATCGGACCGCGCCCAGCAGTCGCAACGGGCCCTGATGGGCGTGCGCGACCTGATCGTCTCCGGCGAGATCCGCGCCGGCTCGCGCCTGTCGGAAGTGGCGCTGGCCGAAAAGCTGGGCATTTCGCGCACGCCGCTGCGCGCGGCGCTGGCCCGGCTGGGGCAGGAGGGCCTGGTCGATACCATTCCCTCGGGCGGCTATGCTGTGCGCAGCTTCACCCGGGAGGATGTGATCGACGCTATCGAGCTGCGCGGCGTGCTGGAGGGAACGGCCCTGCGGCTGGCCGCCGAGCGCGGCGTGGCCCCGGCCCGCATGGGCGACCTGCACCGCCTGCTGGCCGAGCTGGACACGACCCTGCGCGGGGCGGTCGAGGTCATGGATTTCGACCGCTATGTCGACCTCAATGCGGCATTCCATGAGCGCCTCTGGGGCCTGGCCAGCCAGACCATAAGGCGCGAGATCGAGCGGGTGACCAGCCTGCCCTTTGCCTCGCCCAGCGCCTTTCTCGACAAGCAGGCCGATGTGCCGGCCTTCCGCCGCTCGCTTTACGGCGCCCAGGCGCAGCATCGCGCCATGGTCAATGCCGTGGAGATGCGCGAGGGCGCCCGCGCGGAATCGCTGGCCCGCGAACATGCCCGCCTGGCGCGGCAGAATCTCGAACATGTGCTCGACGAGGATCGCAGCCTGATCCGCCGGGTGCCGGCTCTGTCGCTGGTGATGGGGTAGCCCCCGAGACAGCCACGCAACCACAAGCGCCAGTGCACCCACCCGCCTGCGGGTGGACACGAGGGCGGGGTGTTGCCGGGCAAACCGGCTGCCCCCCCCCAAGCCCCGAGGAGGAAGGGGAGCACAAGGGCGCGCCACCATTGGGAGGAAACCATATGCGCAATCGTATCGACTGGCGCGATGCCCGGGTCGCCGAAATCCGGCCATTGGCCGCGGATGTCCGCTATCTGGCCTTTGACGTCGAGGGGGCCGTGCCCCGCTTCGAGCCTGGCTCGCACAGCAATGTCCGGGTCGAGATCGACGGCGAAGCGGCCATTCGTACCTATACCGTGCTGCCGGCGCCCAAGGGCCAGATTGCCGTGGGGGTCAAGCTGCATCCGCAAAGCCGCGGCGGCTCGCGCTTCATGTGGTCGCTCGAGACCGGCCAGCCGCTTCGACTGACCATTCCAGAGAACCGCTTCGAGCTGAACTGGCGCGCCGGGCACTATCTGCTGCTGGCCGGCGGCATCGGCATTACCCCGATCTATGGCATGGCGCGGGCGCTGGCGGCGCGGGGCGCTTCGCTGCGCCTGGTCTATGCGGCGCGGTCGCGGCCGCTCATGGCCTTTGCCGATGAACTGGCCGCGCTGCTCGGCGACCGGCTCAGCCTGCGCGACAATGCCCAGGGCGAGCATATCGACCTGGCGGCCGAGTTCGCGGCCCTGCCGGCAGAGGCGGAATGCTATCTTTGCGGCCCGATCGGCATGCTCGAAGCAGCCAAGGCCGCCTGGGCCGCGGCCGGTCGGCCGGCCAGCCGCCTGCGCTATGAAGTGTTCGGCGACAGTGGCCTGTTCCCGGAAAAGACCTTCACCGTCGAGGTGCTCAACCGCGATATTGCCGTGGCCGTGCGGCCCGACCAGACCATGCTGGAGGCCCTGATCGGCGCCGGGGTGGAGATGATCTATGATTGCCAGCGCGGCGAATGCGGCCTCTGCGCCGTGCGCGTGCTGGATCGCAGCGCCGCCATCGACCATCGCGACGTCTTTCTCAGCCAGGCCGAAAAGGCCGAAAACAGCCATATGTGCGCCTGCGTCTCGCGCCTGGCCGAGGGCAGGGCGGTGATCGACATCGGCTATCGCGGCGCGGCGCCGTGATAGGGTGGGTCATTCCCTCTTGCGCCGAATATAGTTATGCTACATAACTATATGCATGAGGGAGGAACTCATGGACATTCTGGCGACGCCTGTCCGCTCCGTGCGGCTGGGCAAAATGGCCGCGCGCGCGGAACGCCGCGCCGATGGCAGCACGATTATCAGCTCGGTGGAAACGCTCGGGCCCTATCCGCGCTCGATTGTCGATGCGCTCAAGCAGTGGGCCGACAAGACGCCCGATGCGGTACTGATCGCCGATCGCGACGGCGCCGGCTGGCGCGAACTGAGCTTTGCCCAGGTGCGCGACGCCATTCCGCCGCTGGCGCAGTTTCTGCTCGATGCCGGCCTGAGTGCCGAACGCCCGCTGATGATCCTGTCGGGCAATGAGGTCGAACATTTCCTGCTCGGCATGGCCGCCATCTGGGTCGGCATCCCCTATGCCCCCATATCCCCGGCCTATTCGCTGGTCTCCACCGATTTCGGCAAGCTCAAGCATATAGCCGGCCTGCTGACCCCCGGCATGATCTATGCCAGCGATGGCACCCGCTTCGCCCCGGCCATCAACGCCGTTTTCGGCGCGGATATGCCGCTCATCTTGCGCAGCAATCCGCCCGCCGGACACCCCGCCCATGTCTTTGCCGACCTGCTGAAGACGCCGGTGACGCCAGCCGTGGCGGAGGCCCATGCGGCGATCACGCCCGATACCGTGGCCAAGGTGCTGTTCACCTCCGGCTCCACCGGCCTGCCCAAGGGCGTCATCACCACCAATCGCATGATGGCCTGCAACCAGGAAATGATCCGCACCGCCCTGGCCTTTCTGGCCGACGAGCCGCCGGTGCTGCTCGACTGGATGCCCTGGAACCATGTTGCCGGCGGCAGCCACAATACTGGCATCGCCATCTACAATGGCGGCAGCTTCTATATCGACGATGGCCAGCCGACCCCGGCGCGCATCGGTCGCACGCTGGAAAACCTCAAGACGGTGCAGCCGACCTTCTTCACCAATGTGCCCAAGGCCTATGAGTTTCTCGTCGCCGCCTTTGACGAGCATCCCGAGGCGCGGCGCAACCTGTTTGCCCGGCTCAAACTGCTGCAATATGCCGGCGCCGGCCTGTCCCAGCATGTGTTCGACGGGCTCGACGCCGCCGCCCGGCAGGAAACGGGCCAGCATGTGATGATCATTACCGGCTATGGCTCGACGGAAACGGCGCCCTTTGCCTTCACCACCACCTGGGTGGTCTCCGAGGCTGGCCATATCGGCCTGCCGGCCGCCGGCATGAGCGTCAAGCTCGTGCCCAATGGCGACAAGACCGAGCTGCGCCTCAAGGGGCCCAATGTCACGCCCGGCTATTGGCGCGATGCCGACAAGACAGCCGAGGCCTTTGACGAGGAGGGCTTTTACAGGATCGGCGACGCCGTCCGCTTCGCCGATGCCGAGGACCTGGGCAAAGGCCTGGTGTTTGACGGGCGCGTCACCGAGGACTTCAAGCTCTCGACCGGCACCTGGGTCAATTTCGCCGCAGTCCGGGCTGCCGTCATCGGCGCCTGCGCGCCACTGATCCGCGACGTGGTGCTGACCGGGCTCGATCTCAACTATATCGGCGCCATGATCTTTCCCGACCTCGAGGCCTGTGCCCGCCATGCCGGATTGCCGGCCGGCACCGCTGCCGAAACCATCGTGGCGCATCCCGCGGTACGGCAGAAATTCACCGACAGCCTTGCCGCCCTGGCGGCAAAATCCACCGGCAGCTCCAACCAAGTGGCGCGTGCCCTGCTGATGGCGGCGCTGCCCGACATCGACAAGGGCGAGATCACCGACAAGGGCTCGATCAACCAGCGCGCCGTGCGCAGCCACCGGGCGGATCTGGTGGCGGCGCTGCATGCCGACCATCCCGGCCCCGACATCATTGTCTGTCCACAAAAAGGCACCTGATCCATGAGCAAAGGTCTTCGCCTCACCTTCGACGACGCCTGGCTGCTCGGCGGCGCCCGCACGCCCTTCATCGACTATCGCGGCGCCTTTGCCGAGATTTCGCCGATCGACCTGGGCATCAAGGCGGCGCGCGCTGTCATTGCGCGGACCGGCGTCAAGGCCGCCGATATCGGCCAAACCATTGCCGGCTCCATGGCCCAGGCGTCGTTTGATGCCTATGTCACGCCGCGCCATATCGGGCTCTATGCCGGCGCCCCGGTCGAGGCGCCGGCCCATCTGGTGCAGCGCATCTGCGGCACCGGGCTCGAAGTCATCGCCCAGGCCGCCGATTCCGTGTCGCTCGGCCGCGTCGATCTGACCCTGGCCGCCGGCTGCGAAAGCATGAGCCGCAATCCCATTGCCGCCTATACCCATCGCAATGGCTTCACCATGGGCAAGGTGGAGTTCAAGGACTTCCTGTGGGAGGCGCTTTACGACCCCGCCGGCTGCGTCAATATGGGCGACACGGCGGAGAACCTGGCCAAGCAGTACAGTATCGGGCGCGAGCGCGTGGACCGCTTTGCCGAGCGCAGCTTCAACCGCGCCCTTGCCGCGCGCGATGCCGGCATCCTGGCCGAGGAAATCGTGTCCGTCAGCAGCGAGAGCTTTGCCATCGAGGGCATCGATACGCGCAGCCTCAAGCTGCCGCGCGGCATCGAAAGCGTCGATACCGACAGCCATATCCGCGTGTCCACCTATGAGGTGCTGTCAAAACTCCGCCCGGCCTTTGGTGGCGTGCAGACCGGCGGCAATTCATCGGCCATCGTCGATGGCGCCGGGGCCGTGCTGGTGGCCTCATCGGCCTATGCCAGGGCCAATGGCCACAAGCCGCTGGCGCGCATTCTGGCCAGC
>CAXBHD010000254.1:0-4781 GCA_963975335.1 uncultured Devosia sp. | reverse complement strand
GCTGCTTCGTCACCTGAAAGACAAACGTATGGCATCTCCCGAGATCAATGAGCGTGGCGAAGTACGGCTGGAAGGCCATCTCATCGGCACGCTTGAAGGCTTCCGCTTCACCCTGGCCCGCGCCGATGGCGACGCCGACATCAAGAATCTGCGCTCCGCCGCCGATCAGGTTGTCGCGCCGGAAATCCACCACCGGGCCGAACGCCTGGCGGGCGCGCCCAATGAGGAATTCGTGCTGGCCACCGATGGCCGCATGCGCTGGAAAGGCGACATCGTCGCCGAACTGCTCGAGGGCGACACCCTCTATCGGCCGCGCATCCTGATCCTGGCGGACGAAACACTGAGCGGCACCGACCTGGAACGCGTGCAGGACCGGCTGAGCCTCTGGCTGCGCCACCACGTCAACACCATTCTCGAGCCCGTCATGGCGCTTGAGGCCCCGGCCGATCTCGAAGGCGCCGCCCGCGGCATCGGCTTTCAGCTGTTCGAGCATCTCGGGCTCATCCCGCGCAGCCAGGTGGCCGAAGAGGTCAAGAATCTCGACCAGGACGTGCGCGGCAAGATGCGCAAGCTGGGCATCAAGTTTGGCGCTTATCACATCTATCTGCCGCTTTCGCTCAAGCCCGCCCCGCGCGAGCTGGCGCTGATCCTGTTTGCGCTCAAGCATGGCGGCGTGCGCCAGCCCGGCGTGACCGATATTCCCCATATCGTGCTGAGCGGCCGCACCAGCTTTGTCGTCGATCCTGAAGTCGATACCCGGCTTTATGAAATCGCCGGCTTCAAGGTGGCCGGCAAGCGCGCCGTGCGCGTCGATATTCTCGAGCGCCTGGCCGATATCATCCGCCCGCTGATTGCGCTCGATCCGACCCGTCATCAGGGCGAACTGCCCGCCGGCGCCGCCGAAGGCAATGGTTTCCGCGTCACCGTGGAAATGACCTCGCTGCTGGGCTGCTCGGGCGAGGACTTCGCCTCGATCCTCAATTCGCTGGGCTATCGCGTCAAGCGCACGCTCAAGACCGTGGCGCCAGCGCCGGCCGAGACCGCCGCACCGACGCCGGCCGAAGCCAGTGCCGAGGCCCCCGCGCTTGAAGAGAGCCTGGCCGAGGCCCCTGCAACGATCGACGCTGCCGACGAGGCGCCGACCGAGGCTGTCGTGGACGAGGCCAGGCAGGCAGAGACCATGGCCATGCCCGAGACGACCATTGTCGAGGCCCCGCCGCAGACCGAGGCCATGGCCGGCCAGGTCGCCCCCGTCGAGCCGGCCGTCCCGGCCGAGCCCGAATATGACGAGATCTGGTCGCCCAGCGGCAAGCGCCCCGATGCCAAGCGGCATGAAGGCCGCCGCCGCCCCGAGGGCGAGGCGCGTCAGCGCCCCGAACGCGCCCCGGTCAAACGCCGGCCCGAGGGCGAAGTGCAGGACCTCAGCAAGGCCCAGCATCTCAACCCCAAGCCCGCCAATACCCGCCCGGCCAATGCCCGGCCGAGCAATGCCGAGGCCCGTCCGCGCAATGAAAATCGTCGCCCGGACAGCCAGAAGGGCGAGCAGGCCCGCTTCCAGCAGCCGCGCGAGGAAAAGCGCGAAAAGGCCTTCGACCCCGATAGCCCCTTCGCCAAGCTCGCCGCCCTGCGCGACGGCAAGGCAAACTAGCAATTGGCAGGGCTTGTCGAGCCCGCCGCCCGCAAGGAGCGGCTCGACAAGTTCCTGTTCTTTGCGCGCGCCATCAAGTCGCGCACGCTGGCGCAGAAATATATCGAAACCGGCGCCGTTCGGGTCAATTCCGAGCGGACCGACCGCAGCGACCGCAAGGTCGGCGCCGGCGATGTGCTGACCATGGCGCTGCATAACCGTATCCTGATCTGGCGCATTATCGATCCCGGTACCCGCCGCGGCCCCGCCAGCGAGGCGCAGAGCCTCTACGAGGACCTCTCGCCCCCTGCTTTGCCCAGGGCCGAACAATCCCCCTATGAAGCTGCCATCGCCCCGCGTGACGAGGGCGCAGGCCGGCCGACCAAGAAACAACGCCGCGATACCGACCGCCTGCGCGGCGGGGATGGCGAGCAGTGACAAAATTTGCCCCCGGCCGCGCCCCTGGCGCCAAACCCTGCCCCCCGCCAGCCTTGCAGCGCCAAGAGAAAAAGTTTAGCAACGGAGCCGTTGAGACCTGTCGCGCCGCGCAGACTGCGCTGGCCCGGCTTCTGTTCGGGATGCCCGCCTAGATGACCTATATCGTCACCGACAACTGCATTGCCTGCAAGTATACCGACTGCGTGGAAGTCTGTCCGGTGGACTGCTTCTATGAGGGTGAGAACATGCTGGTGATCCACCCCGACGAATGCATCGACTGCGGCGTCTGCGAGCCCGAATGCCCCGCCGAAGCCAGCAAGCCCGATACCGAAAGCGGGCTCGACCACTGGCTCGAGATCAACACCAAGTTTGCCTCCGCCTGGCCCAACCTGACCGAACGGCGCGATCCGCTGCCCGGCGCCAAGGAAAAGGACGGCGAGACCGGCAAGTTCGAGAAATATTTCTCCGAGGCGCCCGGCGAAGGCGACTGAGGCTTTCCGCCACCCGCATTGCCCAAGCCCCCAAACAAAAACCCGATATCAGCCTCAGGCCGATATCGGGTTTTTAGTCTATGGCGTCGCTCGGCCTAGGCCCGGGCGGCCAGCGGTGGCAGCGGCCGGATCTTGCCCATCAGCAGGCGATAGGGCGCCAGCAGCAAGAGGGCAGCCAGGAACTTGACCAGGAAATCGCCGGTGGCCAGCGAGGTCCAGAGCGGCACGTCCGGGCCGATGCCCAGCCAGGGGGCAGGAAAGCCCAGCGAGCCATCGGCCAGGCCGAATAGCGCATCAATCCCGGCCAGCGCCGGGGCAAAGGAGACGGTGAAAAAGATCGCCGTATCGAGCAGCGAGCCCAAAAGCGAACCCACCAGCGGCGGCAGGAACCAGGCCTTGGCGGCGCGCAGCCGTGAGAATACTGCAATATCGAGCAGCTGACCGACGAGGAAGGCCGTGGCCGAGGCCAGGGCGATGCGCTGGGTGGTGGCGGGACCGCCTTCCGGGTTCCAGGGCAGTGGCTGGACGCTGAGATAGAGCGAGACGCAAAGGCCCACGGCAAAGCCGACCAGCACGACGAGGCGGGCAGCACGCGCGCCATCGAACCGGTTGGTCAGATCGGTAATGAGAAAGGCAAAGGGGAAGGTGAAGGCGCCCCAGGTCAGCAGGTCGGCCAGATTGACCGGGCCGAGCTGGGCCTGCAGCGGATAGAGCACCAGAATATTGGAGGCCGCGACAACCACGACCATGGCGGCAATAGCCGCCAGCAAACGAGCTAGCATCAGAATGCACCTCTATGTAACCGCACATCGGCAAAAGACCGGGGCGGGATGCGCCGAAATTGGCGCAAAACAAAACCGCGCGGGGTTATACCCCACGCGGTCAATTCGTCACTGGGACAAGAAGCTTACGCAGCCAGAGCGGCGCGCACTTCCTTCTTGATGCCCTGAGCCAGCGTCGACAGCGTGTCGTCGCTCTGCTTGAGCAGGAAAGCGTCGAGACCGCCGCGATGTTCAACCGAACGCAGGGCATAGGCCGAGATGCGCAGCTTGACGGGGCGGTTGAGCGCCTCCGAGATCAGCGTCACGTTCACCAGGTTCGGAAGGAACCGACGACGGGTACGATTGAGAGCGTGCGAAACGTTGTTGCCAACCAAAACGCCCTTGCCGGTAAGTTCACAGCGCCGTGCCATGGTCATGTATCCTGTTGCAAAAGGCCTCTGGTGCGGGGATCGAGCCCCGCATTGGGCCTGTCTTGTCTGAAATCTGAGGGCTCTTTAGTCAATATGGGAGGGTCCGTCAAGACAAAGGCCAGCTCAATCCGGCGCGAGCCGCTTGCAGAGGGCGGCGGCGAACGGCACTTTCAGGGCTTACCCCGATTCGTGACCCATTGCAGAGACGCCCGATCTTGACCCAGTTCCGTTTCGCCGCTCTCGCCGCATTGGCGCTGCTTGCCTGTCCGCCCGCGCTGGCCGCCGGCGTCGATGCCAGTGCCGGCTATGTGCTGACCCTGGGCGGCATCAATATTGCCACCATGAATGTCGACCTCAGGGATGATGGCAGCCGCTACAGCCTTGACCTGGCGGCCAATGTGGCCGGCCTCGGCGCCGTGGTTGCCAGCGGCACGGCCAAGGCGACGGCCGAGGGGAGCTCGAGCGGCCGCGCGCTGGCCTCGTCGGCCTTCGACATGCAGACCCGGGCCAATGGCGAGGCCTTTGACATCGATGTGACCTTTGGCGGCGGCAATGTCGGCTCCTTCAAGGTCGAGCCACCCATTATCGACAATTATGACCGGGTGCCGCTCGAGCGCAAGCATCTGACCGGGGTCAGCGACTTCCTCTCGGCCTTCGTGCTCAAGGGGCGCGCCCTGGACAAGAGCCTCTGCGACCGCGATGTCGGCATCTTTACCGGCGTCGAGCGCTTCAACATCGCTATGCGCTATGCCGGCGACGATACTGCCACCTCGGCCCGCACCGGCTATCAGGGGCCGGTCGTGCTGTGTTCGGTCGACTACAACCCGGTCTCGGGCCATTTCACCAGTTCCGAGATCACCACTTACCTGGCCGATAGCGACCGCATCATCATCTGGTATGCCCCGCTGGGCACGACGGGCTATTTCATCCCCTATCGCGTGCTGCTGGGCACCAATATGGGCGATCTGTCCATGGTCCTGACCGGCATGCGCTTTTAGGCGCCGCGTCCCGCTTCGGGACGGTCAAACCCTGT
>CAXBHD010000253.1:0-4793 GCA_963975335.1 uncultured Devosia sp. | reverse complement strand
CACACTGCCACTGCCCACCAGCGCGCCAGCGCCGACGGTGACCGGCGCCACCAGCGACGAGTTGGAGCCGATAAAGGCATTGTCGCCGACAATGGTGCGGTGCTTGTTGTAGCCGTCATAGTTCACGGTGATGACGCCGGCGCCGATATTGACCGCCTCGCCGATGCTGGCGTCGCCGATATAGCTGAGATGGCTGATCTTGGCGCCGGCGCCGATCTCGGCCTGCTTGATCTCGACGAAATTGCCGACCTTGACCTCGGCGCCCAGATGGGCGCCCGGGCGCAGCCGGGCAAAGGGGCCCACCGAGGCATTGGGCCCGATATGGGCGCCCTCGACATGGCTGAAGGCATGGATGACAGCCCCGCTCTCGATCTTGACCCCGGGACCGAACACCACATTGGGCTCGATGGTCACGTCCTGGGCGATTTCGGTATCATAGGAAAACCAGACGCTTGTAGGGTCCTTGAGGGTGACCCCGGCCTTCATGAAGTCCTGGCGGCGCATGTCCTGGAACAGCGCCTCGGCCCGCGCCAGCTGACTGCGGTCATTGACGCCCATGACGTCGTCTTCCGGCGCAATGCCGAAGCCGACCTTCTTGCCGGCCTGATTGGCCAGGCCGACCAGGTCGGTGATGTAATATTCGCCCTGGGCATTGTCATTCTCGATGCGGTCGATGAGGTCGCGGAACACCTCGGCGCGGAACGCCAGGATACAGGCATTGCACAGGCCGATTGCCCTTTCCTCCGGGCTGGCATCCTTGTGCTCGCGGATGGCCAGCAGGGTTTCGCCATCGGTGATCAGGCGGCCATAGCCGGTCGGATCCTTGGGCTCAAAGCCCAGAATGGCGACATCGAGGCCGGCATCGAGCCGGTCGAGCACGACCCGGAAATTATCACCGCGCAGCCGGGGGTGATCGCCATAGACCACGGCAACATAGCCCTGGGCGGTGGCAAACAGGTCCCGCGCCATGGCGGCGGCATGGCCGGTGCCCTTGGCCTCGGCCTGCTGGAAATGCACCACATCCGGCTGCAGGGCGGTCACCGCCTGGCGGATGGCGTCGTGCCGCGGCCCGGTGACCAGGGCAACCCGCGTCGAACCGGCCTCATGGGCCGCCCGCGTGACATGGCCGATGATCGGCAGCCCGCCCACCTGGTGCAGCACTTTGGGCATGCTCGAGCGCATCCGGGTGCCTTCGCCGGCGGCCAGAATAATCGACAAAAGTTCCGTCATTGGCATTCCCCGCTCCGCGCAATTTAATCGACGCGTTTTCACAGATTTATGGCACGCAAGCGTTGGCGAAGCCCTAACTGGGGCCGCATGGTGCTTTTACTGCGCAATACCTGATTCGACTGCGCCAGCGGAGTTTTCGACATTGGCCAAGGCATCGGCACAGTTCCGCCAATCGGACGTCACCAGCTGGGGCATTATCGCCCTGGTCTGCGGCGGCATTGCGGTGATGGGCGCCAATATTTCGGCGGTCATTCCCACAAGCGTCCTGGGCGGCCTGCACAAGACCCGGATCGAGGGAGCCTCGCTCGACCAGCTGCGCCTGCAGGTTGCCGAATTGCGCGAACAGACCATGCAGCTCAAACGCGACAATACTGTATTGACCACGCGCTTTGCGCTGGCCGAACAGCAGGGCAATGCGGTGCAGCAGCGCGTGGGCTCGCTGGAGGTCAGCCTGCCGCGCCTGCTCGAATTGCAGCCGCCGGGACCCGCTGTCGACCGCACGGCAGTCACGGCGGCAATTGGCGACGCCCAGGTCTTTGAGGCCGATGGCGGCTCGGTCACCGTGCGGCGGCAGCCGATGGCCGGCGCAACCGGCGCGGGCAGCCAGCCCCTGCCCGAGATTGTCGATGGCGCAAGCCTGGCTGCGCCCAATGCCATGGCCTTTGGCATGGCGCTGGGCGCTGCAATACCTGCCGAACAGGCGCTGGGCGCCTGGAATGATCTGTCCCTGAAGCTGGGGCCGCTGCTGTTCGGCCTGTCGCCGCTGCTGGCTGACGCGGCCGATGGCAGCGACAAGCGCATCGTGGTCGGACCGATTGCCGACCTTTCCGAAGTCACCGCTTTATGCGGGCGACTTGAACGCATTTCGATTGCCTGCCTGCCCGTGCCGTTTACCGGAACGCCACTGCGCAACTGAGTTTGGCGCAATTGCGGTTGACAGTCTGAGCCACGTGGCTATGTTCCGCCGCGACGTCCAAAGCGTTGTTCTTGGTGCGTGCCGGTAGCTCAGTGGTAGAGCATTCGACTTTTAATCGAATGGTCGAGGGTTCGACCCCCTCCCGGCATACCAAGCTTTCTTCCTTCATTCTGATCGGGCCCCTGCAGTGTCACAGGATACCATCGATCTGCTCAAGGTCCTCGCCGCGACGCTTGTGACTTTTGCCGCCAGCACGCTGGTCATGCTCTATGTCATCTATTTGCTGGCCCAATATGGCGCCGATCTGCCGATGATCGGGGCGTTGCCACTGACCGCGCCGCCCGAAATGGTGCCCCTGTTGGCCAATAATCAGATCCTGCCCACGCTGGCCGCCGTACATGTTACCGCAACCGGGCTGGCGCTGCTGCTGACCGCCAATACGATCGACATGGCGCTGCTGATCACCGCCAAGGCCGTGACGGTGGTGGTGACGGCGCTGCTCGGCTTTGTCGTCGGGCACATGATCTATCTGCAGCTGACCGAAGGCGCCGCCATCCACCTGACGCCGCTCAACCCGGTCTTCATCGCCCTGCTGGGCTTTCTGCTGCTGTCGTCCTTTGCCAGCGTGCCCAGCCTGCGCCAGCTGGGCAATCTGCGCTATGTCGTCGGCATTGGTCTGGTGCTGGTCGGGCCGTTGCTGCTGGTCTGGCTTTAGCGAGTCCGAACAGCGCCTTGCCGCCAAGCTTTCACCCGACCAGTCAATTGGCCAGCGTGATCACCACGGCGCCGCGCGGCGTGGCGACCACCGTGTGCTCATATTGCACGCAGGGGGCCAGAGGTCGGCTGACCAGGGTCCATTCATCATCGGCCGACTTCTGATCGGCCATGCGGCCGCCCAGCGACAGGAAGGGCTCGATGGTAAAGACCAGGCCATTGGTCATGCGGCGGCGCTCGGAACGGTCCGGCCAGGTGGCGATCTCGCCCGGCTCGTCATGCAGGCTGTCGCCGACGCCATGGCTGGCCAGGTTGCGGATCAGCGTATAGCCGCCCTTTTTGGCAAACTTGCCGATGGCATCGCCGATGTCGGCCAGCGGCGCACCGGCCTTGACCGCATTGATGCCGGCCCACATGGCCTTCTTGCCGTCGCGGCAGAGCTTGACGACGCGCTGGTCGCCCTCGCCCAGCACGAAGGAGGCGCCGCAATCGGCAAAGATGCCGTCCTTGGCCGCCGAGACATCGATATTGACCAGATCACCCTGCTTGAGCACCCGGTCGCCCGGAATGCCATGGGCAATTTCCTCATTGACCGAAATGCAGGTAGCGCCGGGGAAGTCATAGGTGATGACCGGCGCCGACTGCGCCCCGTGCTCGGCCAGCAGCCTTGCGCCGATCTCGTCGAGCTCGCGCGTCGTCATGCCCGGCCGCATGGCGGAGGCCATGGCGTCGCGGGTCAGGGCGCAGATGCGCCCGATCGCCTTGAGGCGCTCGAGCTGTTCTTCGGTGGTAATGGTCAAGCGAGTTCTTCCTCTGCCATAGCGTGCAGGTCTGCAATCAACTGGTGCGGTTCATCGTCGGCTATCACGCCAACGTGGCGTAGCCAGTACCACATGACGACCCTGTGGATCAGCGTGTAGAGCCATAGCGCGCGCTGCGGATCGGGATGCCCGACCGATCCGTATCCCTCCAGGATGGACCGCGTCGAGCCCGGCGCCTCGTGTTCGCAGCAGAATAAGGTCTTGGCCAGATCGAAAGTGGCGTCAGCCGCGCGGGCATTACCGAAGTCGATCAGACCAGTCACTTGCAGCCTGCCTGCGACGTCGCGTTCAGCCAGCACGTTGTTGGGCTGAAAGTCGTCGTGAGCAAAAACCGGTCCACTAGACTGGGTCATGAGACCGCCGGCACCAAGCACAATGCTGTTCAGCCGATCGGCGAGGCTCTGCGGCGCGCCATGGTGGCGGAAGCGCTGGATAACATTGCCCCATAAGGCCAGGACGAATTCTGCATTGGTGGCATGGGGGTCAGCAATGCCATCGGCCTCGAAGCGCCCGAATGCCGGCAGCTGAACGGAATGCAGAAGACGCAGCAGAGCCCCCATCTGGCGGTAGAGGTCGTCTATGTCTGGTTCGTCCTGGAACGTGCCGACCGCGGCGCCGGGGAGAAAGTTCGTCACCGCATAACGATATGGAAGGCGAGTCCGGCTTTCATCGAAGACCAGGAAGCGCGTGATCGGCACAGTTAGGCCAACTAGAAGCCGCGCCGCGTAAGTTTCCTTGGCAGGCATGGTCTGGCGGATATCATGGTAGATCTTGAGGACTACGGCGGGCGCATTGCTACGATCAACACGATAGACAGCTGCATTCCCGCCTTCAAGTCGAGTCAGCGCGACAGGTCTGCCAAGTCCATGTTCGGCGAAAGCCAGCGCCAGCTGATTGACATCAGGGTCTGGCGCTGCGCTCATCGCAGCTAGCTCTTGTTGGCGCGGTAATAGGCGAGCAGGCCCTGGGTCGAGCTGTCATGCCCTTCCCCGCTCTGGCTGCCTTCCACCTTGGGCAGCAGCGCCTTGGCCAGCTGCTTGCCCAGTTCCACGCCCCATTGGTCATAGGAATTGACGTTCCAGATCACGCCCTGGGTGAACACCTTGTGCTCA
>CAXBHD010000252.1:0-4832 GCA_963975335.1 uncultured Devosia sp. | reverse complement strand
CTGGCCCTCGGTCAGAAAGCCGGCGGCCACCATATTGCTCAGCACCAGATTGGCGCGGCCGCGGGCGGCGGCCAGATCGACATGGGGGGCAAAGCGGGTCGGCGCCTTGAACAGGCCCGACAGCATGGCCGCCTCGGCCAGGCTGATATCCTGCACCTTCTTGCCGAAATAATAGTCGGACGCCGCCACGACGCCGAAATTGCCGCCGCCCATATAGGCATTGTCGAAATAGAGCTTGAGGATCTGGTCCTTGCTATAGTGCCATTCCAGCCAGACCGCGAGGAAGGCCTCGATGATCTTGCGCTCGATGGTGCGTTCCGAGCTCAGAAACAGGTTCTTGGCCAGCTGCTGGGTGATCGAGGAACCACCCTGGGTGCCGCCATCGCCGCTGGCATTGCTGACCAGGGCGCGCAAAGTGCCCACCACGTCGATGCCGAAATGCTCGTAGAAGCGCCGGTCCTCGGTGGCCAGGGTCGCCTTGATCAGATAGTCGGGCATGTCGGCCAGGGCGACGGAATCGTCCGAGCGGATGCCGCGGCGGCCGATCTCGGTGCCGAAGCGATCAAGAAACACCACCGAATAGTCTTCGGCCTTGTTGAACTCGCCCGTCGCGGTGGCGTCAAAGGCCGGCAAAGCCAGCGCCACCATCAAGACGCAGCCTATGGCGAGGAAGGAAAACCCGTCCGACAGGATTTCCACCACCAGCCGCTTGAAGCCGGCGACATGGAAAACCGACATGACGTCCTGAAACCGGGTCCAGAACCGGCCCATGGACTGGCCGCTTTCATAGAGCGAGGAATCGAGCCAGGCATCGGCGGCCAGCAGGCCCGAACTCTTCTTGCGCTTTTCCTTGGTATAGAACGGGTCCTGCACCAGATTTCCTCAAACGGGGTGTCACGCAGTGTTGTCCGCCGACCCCCTGCAATGCAACGTGGTCGCTGGAATATGATTGCGCATGGTGCCAGACAAGCGCAAACCGACCCCTGCATTATCACCATTGGATTAAGATGGCCTTCTGGGACGAAAAAACCCTCGACGAAATGACCGAGACGGAGTGGGAAGCCCTCTGTGACGGCTGCGGCCGCTGCTGCCTGCTCAAGCTCGAGGACGAGGATACCGGCATCCTGATTACCTCCGATGTCCGCTGCCAATTGCTCGACGGCGATACCTGCGCCTGCACCGACTATCCCGGCCGCCAGGCCAAGGTGCCCGACTGCATCAAGCTGACGCCGCAGAATGTGCGCGAAATCCCCTGGATTCCCACCACCTGCGCCTATCGCCGGCTGGCCGAGGGCAAGGGCCTGGCCTGGTGGCATCCGCTGATCTCGGGCGATCCGCAGACCGTGGTCGATGTCGGCGTCTCGATTTCCGGCCGCACCGTGGCCGAAAGCGATGTCGCCCCCGATACCTGGGAAGACCATGCCGTCGACTGGCCCGAATGGGAGCCGCCCGAGGAACTCTAGGCGCGGCTGCTGCCGCCGCGACCCGCCGACATTAGGTTCTCTGTCGATCTTTATATCTCGTTAACCATCTTGTGGCCTGATCGGCATAACAGAGCGACGATTGGGCCTAGGATGGGCGACCAAATGACTGACACTGTGATCGACAAGGCCGCTGGCGAGCCATTCTGGTCGCGGGTGCGTGGCGCGCTGGATGCGCTGCGCCCGGCGGCGCGGTCCCAATCCTATGCCGATGACCTGCCTGCCATGACTCGGGCGATCGGCAGGCGCCCCAAGCCCGGCCTGCGCATCGAGCAGGAACTGGCCAATGGCTGGGCCAGTGCGGCCGGCCGGCATGTCTCGCTGTCGCTGCTGGTGATCGAGATCGATCGCATGCAGGATTATCTCGCCACCTATGGCAAGCCCGCCGCCGATGACTGCGTCGCCAGCGTCATGCAGGCTCTGGCCGATATGCTGCCGCGCGACAGCGATGTCTGCCTGCGCTGGGGCGTCGCCACCTTTGTGGTCGTGCTGCCCGACCTGCCGGTGCTGATGGCCCGCGCCAGCGCCGCCAAAATGCATGATGCCGTGCGCCATCTGGGCCTGGCGCACAAGGAAAGCCATGCCGGCGCCGTCACCGTCAGCATGGGCCTGGCGGTCAACAATCCGCGCGGCCCCTATGACAGGAAACTGTTCCAGTCGGCGCTCGAGGCGCTCAAGAAGGCGCAGCGCCAGGGCCTGGGCCGGCTCGAGACCATCGACCTGCGCCCCGCCCAAGAGCGCAAGCGGAAAAAGGCAGCCTAGCGCAAGCGGAAAAAGGCAGCCTGAAGACCGGGTTGCGCCGGCGCGGCTGACCCCTTAAGACGGCCATCCCTCTGGCGGCGGCATGCCCGCTTTTCCCCTGGATGACCGGCCGATGACCAATGCCCCGACCAATGCCTGCGGCCTCGATTTTGGCACGTCCAATTCCACCTTCGCCCGGGTCGGCGCCGATGGCGTGCCGCTGCTGCTGGCCCTCGAAGACGGCAAGCCCACCATTCCGAGCGTCCTGTTCTTCGGCTTCGAGGATGATCGGCTGCATTTCGGCCGGCAGGCCGTGGCCGAATATGTCAGCGGCGCCGATGGACGGCTGCTGCGCTCGCTCAAAAGCGTGCTGGGTACGGCGCTGATCGGCGACAGCACCCGCGTCAAGGCGCGCAGCTACGGCTTTGTCGAGATCATTGGCCTGTTCATTGCCGAGCTGAAACGCCGCGCCGAAGCGGAGCTTGGCGCGGGCGTCGACAGCGTCGTCTGCGGCCGGCCGGTGCATTTCGTCGATGACGATGCGCTGGCCGATGCCGCAGCACAGGACCAGCTGGCCGGCGCGGTACGGGCCCAGGGCTTCAGCCATATCGAATTCCAGTTCGAGCCGATTGCCGCCGCGCTCGACTATGAGCGGCAGGTGAGCGGCGAGAAGCTGGCCCTGATCGTCGATCTGGGCGGCGGCACCTCGGACTTTTCCGTGGTCCGCGTCTCGCCCGCCCGCGCCCGCGCCGCCGATCGCAGCGCCGATATCCTGGCCACGGCCGGCGTGCATATTGGCGGCACCGACTTCGACCGCCTGCTCGCCATGGCAAAGGTCATGCCCGAACTGGGCCTGGGCACGCTGACCAGGGACGGCAAGCGGCACCTGCCGGTGGCGCCCTATTATGATCTTTCCACCTGGCACCGCATCAACCGGCTCTACAATGCCCAGGCCCTGCGCGACCTGCGCGGCACCCGGCGGGAAGCGCGCGCGCCCGAGCGGGTCGACACCATGATCGCCCTGATCGAGGATCGGCTGGGCCACCGGCTGATCGGCGCCGTCGAGGCCGCCAAGATTGCCCTGTCGGATGCGCCGGACACCGATTTTGCCTTTCCCGTGCGCGACCAGCTGCTGGCGACGCCCATTGCCATTGCCGATTTCACCGCGGCTTTGGACAATTCGGTGGAGCGCATCGAGGCCACCATAGCCGAAACGCTGCGCCGCGCCGGGATCGCTGCCGCCGCGATCGACAGCCTGATCCTGACCGGCGGCTCGACCCAGGTGCCCGCCATTGCCAGCCGCCTCGTGGCTTTGTTTCCCGCGGCCGAACTGGTGCGCACCGACGTGCTGGGCAGCGTCGGGCTGGGCCTGGCGCTGGACGCCAGGCGCAAGTTCGGCTGAGCTCAGTCGGGGGCGGCGATCAGGCTGACCTTGAGCTCCTGGGCGGTATAGACGCAGCTGTCATCGGCATAGACAAGGCCATCGGCGATCCCCACCACCAGTCTGCCGCGCCGCACCTGGCGCAGGTCGACCTCGTAGCGCACGAGCCTGGTTTCCGGCGTGATCTGGCCGCGGAACTTGACCGCGCCCACCCCGGCGGCCCGGCCCTTGCCCGGCGAGCCGGACCAGCCCAGCCAGAAGCCGATGACCTGCCAGAGGGCGTCCAGCCCCAGGCAGCCCGGCATCACCGGGTCGCCGGGAAAATGGCAGGCGAAGAACCACAGTTCGGGCACGATATCGAGCTCGCCCACGACATGGCCTTGCCCATATTGTCCACCATCGCGGCTGATGGCGGTGATGCGATCCATCATCAGCATGGGCGGCGCCGGCAGCTGGGCATTGCCGGGGCCGAAATAGCCGCCCCGGCTCGAGGCGAGCAGATCCTGCTCGCTATAGGAAAGCTGGGGCGTGTGAAAGGCGGCTGGATCGGCCACGGCAATCTCCTGGGGCGTATCTGGGTTGCGCTCAGTCGGCGGCCTGCTCGGGCGGCAGGGGCGCCTGCGCGCGTTCGCTCAGGCGTAGCGCCGCCGTCATGAAGGTCCAGATCTCGCTGGTGAGCTGGTCGGCGGCTGGGCGGGGATGCCGGGCCAGCGCCGCGATCAGCGCCTGCCTGATGCCCCCGATCATCAGGGCGATGATCACTTCGGGATCGATGGCGCTGCCGATAATGCCGTCGCGCTGGGCCGCCGCGATCATCCGCCCGCCCGCCACGAGCTGCCTTTCCGTAAAGGCCGTCTCCACCACCTGCAGGTCGGGTGAGCGGCTCAGCGCCCCGATGACCAGTGGCGCCAGCGGATGGGCATAGTGGAAGTCCACATAGGCGGCCACGCGCTGGCGCTCCCGCGCCGCCCAGCTGCCGCCGGGCAGAGCAGCATTGGTGAAGGCGGCCGCGTCGAGCCGGCGATAGAACCTGTCCACCACCGCCGCGATCAGGCCGGCCCGCGAGCCGAAATGGTGATAGGCCAGCCCCACCGAGGCCTTGGCCCGCTGCGCCACGGCCTGCATTTCCATCTCGCCGGCGCCATCGATCAGCGCCTGCTGGGCGGCGTCGATGAGCCTTTCCCGCGTTCCCGTCTTTGCCGCCATAGTGTTTCGCCCCGACTAAATTG
>CAXBHD010000251.1:0-4933 GCA_963975335.1 uncultured Devosia sp. | reverse complement strand
GTATTCGCGGCTGAACAGGCTGCGCAGGGCGCCGCCCAGGCCGGGCAGACGCTTGGACTGGCGAAACGTCTTGGCGACGCCGCTGGCGGTGATAATGGCGGACATGACGGGGCCCCTCTGGATGAGCATCGTTAGCCGATTCTTGTGACGGGAAAACAGTTTGCGATCGGCAGGCATGCGGAAACGCCGCCTGGATGCGGTTGTCACAACGAGCGGATTCCGAGACGGCAATCGCCCCTAAATAGTTTAGCAGTGAGACGCTAGCCGCCTCGGGAGGCGGGTTTTTGGCGCCGAACGAGCGGCAGGGGTCGCTCGCCGCCGCAGGATGTCAGGTGACGTCGGCGATCCAGGGACGCAGGTTGAAAGCGTCGTCGCTGTCCTCGGGCCGGGCATGGCGGCCGAGGGCGCGCAGTTCGGCCGGGGTCTGGCCATAGCGGCGCTTGAAGATGCGGCTGAAATTGGAATGGTCGTCAAAGCCATAGGCGGCGGCGATGGTGCCGATGCGGCGGCTATCGCTCTCGTCGCTCAGCGCCCGGCGCACATGGGCAAGACGGCGCTCGGTGATATAGGCCTCGACGCCCCTTTGCGGCTCGAACAGGCGATAGAGCGTCGAGCGCGAGACGCCCAGTTCGGCGGCGAGGCTGGCAATGTCGATCTTGCCGGTGGTGATGCGGGCATCGATCAGCCGGCGGACGCGCTGGAACAGCAGGTCGCGCAGCGGCTCGACGGCGGCCTCGAGCATTTCCTCGATCGGGTCAAGCGCGGCTTCGTAGAGCGCCAGGGTGGCCACGGCAGCGGCGGCGCCGGTGCTCAGCGGCATGGTGGGCAGGCGCCGGCTGAGGCCGATGAGATGATCGGCCAGCAGGCCGCCCAGCACGGCGCCGCGCGGCCCCCGGGTCATCACGCCATGGGGCAGTTGGCGGGCCTTTACCAGATCGCGCGGCACGAGCACGGTGATATTGCTCGAGGGCAGCGAGACCGTGCGGGTCTGGCGCGTCATGTCGAGCGTGACCAGCTCGCCGGGGCGGACGGTGACCGGGCGGTCATCAAGGTGCCCGTCATAGCCGCCGGCGGTATAGACCTGGATCAGCGCATAATCGAGGCCATCGCGCTGCGCCTTGTCGTGGCTGCGGCTGAACATGGTGGCGTCAAAGGTGCCCAGGCCGATCAGGATGTCGCCCAGATGGTAGCTGTCATAGCTGGCCGCGAAGGGGCGATCGGGAAAGACCGGGGCAATATCGAATACCGGCGACAGCGCCGCCTGCCAGCCGGCAAAGGCCTGGCTGCGATCGGAATCGGCAGCGTTGAAGGACTGGTGTGGCAGGCCCGGCTCGGCTGGTGTCATGGCGCCGCCCTGCCACCGTTTTCCGGCGCATCAGGCGGGTTGGGACGGTCAGACCATAATTGGAATTTTGCTCTCATCACCGATCCCGCAAGCCCTGCTATCGAAACCGCCATAGTTGACAAGCGGTGTATAGTAGGGACGAAAACTTAATGACAATATGGCGTTTGTGGCCGGCGATGGTGCTGGCACTCGGCCTGGGTAACGGGGTCGCCCAGGCGCAGTCGGCATCAAGCAGTGTCGACTACTGGAAGACGGCCGAATATCTGTCGGCCTACCAGCTCAATGCCATCGACGCGGCCAAGGCCTATGCCATGGGGATCACCGGCAAGGGCGTGGTAGTGGGCGTGCTGGATACCGGCATTGACACGCGCCACCCCGAATTCAACGGGCGGCTGCTGGACGGCTTCAACCTCAATACCGGCGTCATCATCACCGGCTCGGGCAATTTCGAGGGGATTGATAATGACCAGCCCGGCGGGCGGGCCAATCACGGCACGCATGTGAGCGGCATCATTGCCGCCAATCGCGATGGCGTGGGCATGCATGGCGTGGCCTTTGACGCGCAGATCATCAACGGCGTCTATGATACGCGCTCCGGCAATTCGGATGGCTGGTTCCACGAGAGCTGGCGCCAGATGGTGGACCGTGGCGTGTCGATCATCAACAATTCCAGCGGCGTCAACGACTGTGCCAATGCGCATAATCCGCCGTGCAATGTGACGGACTATACCGCCACCTCGTATGCCGCAGCGCTGCCGCAGACCATTGAAGCGGCGAAATATGCCGCTGAAAAAGACGTGCTGATGGTGTTCGCGACCGGCAATGAAAGCCAGCCCTCGCCGGATGGGCTGGGCGCCATGCCCTATTGGGTGCCCGAGCTGCGCAAGACGTTCCTGGCCGTGGCCGCGGTGGACGCCAATGGCAATCTGGCCGATTTCAGCAATCAGTGTGGCGTGGCGGCGGAATGGTGCCTGTCTGCGCCGGGCGTTGCCGTGCCCTCAACCCTGCCGCTGGGCACGGGCATAGACGGCACCAATTACGGGCCGATGGATGGCACATCGATGGCGACTCCGGTGGTGACCGGCGTGGCGGCGCTGGTCAAGCAGGCTTTCCCGTTCTTTTCCGCCCATGACATCCAGCAGGTGATCCTGACGACGGCGACCGCGATGGGTGACCGGCAAAAGTTCGGCTGGGGCATGGTCAATGTGGGCCGGGCGCTGCAGGGCTATGGCCAGTTCGTCTCCACGACGGTGGTGGATACGGCAGGCTCGAACTCGACGCTGGCGAACTCGATCTCGGGCACTGGCGGCCTCAACAAGCAGGGTTCGGGCACGCTGACGCTGAGCGGCACCAATACCTATACCGGGGAAACCACGATCAATGGCGGGCAGCTGTCGATCAATGGCTCGGTGGCGTCCAAGGTGACGGTGGCGCAGAATGGCGTGCTGCGCGGCGTGGGCCGGATCGATTCCTCGCTCTATTCGGCCGGCCGGCTGGCGCCGGGCAATTCGCCCGGTACGCTGACGGTCAATGGTCCGGTGACGATGGCGGCCGGGGCGACGACCTCGTTCGATATCGACGGCACGGGCATGGGCAATGGCGCGGGCAACTACTCGCGGCTGATCACCACGGGCGCCAATGGCAGCATCAGCGTCAATGGCGTGATCGTGCCGGTGCTGCGCGGCATTACCGGATCGGCGAGCAACAGCTATGTGGCGCCGCTGGGCAGCCAGTATAACGTGATCCAGGCCAGCACCAGCGTCACCGGTGAGTTCACATCGCTGACGCAGCCGACGACGGGCGGCCTGCCCAACAGCACGCGCATGGACACGCTCTATAGCAGCCGCAGCATGGCGCTGGTGGTGACGCCGCTGGTCTATGGCAATCTGGCCGCCAATGGGCTGGCTGCGGGGCCGAACCAGAATGCGGTGGGCGCGGCGCTGGACGCGGTGCGCCCGGCGGCGGGGCCACGCAGCAATGCGGTGTTCTCGGCGCTTTATGCCACGACACCGCAAGCGCTGGTGCCGGCACTGAGCCAGGTTGCGGGCGAGGTGCATGCCTCGGGCGCGACGCTGATCCTCGAACATGGCGGTCTGCTGCGCGATGCCTTGAACAATCGCTTTGCCCCCGGCGTGGCCAGCAAGACGGTTCAGGGCTGGAGCACGCTGCAGGCGACGGGCGGCTGGGCGGAAGGTGGCGGCGCGGCGACGCTGAACTGGAACGAGCAGGCGCTATTTGCTGGGGCCGATGGCCTTGCGGTGGGCCAATGGACGGTGGGCATTGCCGGCGGCATCAGCCGTTCGAGCGGCAAGATCGACAGCCAGAATGCCTCGGTGCGCAGCACCAATGGCGACGTGGCCGTCTATGGCCGCACCGAACTGGGGCCGCTCGTGGCGAGCCTGGGGGCAGGGGTCACCCTGTCGGGTGTGGACACGACGCGCGCCATCAGCTTTGGCGGCGTCGACAGCGCGATCAGCACCTCCTATGGGCGGCTGTCGGGCCAGGTATTCGGCGAGCTGGGCTATGCGCTGACGGCGGGGAGCGTGGATGTGACGCCATTCGTCTCGGGCATGCTGGTGGGGCTGTCGGGGGCCAATTACAGCGAAAGCGGTTCGCCCTTTGCACTGAGCGGTTCGGTGGCGGGCCAGACGCTGGGCATCTCGGTGGCCGGCATGCGCGTGGTCACCGAAATCCCGCTGGGCGCGGCGGCGCTGTCGGCGAGCGCCATGGTGGGCTGGCAGCATGTCTATGGCGAGATGCTGGGCAGTGCCAGCCAGTCGCTGGCCGGCGGCCCCGCCTTCCGCACCACGGGTTCGGGCCTGTCGCGCGACGCGCTGGTGGTCGATCTGGGGCTGCATTACGACATGGGCAAGGGCGTGGCGGCGGGGCTGAACGCCTCGGGCCGGCTGGGCACCGAGTCCAGTTCGGGCACGGTCAAGGGCACAGTCAAGGTGGCGTTCTAGCCTGAAGCGAAGAGTTCATGCACGGGGGGCGCGGGCGCAGGCTCCCGCCTTTTGCATTTCAGTCGGGCCAACAGGCCCCGGCTCTGCCGGGCCAACAGGCCCTGGCTCAGCGGGAGGGGGATCATCCCGCCTGGTTGAAATGATCGTAGATCAGCTGGGCCATGGCGCGGGAGATGCCGCCGATGTTGTCGCGCGATTGCAAATCTGCTGCTTCTTGCGCTTGGCGCCATCGGCGACTTCAGCGCACCGTCAAAACCGATACGGCGCCGGCGCCGTCGCGCCCATGCGGGCGGATCATGATCTCGACGTCCTGGTCGAGCGCGGTCAGGAATTCCAGCAGCTTTTCGACGGAAAATGCGTCGAGCTTGTAATGTCGCAGCGCAGAAATGCGCGGCTGGGGAATGCCCAGTAGCAGCGCGGCATCGGCCTGCCGGAGCTTGCGATCCGCGATCAGCGCATTAACCGCCATGGCCAGGCGCGTCTTGGTCTGGCGGTCCCCCGCATCGGGACGTCCGAGATCTGCGAAGACATTGCCGGTGCCGCGGGTAATGGTGTCGGTCATTGTGGTTTCCCCTGCTCGGAAGGCGTTGGTCTGGTCATGGCGTCATAGTCGGCCTGGGCCTTT
>CAXBHD010000250.1:0-4947 GCA_963975335.1 uncultured Devosia sp. | reverse complement strand
CAGATCGACGAGGAGACCGGTCGTCAGAAGCCGATCAACTCGGTCTATATGATGTCTCACTCGGGTGCCCGTGGTTCGCCGGCCCAGATGAAGCAGCTGGCCGGCATGCGCGGCCTGATGGCCCGTCCTGACGGTTCGATCATCGAGACCCCGATCACGGCCAACTTCAAGGAAGGCCTCAACGTTCTCGAATACTTCAACTCCACCCACGGTGCCCGCAAGGGTCTGGCGGATACGGCGTTGAAGACCGCGAATTCGGGTTACCTGACGCGTCGTCTCGTCGACGTGGCACAGGACGCGATCATTGTGTCGACCGATTGCGGCACCGAGCGTGGTCTGACCATGGAGCCCATCGTCGATGCGGGTCAGGTCGTGGCCTCGATCGGCCAGCGTGTGCTGGGTCGTACGGCTGCCGACGACATCTTCCATCCGCTGACCGGCGATCTGATCGCCGCCAAGGGTCATCTGCTGGACGAAAAGGATGTCGACGTCATCGAAGAGGCGCGCATCCAGTCGATCCGGATCCGCTCGCCGCTGACCTGCGACATGCGCCAGGGCACCTGCGCGGCCTGCTATGGTCGTGACCTTGCTCGCGGTACCCCCGTGAACATGGGTGAAGCTGTGGGCGTTATCGCCGCGCAGTCGATCGGTGAGCCCGGTACCCAGCTGACCATGCGTACCTTCCACATTGGCGGTACGGCACAGGTGGTTGACTCCTCGTTCCTTGAATCGGGTGCTGAAGGCAAGATCGCCATCCGCAATCCGAACGTGGTCAAGGTCGAGGGCGACAAGCTGGTCGTCATGGCCCGTAACGTCTCGCTGGCGGTGCTCGATGCCGACGGCAAGGAGCGGGCAACGCACAAGGTGGCCTATGGCGCCAAGCTGCTGATCAAGGAAGGCGACATGGTTCGCCGTGGTCAGCGTCTGGCCGAATGGGACCCCTATACCCGTCCGATCCTGGCCGAAGTCGAAGGCGAGGTCGTGTTCGAAGACCTGCTCGATGGCACCTCGGTGGCGGAAAATACCGACGAGGCAACGGGCTTCACCAAGCGCGTGGTCATCGATTGGCGGACCAACCCACGCGGCGAAGGCCTCAAGCCGGCCCTCGCCATTGCGCGGGACGGTGCGGTGCTCAAGGTCGAGCGTGGTGGCGATGCCCGTTACCTGCTCTCGGTGGATGCGGTGATTGCCGCAGAGCCCGGTGAGAAGGTGTCGCCGGGTGACGTGCTGGCGCGTATTCCGCTGGAGTCAGCCAAGACCAAGGACATCACGGGCGGTCTGCCGCGCGTGGCCGAATTGTTCGAGGCCCGTCGTCCCAAGGATCACGCCATCATCGCCGAGATCGATGGTACCATCCGCTTTGGCCGCGACTACAAGAACAAGCGTCGCGTCATCATTGAGCCGCATGAAGAGGGCGGTGATCCGGTCGAGTATCTGATCCCCAAGGGCAAGCCGTTCCACCTCCAGGAAGGCGATGCCATTGAAAAGGGTGAATATATCCTCGATGGCAACCCGGCGCCGCATGACATTCTGGCCATCAAGGGCGTGGAAGAGCTTGCGCGTTACCTCGTCAATGAAATCCAGGAGGTCTATCGTCTGCAGGGCGTGATGATCAACGACAAGCATATCGAGGTGATCGTTCGCCAGATGCTGCAGAAGGTCGAGATCGTCAATCCAGGTGACTCCGGCCTGCTCAAGGACGAGCAGCTCGACAAGCTGGACTTTGACGAGCTCAATGATGCGCTGGTTGCTGACGGCAAGAAGCCGGCCACGGCCAACCCCGTCCTGCTGGGTATCACCAAGGCCTCGCTGCAGACCCGTTCGTTCGTGTCGGCTGCGTCGTTCCAGGAAACCACCCGCGTGCTCACCGAGGCTGCAGTATCCGGCAAGGCCGATCTGCTCGAAGGCCTCAAGGAGAACGTGATCGTGGGTCGCCTGATCCCGGCTGGTACCGGTGCCGGCATCTCCTCGGCCAAGCTCATCGCCTCCAAGCGCGATGATCTGATCCTGGACGAGCGTCGTCGCCAGGCGAATACGCCAAAGATTGCGGCGCCTGCTGCCGAATAGGCTTGGGCGTCAGATCGAATGCGAGGGAAGGGGGCCGAGAGGCTCCCTTTTCTTATGCCGGTGCGCCGTCAGCAAATTGCCATCATCCCGTATTTTGGCCGACACATGCCCAATTCAAGGTCGCTTCGTTTCCTTCTCTGGAGCCGATCCATGACCAAATTTGTTGCCCTTGCCGGCCTCGCGCTGGCGCTTTTGACTACGGCCGCCCAGGCCCAGCCTGTTGCCTTTGATGCCACGCTCAAGGCCCATGCCGAATTGCCGGCGCAGACCTTTGTGCCCGTGCCTGCCGATGCGCCCTATAGCCTGAATATGTCGGGACGTTTCACCTCGGGCAAGCGCGTCGAGCGCCCCTATGGCTGGACCAATCCGGCATCGGGCCTGGCCATGCCCTTTCCGGGCCAGCCGCTGCAGGGCATGAGCGGCGTGCGCTCGCTGGGCGACGATCGCTTCCTTTTCCTCACGGACAATGGCTTTGGCAGCAAGGCCAATTCCTCCGACGCCATGCTGATGTTCAACTTCGTCAAGATAGACTGGGAAAGCGGCAAGGTTGGTCTGGAGCGCACCGTATTCCTGAGCGATCCCAATCGCGTGGTGCCTTTCCCGATCGTGACCGAGCACAGCGAGAGCCGCTATCTGACCGGCGCCGATTTCGATCCGGAATCCATCCAGCCCGTCGGTGATCACTTCTGGATCGGCGATGAATTCGGTCCCTGGCTGATCGAGGTCGATGCCGACGGTGTGGTGCTGCAGGTCGTGGCTACCAATCCGGGCGGCGTCGAGTACAAGTCTCCCGACAATCAGTTCGTCTCGGCCCCGGCCGCGGGCGCCATGCTTGCCGGCGTCAATACCGGGCGCTCCGGTGGTTATGAAGGCATGGCCCAGTCCATGGATGGCAAGACCCTCTATCCGCTGCTGGAAAAGCCATTCTATGACGAGGCCGCCGGCGCCCTCGAAATGGTAAGCGACAAGCCCGTATTGCGCGTGCTGGAATTCAACGTCGCTGATGCCAGCTGGAGCGACAAGGTACGCTTCTATCCGCTGGAGGATGCCAGCCATGCGATCGGCGACTTCAACATCATCGGCGGTACCCGCGCGCTGATCATCGAGCGCGACGGTGGCGAGGGCGATGATGGGCGCGAAAAGGCGGCTGCCTTCAAGCGCATCTATCTGGTGGACCTCGAGCGCGCCGACGACAATGGCGTGCTGGAGAAGATCGCCTATATCGACCTGATGGCGATCAAGGATCCCGACGCCATCGCGCCGCGCGGCACCAAGGACGGTGTCTTCACCTTCCCCTTCGTGACCATCGAGGATGTGGATCTGGTCGACGAGACCACCATCGTCGTCGCCAATGACAATAACTATCCGGGCTCGACCGGGCGCCAGGCCGGCCGTGCTGACGACAATGAGTACATCATCCTAGACGTGGCTGACTTCCTCAAGGCCGAATAGACCGCGGAGGGGGCGACTGCCCCCTCCTTTTCGTCCGCTCTCGCAAGCGCACCTCAAGATGGAGAACTCCATGCTCACTCGTTCCACTTCCGCGTTGATCCTCCTGGCCAGCATGACCCTGTCCGCCATGGCGCAGACCCCCATGCCCGGCAAGCCTGAACTGCTGGGCCAGTTCGTATTGCCCACCGGCCTGTCGATAGCCGGTGCCGAATTTGGCGGCATTTCCGGGCTCGATTATGCTGCCGATACCGGCCTGTTCTATGCCATTTCCGATGATCGCTCCCAGCATGGGGCGGCGCGCTTTTATGTGCTCAAGCTCAATGCTGACCAAGAGGGCGTGCACGGGCTCGAAATCGTATCGAGCCATGTGCTGCTCGATCTCGACGGCCAGCCATTTGCCGAAAAGAACATCGATCCCGAGGCGATCCGCTATGACGCTGCCCGGCAGTCGATCTTCTGGTCGAGCGAAGGCGATGCCAATGGCCAGCCGGCAATCTATGAGGCAGACCTGACCGGCAAGGCGCTGCGCGTCTTTGCTCTGCCTGAAGCCTATCTGCCCAATGCCGATACCACTCGCGGTGTGCAGGGCAATCTGGGCTTTGAATCGCTGTCGATTTCCCCGGATGGCAAGACGCTGCTTGCCGGTACCGAGAATGCCCTGGTGCAGGATGGAGGCAAGGCCACGCTCGAGGCCGGCAGCCTGTCGCGCGTCATCGCCTTCGACATCGAGAGCGGCGAGCCGACTGCCGAATACGCCTATGAGACTGGCCCCATCTTTGCCAAGGCAACCGTGGAGCCGGCCTATAATGACAATGGCATGTCGGAATTCCTGGCCCTGGACGACAGCCATTTGCTGACCGTCGAGCGCTCGTTCGCCAGTGGCCTGGGCAATGAGATCAACCTCTATGTGGCAGCGCTGGAAGGCGCCAGCGACGTGGCTGGCCAGGCCTCGCTCAAGGATCAGTCAGTCACCGCCGCTGGCAAGACCGCTTGGCTCAAACTGGGCGAGGGCGACTTCGATCTCGACATCGACAATATCGAGTCCGTTACCTTCGGTCCCGAAATCGGCGGCAAGTCGACACTGGTCATTGCCTCGGACAATAACTTCAACGCCGCCCAGTTCACCCAGTTCGTGGTGTTCACCCTCGCGGAATGAGCGGCCAATCGATAGGAAGAGGGACCCGCGGGTCCCTCTTCGTTTACTCCCCGTCGACAATATGTCCGGCCATGGCATGACCGAAGCGGATGCTGGCGGGCAGGGGTGACATAGCGGTTCCGAGTCCGGGCGCTCTGCCGGATACCGGATCGCCCCTTGCATCAAGTGGCCGTCATTGCAAGCCAGTGCATGGGTCGGCTGCGGAGATTTCACGAAAGAATCCTTGACGGGCGGGCGAGTCGGCTCTAAACAGCGCCTACCTAAGCGGTCGG
>CAXBHD010000249.1:0-4954 GCA_963975335.1 uncultured Devosia sp. | reverse complement strand
TTCCAGGTTCCACAGCGCGAACGCCACGGACTGGCCGGTGCCATTGGAGATCAGCACGCCGGTGCGACGGCCGGGCAGATCGCCCTTGAACGGCACAAAGGAGTGGAACAGCCGGTTGAAAATGGCGGTGCCGCGGGTATCGCTGAGCAATTCAGGCTGGTAGCCGATCAGCGAGCGGGTTGGCACCAGCAGCTGGATGCGGGTGCGGCCGACGCCGGATGGGCGCATATCGGTCAGCTCGCCCTTCCGCTCGGTCAGCTTCTGCACCACGGTGCCGGTATGCTCGTCATCGACGTCGATGATGACTTCCTCGATCGGCTCAAGCTTCTGGCCGTTTTCTTCCTTGAACAGCACTTTGGGGCGACCAATGGTCAGCTCAAAGCCTTCGCGGCGCATGTTTTCGATCAGCACGGCCAGCTGCAATTCGCCGCGGCCAGCCACGTCATAGCTGTCATTGTCTTCGCCGGGCGTGACGCGGATGGCCACATTGCCTTCGGCTTCGCGCATCAGGCGCTCGCGGATGACGCGCGACTGCACCTTGTCGCCTTCGCGACCGGCCAGCGGACCGTCATTGATGCGGAAGGTCACCGACAGGGTGGGCGGATCGATCGGCTTGGAGGCGATCGGCGTGGTCACCTGCGGCGCGCAAATGGTGTCGGCCACGGTGGAAGTCACGAGGCCGGCAATGGCGACGATGTCGCCCGCCTCACCCATATCCACCGGGGTACGCTCGAGGCCGCGGAAAGCCAGGACCTTGGAGACGCGGCCCTTTTCGACTTCCTTGCCTTCGCGGTTAAGCGTGTGGATCGCGTCGTTGGACTTGACCGTGCCCGAGGTGATGCGGCCGGTCAGAATGCGGCCCAGAAAGGGGTTGCGCTCGATGGTGGTGACCAGCATGCGGAACTGGCCTTCTTCGACGGTCGGCTCGGGCACATGCTCGATGACCTTGTCGAGCAGCGGGCCCAGATCGTCCTTGGGGCCCTCTGGCTCCATGGCCATCCAGCCCTGCTTGGCCGAACCGTACAGCACGGGGAAATCGAGCTGTTCCGGCGAGGCATCGAGCGCGATGAACAGATCGAAGATTTCTTCGAGCACTTCCATATGGCGCTCGTCGGACTTGTCGATCTTGTTGATGGCCACGATCGGGCGCAGGCCCTGGGCCAGCGCCTTGCCGAGCACGAACTTGGTCTGCGGCATCGGGCCTTCGGCCGCGTCCACCAGGATGACCACGCCATCGACCATGGACAGGATGCGCTCGACTTCGCCGCCGAAATCGGCGTGGCCGGGGGTGTCGACGATATTGATGCGGGTATCTTTCCACAGCAGGCTCGTGACCTTGGCCAGAATGGTGATGCCGCGCTCGCGCTCGATATCATTGCTGTCCATGGCGCGCTCTTCGACGCGTTCGTTCTCGCGGAAGGAGCCCGACTGCTTGAGAAGGACGTCGATCAGGGTGGTTTTACCGTGGTCAACGTGGGCGATGATGGCGATATTGCGCAAAGACATAGGGATCCGGCCTGTTTGGCATGATCCCAAAACCTCGGGCCGCGATAGGGGCGGCAACAAGCGGCTGAACCATGCAGGAATGAACGCGCGCCAGGTCCCCCCGACAAAAGGGGGATTGGCGCATTCGGCGCTGCATTACAGGAAGATGGGCTTTTCCACAAGCGCAGGAGATGCAGGGGTGGATTGCGATGCTTCACTTCCGCTCGGCAGCACGGCGCTTCAGGACGCTTTTTTGGCGCCGGAGCGGCCTATAGCGGCTTCCGACAGCAGTAGATTGAGCAGCGCCCTGGGCGGCAGCGGCGGCGAGAACAAAAAGCCCTGGACCTCGGTGGCGCCCTGCGCCCGCACCAGCGCCAGCTGTTCCTCGGTTTCCACCCCCTCGGCCGTGGTCGACATGCCCAGCGAGCGGCCCAGCCCGATCACCGCCTCCATAATGGCCTGACTGTCCTTGCGCGCCGTCAGGTCATGCATGAAGGAGCGGTCGATCTTGATCTTGTCGAAGGGGAAGCTGCGCAGATAGCTCAGCGAGGAATAGCCGGTACCGAAATCGTCCATCGAAATGCGGATGCCCATGCCGCGCAGATCGTGCAGCGTTTTGAGCGTGGTTTCGTTTTCGGCCAGCAGCAGCGACTCGGTGATCTCGAGTTCGAGCCGCGCCGCGGGCAGCCTGGCATCGGCCAGGGCCGACTGGACCAGGCCGACCAGATCGCGATTCTTGAACTGGATGGGCGACAGATTGACCGCCACCCGCACGTCGCCCGGCCATTTGGCAGCCGTCTTGGTCGCCTCGCGCAGCACCCATTCGCCGATCGGCACGATCAGCCCGGTTTCCTCGGCAATGGGAATGAACTCGACCGGCGATACCGTGCGCTCGTCATGCTCCCAGCGCAGCAGGGCCTCGACGCAGATCACCCGGTTTTCCGCCAGCCCGAGCAGCGGCTGATAGACCAGCCGCAACTCGTTGCGTGACAGGGCCAGGCGCAGGCCGGCCTCGATACTGCGGCGCTGCTGCAGTTCGGCATCCATCCCGGTTTCAAAGAAATGATAGGCCGAGCGCCCCTCGCTCTTGGCCTTGTACAGCGCCAGGTCGGCATTCTTGACCAGCGTGTCGGTCTTGACCCCGTCCCCCGGGCCCACCGCAATGCCGACACTGGCACCGATTTCGATCATCTGGCCGCCGATCAGCATGGGCTGGCCAATCGAGTGAATAATCCGGTCAGCCACCTTGGCGGCGGCGTCTGGCCCGTCAATCGGGCGCATCAGCAAGGCAAATTCATCGCCGCCCAGCCGCGCCAGCACATCGGTCTCCCGCGTGGCGCCCCAGAGCCGGGCCGAGGCCTGCTTGATCACCTCGTCGCCCACGGCATGGCCCAGCGTGTCATTGACGGCCTTGAAGTGATCAAGATCGATATAGAGCACGGCGGCCATCTCGCCGCGGCCGAGCCCGGCCTCGGCCTTGGCCATCTGGTCGAGAAACTCGATGCGATTGGGCAGGTCGGTCAAGGCATCGTGGCGCGCCAGATGCTGGATGCGTGCCTCGTTCTGCCGCTGCTCGGTTATGTCCTCATGCGTGGACACCCAGCCGCCATCCTTCATCGGATGGTGCTGCATCATGATGGTCCGGCCATTGAGCTCGTGGATATTCTTGCCATATTCGCGCCGCGCAATGACGTCGCGGCGCCAGACGATATATTCCTCGCGGGTGCCGCCCGTGCTCATGCCCACGTCAAACAGGTGCCCCAATATGTCTTCAAGCTGGGTACCGGGCCGCAGCATCTGCTCGGGCAGGCTGTAAATCCGGGCATAGGGCTCGTTGCAGATCACCAGCCGGCCCCGGGCATCCATCATGCACAGGCCCTGGCTGATGGTGTTGACAGCAGCATCGAGGCGGATGTTCTGCCGCTCCAGCTCGAGCTTGCGCCGCTGCGCCACCTCGGTGAGCGCGACTTCCTCGGTGATATCCTCATGGGTCACCACCCAGCCCAGAGCGGGTGAATAGGCATGGGCGGTTTCAATGGTGCGGCCACCGCGCACCACTTCCTGACTCTTGAGCCGGGCCCCATTGCGATTGGCCAAGAGCTGGCCGGTATAGGTTTCGTAGAATTCCTCGGGGCCCATATCGGGATGATTGCCCAGCCGCGAGCTGAGCTGCACCACATCTTCAAGGCTCATCCCGCGCTGCAGCGCACTGTCGGAAAAGCCATAGAAATTGCTGTAATGCTGGTTCCACATCACCAGCCGGAACTGCGGCGACCAGACACAAAATCCATAGGGTATGTTTTCAAGCGCGGCATCAAGCAGCAATGCTTCCGCCATTTCGCTCAAGTTGCCAGCGTTTGCTGCCCGCACGCGACCAACCCTTTCGACGGCGCCTAATATGACGCCAATGTGAACGCTAGTGGCAACGGCTTAACGAGACATTAAGGACAATGGCATGGGGCCGGCGAATCCTCCCGCCGGCCCGATTGTGACCGTCAGGAGCGGCCGATTAGCTTGTTTCGGGCGGCAAAAGTCTTGAGCCGCAATCCGTTAAGCCGGATAAAGCCCTGGGCATCGTGGTGATCATAGCTGCCGCTGCCCTCCTCAAAGGTCACCAGATCCATCGAATAGAGCGACAGGGGCGAGCTGCGGGCGATGACGCTGGCACTGCCCTTATAGAGCTTGATGCTGACCTCGCCGGTGACGAATTCCTGGCTCTTGTCGATCAGCGCCTGCAGCATTTCGCGCTCGGGCGCATACCAGAAACCGTTATAGATCAGCTCGGCATAGCGCGGCATGATCTCGTCCTTGAGATGGGCCGCCAGCAGAATGGTGCCGCCGGGGGTTTCGTAGATGCCGCGCGACTTCATGCCGACAAAGCGGTTTTCCACCAGGTCCAGTCGACCCACGCCATGCTTGCCGCCCAGTTCGTTGAGCCTTGTCAGCAAGGTGGCCGGAGAGAGCATCTCGCCATTGACCGAAACGGCATCGCCCTTCTCAAAGCCGACAGTGATGATATCGGGCGTGTCGGGCGCGTCCTCGGGCGACACGGTGCGCTGATAGACATATTCGGGCGCGACTTCTGCGGGATCTTCGAGCACCTTGCCTTCCGAGGAAGTGTGCAGCAGGTTGGCGTCGACCGAGAAGGGCGCTTCGCCGCGCTTGTCCTTGGGCACCTGGATCTGGTGCTTTTCGGCATAGTCGAGCAGCTGGGTGCGCGAGGAAATGTCCCATTCGCGCCAGGGGGCGATCACCTTGATCGACGGATCAAGTGCATTGGCCGTCAGTTCGAAGCGCACCTGGTCATTGCCCTTGCCGGTGGCGCCATGGGAAATGGCATCGGCGCCCACTTCCTGGGCGATCTGCACCAGGCGCTTGGCGATCAGCGGCCGGGCGATCGAGGTGCCGAGCAGGTAGACGCCCTCATAGACCGCATTGGCCCGGAACATCGGGAAAACGAAATCGCGCA
>CAXBHD010000248.1:0-4973 GCA_963975335.1 uncultured Devosia sp. | reverse complement strand
AGCTCGACAAGGTGACCCAGCAGAATACCTCTGCGGCCGAGGAAATGTCCTCGACCTCCGAGGAACTGGCCAGCCAGGCCGAGCAGCTCCAGTCGGCCATCAGCTACTTCCGCATCGATGAGCGCCAGATCAGCCGCGGCGAGCCCGCTCGCAAGGCGGCGCCAAAGGCCAGGGGCGATGTGCGCTCGGCGGTTATGGCTGCCGCTCCGCACATGGCGTCGAAAAAGGCGGCCGGCAATGGCGGCGGCTTCGACCTGAGCCTCGAGGATGGCCAGGATGAACTTGACAGCGCTTTCTCCCGCCGCGGCGCGGCGTAACGGGGCAATCATGGCAGAGCACCAGCAATATGTGACTTTGGGTGTAGCGGCGGAAGTCTTCGCCGCCCCCGTCGAAAAGGTGCAGGAAATCCTGGACATGCGGCCCATTGCGCGCCTGCCGCAGGCCCCTGACTCCCTGCTTGGCATGATCGACGTGCGCGGACAGGGGGTCCCTGTCGTCGATCTGCGCCTGACCCTTGGTCTGCCGCCAGCCGCCGACACCGAGAATACACGGATCATCGTGCTGTCCATTGCTGGCGCGCAGGGTGATCTCCGTCTTGGCCTGCGGGCTGACCGGGTGTTTGAGGTGACGGTTCTGGACGATGCCGAGCTCGATCCGCCGCCGACAGTGGGCGGTTCGTGGACGGGCCGCTGCATCGCCGGCCTCGGCCGCCGCAACGGCAATTTTGTCACCGTCCTCAATCTCGAGCGTCTGCTCGGCGAGGTCGAGATGGTGACCAAAGCCGCCTGATCTATCCGGGTCGCGGTCTGCGGACCGCGACCTCTTTATTGTCGGAGACTATCCCTTGGCCCCCATGCCTCAAACACGTGCCGCGATCGATCTTTCCGAAGACCGCCTTTCGGAGCGGGATTTCAAACGTCTCGCCGAGCTGATCGGCACCGAAGTCGGTATCAAGCTGCCGCCCGGCAAGCGCATGATGATCGAGGGTCGCCTGCGCAAGCGCGTGCGAGCACTCAACCTGTCTTCGATGGATGACTACTGCACGTTCCTGTTCAACGAGAACGGGCTTGAGGTCGAGCGCACCCATCTCATCAACGCCGTCACCACCAACAAGACCGACTTCTTCCGTGAGCCCGAGCATTTCGAACTGCTCGAGCATGATCTGGTCCCCAAGCTGCTGAGCTTGCGTCGCGGCGAACGCCAGCCGCTGCTCAAGATCTGGAGCGCCGCCAGCTCGACGGGCGCCGAGGCCTATACGATCGCCATGGTCCTGGCCGATCTGTCCGCCCAACGCCGGGACTTCCGCTTCGCCGTTCTGGGCACCGACATCTCCACCACCGTGCTGGAGCAGGGTGCGCGCGCCGTCTATGCCGCGGACCTCATCGCCCCGGTGCCGCCGGCAATGGCTCAGCGCTACCTGATGACGGGCCGCAGGCCGGGTGCGCGCCCGGAAGTGCGCGTCGTGCCCGAATTGCGCCGGCTGGTTCGCTTCGCCCAGCTCAATCTGATGGACGCCGCCTATCCCTTCGACCACGACGTCGACGTGATCTTCCTGCGCAATGTGCTGATCTATTTCGAGAAGGCCGACCAGGCCAAGGTCATCCGGCGCCTCGTCGATCATCTTCGCCCCGGCGGTTATCTAATTCTTGGGCATTCAGAGTCCATGATCGGCACCGACATAACCATGCGCCAGGTGGCGCCGGCAGTTTTCCAGAAGGCCTGACCGCGATGCCCGGTATCAACCGCAAGATCCGCGTCCTGATCGTCGACGACAGTGCCTCGGTCCGCATGACGCTGAGCGAAATCATCGCCAGCGATCCCCAGCTCGAAGTCATGGCGACGGCGGGCGATCCCTATGTGGCCGTCGAGCGCATCCGCGCCGAAGTGCCCGATGTCATTTTCCTCGACATCGAAATGCCCCGCATGGACGGGCTGACCTTTCTGCGCAAGATCATGAGCCAGCGGCCCATTCCCGTGGTGATCTGTTCCAGCATTGCCGAGGTTGGCTCCGATACGATGATGCAGGCGCTCGAGGCTGGCGCCGTCGACGTGGTGACCAAGCCGCGTGTCGATACGACCCAGTTCCTGCAGGAATCGGCCATGCGCATCTGCGACGTCGCCAAGGCCGCCGCCCATGCCAAGTTCCGCGGCGTGGCCAAGGCACCACCGCCGCCGGTGACGGTGGAGGCCAAGCTTACCGCCGACGCCATCCTGCCCGCCTATTCCAGCGCCCGCGCCGCATCAACCCGCGCCAACCTGCCCGTAACGGAGCGGATTGTCTGTATTGGCGCATCGACCGGCGGCACCGAGGCGCTGCGCGACGTGCTCGAAAAGCTGCCGGCCAACAGCCCGGGCATCCTGATTGTTCAGCACATGCCCGAAAAGTTCACCGAGGCTTTTGCCCGCCGTCTCGACGGTCTGTCTGCCATCGACGTCAGGGAGGCAGCCGATGGCGACGTCGTGCGCCCCGGGCTTGCCCTCATCGCGCCGGGCAACCAGCATATGCTGCTGCGCCGTGCCGGCTCGCGCTATTCTGTCAATATTGTGGATGGGCCCCATGTGTCCCGCCACCGTCCCTCGGTGGATGTGCTGTTCCGCGCCGCCGCTCAGGCGGCCGGCAACAATGCCATGGGTGTCATCCTGACCGGCATGGGGGACGATGGCGCCCGCGGTCTGCTGGAAATGCGCCAGGCGGGCAGCTTTACCGTGGCGCAGGACGAAGACAGTTGCGTGGTCTTTGGCATGCCCAAGGAGGCCATCCAGCGCGGCGCCGCAGTCAAGATCGTCCCGCTCAAGCAGGTAGCTACCGAAATTGGTACCTATGCGCGTACTGCCAAACTTCCTGGTGCCTGATGATGAACACACTTGCTCGGCTCGCTGAAACCACAACCTCCCCGATCGCCGACCTGCGTGCTTTGGCTCACGAACTGGCGCCGCCACGCGAACAGATCGAAGCGACTTTTGTCCGCGTCGGGGCGCGCCTCAGCGAGGGCGCCAGCATCCTCAATCGGGTCACCAAGGTGTTCGAGGCCCTGCCCGGGGAACTGCAAAGTCCGCAATTGGCCGAGGCTTCCGAGCGACTGGCCGATGTTGGTGTGCAAGCCAGGACCATTTCCGAACAGTTTTCCGTCGAACTGGCCGATCTCACCCAATTGGTCGACGTCGTGGCGGCTGCCGATCATCCGATTGCCGCCTTGCGCCGCACCGTCAAGATGATGAGCATTGTTGCAATCAATGCCCGGGTCGTGGCGGCCGGAATCGTCGGGGACAGCGACGACTTCGATGTTTTCACCACCGATATCGCGCAACTGTCCGATAACGCCACGACGACCATTCAGGAATTCACCGCCCTCTATCGCCAGCTGACCGCCGAAGTGGGGCAGGCGGCCTATCAACGCGGCCAGTTTCAAAATGCCCATGCCAGCTCGCTCAGTGGTCTGGCCGCAAGCATGGACGGAGCCCTGGCCGCAGTGGCTCGCCAGCGCGCCGTTTCGGTGCAGGGCAGCGCCGAAACCGGGCGCGTGTCGCGCCAGATCATCACCCGGATCGCCAATGCGGTGATGGCCCTGCAGGTGGGAGACGCCACCCGCCAGCGGATCGAGCATGTCGAAGCTGGCGTGACCATGCTGTGTGACCTGCTTGAGGCCAACACGCTTGCCGATGACGACGCCGCCGGCGCCCTTGCTGCGATCGGCCAGCTGCAGGCCGCTCAGCTCGCCGGCGCCGCTCAGGCTTTTGAAAGCGATATTGCGGGCGCCAGTGATGCGCTGCGCGATCTGTCTGCCGACGCGCGGGCGATTATGAGCCACAGCCGCAGCATCTATGGAGAGGCCGGCCCCGGCAGCGAGACGCCCCTGACGGCGCTTGGCCGCGCGGTGCGCGACGCGGCCATTGTGCTGCTCGACTGCGAGAGCGAGCGCGGCAAGCTCGAGCAGGTTGCCGGAGCAGTCCTGCGCACGGTCGATGCCTTGTTGACCCATGTCGCGGCGGTGCAGGAGATCGAGGCCAATATGCGCCTGGTCAGCCTCAATGCCGCGGTGAAATGCGCCCAGCTCGGACCGCGGGGGGCCTCGCTCAACGTCATTGCCCGCCAGCTGCGCGAACTGACCGGCGAAACCGTCACAGCGGCCGAAGCCGCCATGAGCGGCCTGCACGATGCCGCTCGCCTGGCCAGGTCGTTCGGCGCCGCCGCCAATGGAGATGCCTCCGGACGCATCGGCCAGCTCGAGCATGAGGCCACCGCAGCCCTGGTGCTGCTGCAGGGTGTCGATCGCGCACTCGCCCAGGCGCTGGCGACGCTCGAAAGCGATGGTCCCAAAGTTATCGATTTGCTGGGAAATGCCGCCCAGACCTTCGGCGATCAGGACGCAATCTCGGAATCTGTTCGCGACCTGCAGCTGCGGCTTCTCGCTCTCTGTCCGCCAGCGGAGGGCAGGCCCGCGCCTGTCGGCGAGCTGGCCGACAGATTGTGGTCCGCCTATACGATGGACGCTGAGCGTCGCATCCATGAGGACATGCTGGGGGCGCGATCACGCGGGGCAGTGGCGTCCGAGGCGCATGAGCCGGCTGACGCCACACCGGAAGCGACGCCCACCGGGGCGGCCGAAGATGATCTCGATGCACTCTTTTTCTAGCGGCGGCACGCACGCCACGGGCAGGGGAGTTCAGACGCTTTGATAACCAGGGCCACGGTGCTCCCATAGCAGCTTCGCCAGCCATCATTGGGTCTTGACCACCCATCATCGGACCGCCGCCCATTTGTTGAGGAGGAGGAGGTCCCCCCATGGGCGCTCCGCCCATAGCAGGGGGCATTCCCTGTGGAGGTCCACCCATTCCAGGAGGTCCACCCATGGGAGGTACGTTAGCAGTCCCACCTTGCGTTCGGATATTCATTAAATCTTCTATACCTGCCATGTTTCTTATCTCCTTGGTCGGAATCCGCTTTGGAATACCTGTTGTGAGTGTATCACCTT
>CAXBHD010000247.1:0-4980 GCA_963975335.1 uncultured Devosia sp. | reverse complement strand
CATCGAACACCACGGCCTTGCCCTCGAACATGCCGGGATGGGCCGGATTGTTGAGGTAACGGTCGCGGAACTCGCTCGAGATCACCGATGTCTTCATGATGGCATTGTCAAACAGGTTGCCGCGCAGCACCAGGAACCCGGCCTCGGCCTTGAGCGGGTTGTCGAAGTGGCGGATGACCTTGTCATCCTGGATCGTGGTATTGCGGCAATTCTCGCCAATGGTCTTGCCGTTGACGGTGGGCGCATTCTCGCGGATCAGCCCCTGGCTCATCAGCTCGTTGACCACCGCGGGCACGCCGCCGGCATGGTAATAGTCCTCGCCCAGATATTCACCGGCCGGCTGCAGGTTCACCAGCAGCGGCACCTTGTGGCCATAGGTCTGGAAGTCCTGCAGCTCGAGTTCGACGCCGATATGCTTGGCAATGGCCTGGATATGGATCGGCGCATTGGTCGAGCCGCCAATGGCCGAATTGACCACGATGGTGTTGATGAAATTGTCCTTGGTCAGGATGTCGGAGGGCTTGAGGTCCTCATGCACCATGTCCACGATGCGCTTGCCGGTGCGATAGGCCATTTCCTGGCGGTCGCGATAGGGCGCCGGAATCGCCGCCGAACCGGGCAGCTGCATGCCCAGCGATTCGGCCAGCGAGTTCATGGTCGAGGCCGTGCCCATGGTGTTGCAATAGCCCGTCGAGGGTGCCGAGGACGCCACCAGCTCGATGAACTGGGCATAGTCGATCTCGCCGGCCGCCATCATCTGGCGCGCCTTCCACACAATGGTGCCCGAACCGGTGCGCTCGCCCTTGTGCCAGCCATTGAGCATGGGGCCGACCGACAGCGCGATGGCCGGGATATTCACCGTTGCCGCACCCATCAGCATGGCCGGGGTGGTCTTGTCGCAGCCAATGGTCAGCACCACGCCGTCGAGCGGATAGCCATAGAGCACTTCGACCAGGCCGAGATAGGCCAGGTTCCGGTCCAGCCCGGCGGTTGGGCGCTTGCCGGTTTCCTGGATCGGATGCACGGGGAATTCGATGGCAATGCCGCCGGCTTCACGGATGCCTTCGCGCACGCGCTCGGCCAGCACGATATGGTGGCGGTTGCAGGGGCTGAGATCGGAGCCGGTCTGGGCAATGCCGATGATCGGCTTGCCCGACTGGAGCTCTTCGCGCGACACGCCAAAATTCATGTAGCGCTCGAGATAGAGCGCCGTCATGTCCGGGTTCTCGGGATTGTCGAACCAGGCGCGCGAACGCAATTTAGTGGGCGCAGAACCGCCGTTACCTGCCGTCATGTGTGTTTTCCTTGCTGCTCCCGGCGCGCGGATAACACGTGCCGGTTTGCATCGTTCTAGCATGGCTGGCGCCGCTGTGAATGGGCCGCGGCAGAAAAATCATACTTTTGCGGCATAGCCCGGAAATCATGGGCACAATCTGTCGGAACGCCTGTCCCGCCTTACCGCGCGAGGAGACGGCGCCGGCGGTTTTGGGTGAGCCTTGCGGCGGACCGGCCAAACAAATTCGGTCTGGCTGAAACCACGTTCAGCCATTAGGGTCGCGCCAAAATTGGCGACAGGGAGCAGTTCGTGACCAATATCGTAGACTGGGTGGCCGTTGACTGGGGCACCTCCAACCTGCGCGCTTGGGGCATTGCGCCGGACGGCAGCGTGACGCTGGAGCGCCACTCCGCCAAGGGCATGGGCAAGCTGGCCCGGGACGAATTTCCCGCGGCGCTGGGCGAACTGCTCGACGGCGTGACAGGCATGCATGGCGGGCCACTCGACGTGCTGATCTGCGGCATGGCCGGCGCCCGCCAGGGCTGGCTGGAGGCACCCTATCTGGTGGCCCCTGCCGATCTGCGCGGCCTGCTGGCCAGCGCCGTTCGCCCGGACATGCCCGATGGGCGCCTGGCGCCCGCCATTCTGCCCGGCATCTGTCAAAAGGCCGGCGGCGACAATGTCATGCGCGGCGAAGAGACCCAGTTGCTGGGGCTTGCCGCCAGCCAGCCCGGCTTTTCCGGCATGGTCTGCATGCCCGGAACCCATTCCAAATGGGCCCAGCTGTCCGGCTGGCATATCGATCACTTCTCCACCGCCATGACCGGCGAGCTCTACGAGGTGCTGCGCACTCATTCGGTGCTGCGCCACTCGCTGACCGGTGACCTCGATGGGCCGGGCCGGGCCGCCGGCTTTGCCGCCGGGGCGACGGCGGGCCTAGACCATCCCGAACACCTGCTCGGCACACTGTTTCAGGTGCGGGCCGGGGCGCTGCTGTCGGATCGCCAGCCCGACTGGTGCGCCGGCTACCTGTCGGGCCTGCTGATCGGCACCGAAATCGGCGGCTACCGGCATCTGATCGGCCAGCAGGCCGTGCCCCTGATCGGCGCTGAGGCCCTTTGCGGGCTCTATGCCCAGGTGCTCGACATGATCGGCGCCACCGGCGTCTTGCACGATTCCACGACTATCGTCCTCGCCGGCCTCAAGGCCGCGCGCAACTACGCCGCTTAGGAGCCTTTTATGGAACACCGTCATCTCATTGCCATCCTGCGCGGCATCACCCCCAGTGAAACCATAGCCGCCTGCGAGGCGCTGATCGACGCCGGCATCACCATGATCGAAGTGCCGCTCAATTCCCCCGACGCGCTGATCAGTATCGCCATGGCCTCCAATGCCCTGGGCGACAAGGCCACGATCGGCGCCGGCACCGTGCTGAGCAAGAAGCAGGTCTGGGCCGTGTCGGAAGCCGGCGGCACCTTTGTCGTCTCCCCCGACACTAACAAGCAGGTGATCGAGGAAACCATCCGCCTGCAGATGCTGTCCTTTCCCGGTGTCTTCACGCCCACCGATGCCTTCCGCGCCATCAAGGCGGGCGCCACCGGCCTCAAATTCTTCCCCGCCGAAGTGCTGGGGCCCAAGGGCATCAAGGCCATGAAGGCCGTGCTCCCCCCCGAAATTCCGCTCTATGCCGTCGGTGGCGCCAACCCCGACAATTTCAGCGACTATTTCGCCGCCGGCTGCGCCGGCTTTGGCCTGGGCACCTATATCTACAAGCCCGGCATGGATGCCGCAGAGATCGCCGAGCGCGCCGTCACCGCCGTGGCCGCCTATGACGCAGGAGCCCCGGCATGAGCCAGACCGCCAAACTCATCCTCGACAGCCAGTGTGCCCTGGGTGAAGGCCCGCTCTGGCATCCCGGACGCCAGCAGCTGTTCTTCTTCGACATCAACGAACAGACCCTCTTTGCCGTCACTGCCGCCGGCGAGGTCGTCGATAGCTGGCTGTTCAACGAATATGTCGCCGCGGCCGCCATCCTCGATGACGACACCCTGGTGCTGGCCACCGATACCGGGCTCAAGCAGTTCGACCTCGCCACTGGCGGCATGAACCGCATCAACGAGGTCGAGGCCGACCAGCCGCTGACCCGCACCAATGACAGCCGGGTGCACCCATCCGGCGCCTTCTGGTTCAGCACCATGATCAATAGCGAGGACGAGGCCGAGATCGGCGCGCTCTACCGCTATCGCGCCGGTGAACTGACCACGCTCAAATCGGGCATCAAGATCTCCAACGCCACCTGCTTTTCGCCCGATGGCACCATTGCCTATTGGACCGATACCCCGACCAAGAAGATCATGCAGGTGCCAACCGACCCCAGCACCGGCCTGCCCATTGGCGAATGGACGCTATTTGCCGATGTTTCGGCAGGCCGCGGCTTTCCCGACGGCGCCGTGGTCGATAGCGAAGGCTATCTGTGGAACGCCAAATGGGGCGGCTCCTGCGTCGTCCGCCACGCGCCCGATGGCTCGATCGACCGCATCGTTGAAGTGCCGGTCAGCCAGGTCACCTGCCCCGCCTTTGGCGGGCCGGACCTCAAGACCATGTTCATCACCACCGCCGCCAAGAACCTGACGCCCGAGCAGCTGGCCGCCGAAAAGGTCGCCGGCGGCCTCTTTGCCATCGCGCTCGACGTGGCCGGCCAGGCCGAAACCCCCATCAAACTCTGAGACCCATGATGATCAATCCCAGCCTGGGCGTCTGCTACTATCCCGAACACTGGTCCGAAGACGTCTGGGAAAGCGACGCGGCGCGCATGGCCGAAGTCGGCATCACCTATGTGCGGATCGGCGAATTTGCCTGGTCGCGCTTCGAGCCGACCCCGGGCGAGCTGCACTTTGACTGGCTGATCCGCGCCATGGATGTCTTGCATCGCCATGGCCTCAAGGTGATTTTCGGCACGCCCACCGCCACCCCGCCGCGCTGGATGGTCGACAAGCATCCCGACATGCTCGCCGTCGACGCGCAGGGCCGGCAGAAGGGTTTTGGTTCACGCCGGCATTACGACTTTTCCCATCTCGGCTATCGCGCGGAAGCCGGCCGCATCACTCAGCTCCTGGCCGATGCCATTGGCGACCACCCTGGACTGGCCGGCTGGCAGACCGACAATGAATATGGCTGCCACGGCACCACCTATTCCTATTCGCCGGCCGCCAAAGCCGGCTTCCAGCTTTGGCTGGCCGACAAATATGGCACGGTGGATGCGCTCAACACCGCCTGGGGCAATGTGTTCTGGTCGATGGAATATAACCGCTTCGACCAGGTCGAATTGCCCAACCTTTTGGTCTGCGAGCCGGCGCCGGCCCATGACCTCGACTTCCGGCGCTATGCTTCCGACCAGGTCGCTGCCTTCAACAAGGTGCAGTTCGACATCCTCAAGGCCCGACGCCCCGACCTGCCGGTGATCCACAATTTCATGAGCCGCACCACCGATTTCGACCACTATGACCTGGCCGAAACGCTCGATATTGCCAGCTGGGACAGCTATCCGCTCGGTCATCTGGCCGTCAGCACCGAGCCCGACGAGGTCAAGCGCCAATATATGCGCCAGGGCGAACCCGACAATGCCGCCTTCCACCACGATCTCTACCGCACCGTCGGCCATGGCCGCTGGTGGATCATGGAACAGCAGCCCGGCCCGGTGAACT
>CAXBHD010000246.1:0-5000 GCA_963975335.1 uncultured Devosia sp. | reverse complement strand
CATTGGTCGACTTCACCTCGAAGACGCCATCGCCGATCTCGAGCACCGAGACGTCGAACGTGCCGCCGCCAAGGTCATAGACCGCGATGGTGCCGGTATTCTTCTTGTCGAGGCCATAGGCCAAAGCCGCCGCGGTGGGCTCGTTGATGATGCGCAGGACTTCGAGGCCGGCAATCTTGCCGGCATCCTTGGTGGCCTGGCGCTGGCTGTCGTTGAAATAGGCCGGCACGGTGATCACGGCCTGGGTGACGGTCTCGCCGAGATAGCTTTCGGCGGTTTCCTTCATCTTCTGCAGGATCATGGCCGAGACCTGGCTCGGCGAATACTTTTCACCCGATGCCTCGACCCAGGCATCGCCATTGTCGGCGGCCACGATCTTGAACGGGACGAGATTTTTGTCCTTGCCCACGACCTTGTCGTCATAGCGACGACCGATCAGGCGCTTGACGGCAAACAGCGTACCTTCCGGATTGGTCACGGCCTGACGCTTGGCCGGCTGGCCGACCAGGCGCTCGCCATCCTTGGAAAAGGCCACCATCGACGGCGTGGTGCGCGCGCCTTCAGCGTTTTCGATAACCTTGGGATTGGCGCCGTCCATCACTGCGACGCAGCTATTGGTGGTGCCCAGATCGATACCGATGACTTTAGCCATTACTCTAGCCTCTCTATTCAGCAAACCCATGCTGGAGCCCCTCTTGCGAGGCAGATCCGTGGCCCCGAGGGACCGGGTTCCTTGCAATTGAAATTGCGCCCATTGCTGGGCCTGACGGGTATATAGGGGGGTCCCCGTACGGCTTCAAGCGCTCATCGGGTACATTCGCCGCCTGGGGCTGCATTGCAGCGCGCATGGGCGGGGGATCGAGCGACAGGTGGGGACCGGCAGGGCGCCGATCCCCAGTCGGCGTCAGTCCTGCAGCGTATAGCTGCTGAGCGAACAGATATCGACCTGCATCACTTCGAGGATGGCGCCCTCGCCGGTCTCGAAGCGGAAGTCATATTCGCACTGGTCCGAGCCATCGCCAATGGTGACGACGCCCTGCTCGCCGGGCTCAAGCGTGCCGTCCTCGCCCAGCAGGTCGTCGCCCCACTCGTCCGAATTGCTCGGATTGGTGTAGAAATAATGCAGCGACTGGCTGCTGTCATTGATCAGCGTGAATTCCACAGTCTCGGCCAGAACCGGTACAGCGCCGGCCAGCACGACGAGGGCGGCAAGGCCGCCTCTAAGCAAGCTATTCATGATATTATCCCCGTAGCCGGGCGCATTTGCGGCCGGCAGCGCACTATGTTCAGCGGCAAGAATTAATCAAGATGTCCGCCCATGCCGCCGCACTTTGCTTTATGCAGCAGGCCCAGTAGAAACGCCCCATGTTCACGCCCGGCTCCATCCTGCTGCACGATACGCTGACCCCGGGCGGCACCAGCCTGCTATTTGCCGCGCCCATAAGGGTGCTCACTGCCCATGATGCCGCGGGTGTGCGGACGGCACTGGCCCAGCTCGAAGCTGCCCAGCAGGCGGGTCTATGGGCCGCCGGCTACCTTGCCTATGAAGCCGGCCTGGTCTTCGAGGAGCGCCTGGCCCCGCTCCTGCCGGCGCGCAGCGACACGCCGCTGCTCTGGTTCGGTCTCTATGCGGCCCCGCAACGCCTGGATGCCGCGACCGTCGCGCATTATCTGGCCGATCTGGTGGGCACCCATACCGGCCGCGCCGTCGATATCGTGCCCAGCCATACGCTGGCGCAGTATCAAAGCGCCTTCGATCAGGTCAAATCCCTGATCACCGCCGGCCACACCTACCAGGTCAACCTTACCTTCGCCGCCGATTTCCGCCTCGAAGGCGATCCGCTGGCGCTTTACGCCGATCTGGTGCGCCAGCAGCCGGTGGCGCATGGCGCCCTGCTCAATACCGGCGAGCACTGGATTCTCTCGCGCTCGCCCGAACTCTTTGTCGCCCGTAAGGGTGATGGCCTCAGTGCCCGCCCGATGAAGGGTACGCGGCGACGCGGGCGATCCATTGCTGAGGATGCACAGGGTCGCGCCGGCCTGGCCGCCGACCCCAAGAACCGCGCCGAAAACCTCATGATCACCGACCTGCTGCGCAATGATCTGGGCCGCATCGCCCAGATCGGCTCGGTCGCGGTCACCGACCTCTTCACCGTCGAGACCTACCGGACCCTGCATACCCTCACCTCGGGCATCACCGCCACCGCCCGGCCCGGCATCGGCACTGCGGCCCTGCTGGAAAACCTCTTTCCCTGCGGCTCCATCACCGGCGCACCCAAGCTGCGCGCCATGGAAATCATCCAGGCGGCCGAGGCGGGACCGCGCGGCGTCTATACCGGCTCGATCGGCCATATCGCCCCCAATGGTGACCTGGCCTTCAATGTCGCCATCCGCACCGCCGTGATTGATGCCCAGGGTGCCGGTCGCATCGGCATTGGCGGCGGCATTGTCGCCGACAGCACGGCCGAAGACGAATATCGCGAGGCGCTGCTCAAAATGGCCTTCTTCACCGACCCGCCCGATCCGGTCACCCTGATCGAAACCCTGCTCTGGACCCCCGACGCCGGCTATGCCCTGCGCCAGCGCCATCTCGACCGGCTGGCCGCCTCGGCCGCCTATTTCGACCTGCCCTGCAATCTGGCTGCGATCGGGGGGCTGCTCGACGCCCAGGCCTTTGCTGCACCGATGCGCGTCCGGCTCACGCTCGATGCCGGGGGGCCGGCGTTGACCGCCGTGCCGCTGCCGCCAAATCCAGCGATGTTCCGCTTCGCGCTGGCCGATACCAGGCTGGACAGCCAGAGCCTCTGGCTGGCGCACAAGACCACCAATCGCGGCTTTTATGATGCGCCGCGCCAGCGCGCCCAGGCGGCCCATAGTGTCGACGAGGTGGTGTTTCTCAATGAGCGCGGCGAACTGACCGAGGGGTCGATTACCAATCTGTTTGTCGAACAGGGCGGCATGCTGCTCACCCCGCCTTTGGCCTGCGGCCTCCTGCCCGGCACGCTGCGCGCCGAGCTCATTGCTACCGGCCGGGCCGAGGAACAGGTTTTGACCCTTGCCGACCTCGAGGCTGCCGGGGCAGTCTGGCTCGGCAATTCCGTGCGCGGCCTGTTGCCGGCGCAATGGGTGCGACTCTAGTCCTTTGGGAGGCAAGCCATGACCATCGACATCACCCCGCGCGACGTGCTGGTCGTCGTCGATGTGCAGTATGATTTCCTGCCCGGCGGCAGTCTCGCCGTGGCCGATGGCGACGCGGTGGTGCCCCTGATCAATGCCCTGGCCAGAAAATTCACCAATGTCGTCTGCACCCAGGACTGGCACCCGGCCGACCACATCTCCTTTGCCAGCCAGCATCCCGGCAAGACCCCCTTTGAGATGGTGGACCTTTCCTATGGCAGCCAGGTGCTCTGGCCCGACCATTGCGTCTGGAACAGCCATGGCGCCGCGCTCTCGGCCGATCTCGATATCCCGCACGCCCAGCTGATTCTGCGCAAGGGCTATAACCGGGCCATCGATTCCTATTCCGGCTTCCAGGAGGCCGACCGCGAAACCTTGACCGGCCTGGCCGGCTATCTCGGCGAGCGCGACATCGGCCGGCTTTATATCGTTGGCCTGGCCACCGACTACTGCGTCGGCTGGACCGCCATTGATGGCGCTGCTGCCGGCTTTGACGTCACCGTCATCGAGGATGCGACGCGCGCCATCGATAATGCCGGGAGCCTCGAAAGGGCCTGGGCGGATATGGCTGAGGCGGGTGTGGAGCGGGTGATGAGCCGGGACATTCTCGGTTAGGTGCTAGCCGACGAGCACCACCGTGATGAGCGCCACGATGACCCATTGCACAAGGGTGAACGCCGTCTCGATGGCAAAGAACTTCCTTACCGAGGTCATCCGGTTTTTTGCCGCCGACGCCAGAGCCGCAAAGCTCCAGGATATACCGCCACCGACCAGCACATAGACCGCAGCGTGCAGCATCCAGCCGCCCGCCAGCGGGGCGATGGCGGCCACATAGACCCAGCCGAACAGCACGCCCTGGACGATCATCGCGGCTAGGCCGAGCGGGGGAATGACTCGCTCGCGATAGACCTCGAGGCTGAGATAGCGCTGCTTGAACAGGCGCAGATGCCAGAAATAGCCGAGGGGAAATGTCGGCAAGATATAGGCCAAACTGGCCAGCAACCAGGACATGTGCTACCTCGCTGTGGTAACTTGCAAAATACAAGTGACAAATTTTCGCGGGCTCGACAAGGGGCCGTGGGCTGATGGGAGCGTTTTTTGTATCCAACCTTTCGATCCAATTGTCCGATAGCCTCGGCACTCGATCTGTTTGGCGACAAATGGACCCTGATAGTGCTGCGGACGATCTTTGCCGGGCGCCATCGCTTCGGCGAACTCGGTGCCATAGCTGAACCAATCGCCACCAATATGCTGGCCGATCGCCTGCAGCGGCTCGAAGATTTCGGTCTGATCGAAAGGCGGGTCTATAGCGAGCGCCCGCCGCGCTACGAATACTGGCTGACGCCGCGGGGCGCCGATGCCCTGCCTATCCTGCAGGCCATGGCGGCCTGGTCGCAGAAGCATATTTCCGATCGCTGGGCATCGCCGGACTGGTTTGCCCAAGGTCTGCCACAGGACTTCTATCCGAAGCCCTGAGGCGCTTTTGCAGGATTCACGTGAAACGTCTACGCGGCAGCGTCGGATCAGGCGCTCTTGTCGATGGCCTCATCGGCCGGCGCGTGGCTGGGACCGCCCTTGGCGACGCCGACCATGGCCGGGCGCAGGATGCGATCGCCAATGGCAAAACCGGCCTGCACGACCTGCACCACCGTGCCCTCGGGCTGGCTGGGATCGGGGACCTCGAACATGGCCTGATGCTTGTGCGGGTCAAATTTCTGGCCTTCGGCCTCGATCGGCTTGACGCCATGCTTGGCCAGCAGGCGCTGCATTTCGCGCTCGGCCATTTCGATGCCCTCGATCAGCGTCTTGCTGGGGGCATCGCC
>CAXBHD010000245.1:0-5007 GCA_963975335.1 uncultured Devosia sp. | reverse complement strand
ACCGGCAGAGCGAACATCGACCCCGCCGCCACGCAGGAGATCACCGCCCCCGCCCCCACGATAACCCAACCATAATGCCTGCTCATGCCTGACCCTCCCGGCACTGAAATCATTGCCATGACGGGCCGGCTGTGGCGAGATCGACAGGGCTGCGCAAAGATTTTTGCGGCTGTGTTAGGGCCGCCAAAGCACGGGAAAATTCTGGCTCGCCGTTTCGGGCAATGGCATAGTGCCGCCATGGCCGAACGCCCGCAGATGGATGCCTGGGCCAGAGCCAAGGGTGTCGACGGCATCGAGGCCTATTGGCGCGACAAGAACCAGACCAGCCTGGATGGCCTGCCGACCGGCATATTCGACCCGCCTGGTCCGACCGCATCCTCCTAGCGCCGGCATCGGCGCCGCGTCTGAACCCCCACTGTCTGGCGCCCGTCAGATCCGCTCGGCAGCCACCGGCAGCGCCCGGGCCGGCTCGAGCGGCGGCAGATGGCGCAGGAACTGATCGGCACTGGCGGCCCAGGAAAACTGCAGCGCATGGCGGCGGCAGGCATCGCGGGAAAGCGCGAGCGCAGCCAGCGCGGCGCGGCGCAGATCCTCGTCGAGCACGCCGACCGGCGCCGCGCCGATAATGTCGAGCGGACCGGTCACCGGAAAAGCCGCGACCGGCGTGCCGCTGGCCAGCGCCTCCACCACGACCAGCCCGAATGTGTCGGTGCGGCTGGGAAACACGAAGACATCGGCCGAGGCGAAATGGCGCGCCAGGGCGACGCCCTGCAGCTGGCCCAGAAAGACGACATCGGGATAATCCCGGCGCAGCCGCTCGAGGCTGGGGCCGCTGCCGATCACCAGCTTGCTGCCGGGCAGCGCCAGCTTGAGAAAGGCCTCGACATTCTTTTCCACCGCCACCCGCCCCGCATAGAGGAAAACCGGCCGGGGCTGCGCCGGCACGGTGCGATGGGCCGGGTTGAACAAAGCGGTATCGACCCCCTTGGGCCAGACCACTGTATTGGTGAAACCGCGCCGCTGCAGCTGCCGCTGCTGGGACGGCGTGCCGACCATGCACCAGGCGGCGGCGGCATGGAACCAGCGCATATAGCGATAGGCCGGACCCAGCGCCCCGGGCAGCCTTGCCTGCAGATATTCGGGGAACTGGGTGTGATAGGCGGTGGAAAAGGCCAGCTTGTGCCGCACGCAATAGATGCGGGCGAGCAGGCCCAGCGGGCCCTCGGTGGCAATGTGGACGGAATCGGGACGCAGCGCGGCGATGCGGCGCCCCACCGCGTCCGGACGCGCCACCGCCAGCGCGATTTCGCCATAGCCCGGCAGGGGGACGGTCCAGAAATCCTGCGGCGTCAGATAATCGACCCGCATGCCGCGGCCCGACAGCTCGGCGCCGATGCGCTCGATGGAACGCACCACGCCATTGACCTGGGGGGACCAGGCATCGGTGATGATGAGGACCGATCGGAGCGAACTGGACATGTGGATCACCTGCATCTGCCCCATCCCTACGCCATTCGCACCCCGGCGGATAACGGTTCTTGACCCAGGTTACGCGCGCCGACGAATTCCCGGCCGCGACGAGGCCGGGCCGGCAGCGGGAAATCTGTGGGTTGAGCCCGCCCCGCTTAACCCTTAGCGTGATGTTTTTGGAGGATTGGGCGCTTGGACCAGTTACGACTGCTATTTGGCCTCATCGAAGAATTCACCTGGGGCTGGTCGCTCATCCCCATCCTGATCATCTTTGGCGGCTTCATCACCGTCATGAGCGGCTTCGTCCAGTTCGAATATTTCGGGCGAATGTTCCGCGTCCTGTCGTCCAAGAACCAGAGCAATGATCCCAATGCCATCAGCGCCCGCGAGGCCCTGCTGGTATCGGTCGGCGGGCGGGTCGGCGGCGGCAATATTGCCGGCGTTGCCGTGGCCATCACCCTGGGCGGGCCGGGCGCCGTATTCTGGATGTGGGCCGTGGCCCTGATCGGCATGGCCACGAGCCTGGTCGAGGCGACGCTGGCCCAGCTCTACAAGCGCTCCAATGGCGATGGCACCTATCGCGGCGGCCCGGCCGCCTACATCATCCATGGGCTGGGCGCGCAATATCGCTGGCTGGCCGTGGTCTATGCCGTCTGCCTGCTGGCCGCCTTCGGCTTTGGCTTCAACGCCTTCCAGGGCAATACCTTTGCCGGCGCCGCCAATGACAGCCTGGGGATCGACCGGGTCTGGAGCGGCATCTTCCTGGCCGTGATCACCGGCTTCATCGTCTATGGCGGCATCCGCCGCATCGCCAAGGCGGCCGATGTCATCATTCCCATCATGGCCTTTGTCTATATCGGCATGGCCCTGCTGGTGATCGCGCTCAACATCACCGAACTGCCCGGCGTGCTCTGGTCGATCATTGCCAATGCCTTTGGTCTCGAAGAGGTCGTTGGCGGCGGGGTCGGCGCGGCCCTGGCCCAGGGCCTGCGGCGCGGCCTGTTTTCCAACGAAGCCGGGCTCGGCTCGGCGCCCAATATCGCGGCCACCGCCGAAGTGCGCCATCCGCTCAGCCAGGGCGTCACGCAGTCGTTTTCGGTGTTTATCGACACCATCATCGTCTGCTCCTGCACCGCCTTCATCATCCTGCTCAGCCCGGTCTATGTCCCCGGCGCCGAGGGCATTGACGGCGTGGTGCTGACGCAGCAGTCGCTGGTCAGCCATCTGGGCGGCTGGGCCCAGTATTTCCTCACCTTCGCCATCCTGCTGTTTGCCTTCAGCTCGATCATCTACAATTACTATCTCGGCGAGACCGCCCTCAAGGTCATGACCAAGAGCAATGCGGCCCTGCATGGCCTGCGCATTGCCATTGTCGCCGTCGTCTTCCTGGGGGCCTCGGCGCCGGGCGCCACGGCGGTCTTCTTCTTCTCCGACCCGGTCATGGGCGTGCTCGCCCTGGTCAATCTCATGGCCATCATGATGCTGTTTCCCGTGGCGCTGCGCGTGCTCAACGATTTCCGCGCCCAGCTCAAGCGCGGGGTGGCGCGGCCGGTCTTCGAGCCGAGCCAGTTCAGCGATCTCGACATCGACCCGACGGCCTGGCCCTATTCCACCAGCGCCGAGCACAAGGCCAGCCTGGCACAGACGCCCCCGGCCTAGCCGGCCTGACCATACGGGGCGGCACGTGCTGCCCCGTAAGGCGCGCTTCCGGCTCGCGCTTCAGGGCCCGTTGACCGTGCAAGGAGGGTTCCACTCCCCCGGCGCATTTGCTATCGAAGGGCTGTGGTCTCGTAGCTCAGTTGGATAGAGCACAGGATTCCTAATCCTGGGGTCGTGGGTTCGAATCCCGCCGAGATCACCATCGGGGCATCCAGGCACTATCGGTCATCGAAAAAGAGCCCGCCGCGGGGGCGCGGCAGGCTCGGTTTGCTGTCAGCTCCCCAGCTTGTTGCCTTCCGGCTCGGGCGGGGTTTCGCCGGGCTCGGCAATGGGCGTCGCATCGGCGTCGCTGCCGGGCTCGACATCCTTGAGGTCGGGGGTCTTCTTGTCATCGACAGGTTGCTTGTCTGGCATGGCTACAGCCTTTCGCTTCAGGTGATCAATCAAGCCGCTTGGTTTCGGCAGCGGCGGCATGGGCCGCGTCCAAGGCGGCGTCGAGCGTCGCCTGGAGGATCGGCAGCTTTGCGACACGACGTCTTGATCGGCTGGGCAGACGCCCATCGCGGGCTTTCGGCCGGCCTGTCACGACAGGCGCGGCCGGCACAGCAGCAATCCCTGAGGGCGGCGGTGGTTGCCGCTCGCGCCCGATTAAATGCAGGCAAGGGCGCAGCGATGGGGCTAGACCTGCGGCTCCAGCGACTTGAGATAGGCGACGATGGCGGCGGCCTGGTCGGGATCGAACTCGAATTGCGGCATGTCGGGATGGGCGGTGACAATGCCCTCCACCAGCGCTTCGCTCAGAAATTCGACATCATAGCGCCAATAGAGCTCGCGAAAGCGCGGCGCCCCCAGCTGGGGACTGTCGCCCGTGGCACCCACGGCATGGCAATCGGCGCAATACATCGTCACCAATGCCTGCCCGTCGGCCACCGGATCATAATCCTGGGCCGACGCGGCCAGCGGGGCAAGCCCGCCGGCCAGCACGAGGCCCCAGACCAGCGCGCGCCTCATGCGCCCCGAATCGCGGTTTCGACATCGCCGACGGCGTGCCCGGTCAGATCCTTGGCAATCTCGCCCAGCAGCTTGGCCGACAGGGCCTTGTGATAGTGCTTGCGCATTTCGCCCAGCGCCCGCGGGGCGGCAATGACCACCAGGCCATGGATCTTGCCCTCGAGCACGCCCTTGTTGAGCAGATCGACAATGCCGGCCGAAAAGCCATCCTCATTGGCCTGGCTCGGATCGGGATTGCCCGAGCTGGTCTGGCGCGAGCCGGCATGGGCATCCTCGACCTGATCGTGTTCGGCCGGAGTGAGCCGCAGCTCGGCCTCATCGCCCGCATTGCGGAAGAGGTTGAGCTTTTCGCCATCGGCGACCGCGACTGTCGTGCCCTTGGGTAGCATCATTGGTAGTCTCCGAAGTGAGTGGAAAGGGACAGGCAATAGCGGCCGGCAGCGCAAATCCCTGCGCACCGGCCTGATCGCCCAGGGGCCTTATGCACGCCAAGCACGGCGCCAATAAGGTGGTCCCGGCAGCGCATGACCGCCTGCCGCCACCAGACTAGCGCAATGGCGACCCCCTGCCTTGACCCAGATCAATACCCGCCCCCTTATGCCCATGACGGGCGCCGCGTTAAGACAGTGGCAGGAGCCGATGCGCTAATCGACGGCCTGCACCATGATTTGGCCTTGCTGGCGCCCTAAGCGCCGGTCAGCCCTTTTTCTTTCCAGGATTGCCCCATGACCGCCTTGCGCCATTTCCGGCCTGCTCTGCTGCCTCTCGCCGCCCTGGCTGCCGCCATCACCCTGGCCGCCTGCTCCATGGGCGGCGGCGGGGGGACCAGCATTCCCCTGGCGCCGGGCCTGTCGGCCCGCATGGACC